>JBIOYB010000475.1:0-11597 GCA_044869915.1 Allorhizocola sp.
CTCCTTCCGGATGTTTGCGTAAACATCGTGGGCTTGCAGCAGTTTCCTGATCTGGTGTAGCACGCCGAGCTGGGGATTGAATCCCCACAGATCGCCAATGTTTACGTAAACATTGGCGGGGTGATACTGTCACCGGGCCGCCGGGCGCGTCAACTGCGGGTTTCTGATTCGTTACCGAACGCGTCCTGCTCACATCGCCGCAAATCGCTGGAACATCGCTGGGAGGAGACGCATGAGCCGGCCCAGACAACGGCGGGTCTCGATGGCCGACGTGGCCCGGCTCGCCGGGGTCTCGTCGCAGACCGTGTCGCGCGTCTCCAACGGCCACCCCAGCGTGATCGGCAGCACCCGCGAACAGGTCCTCGCGGCCATGCGCGAACTCGGCTACCTGCCCAACAGCGCCGCCCGCGCGCTCAAGCGAGGCGCGTTCCGCACGATCGGCGTAATCCTCTTCTCGCTGTCGAGCATCGGCAACAGCCGCACCCTCGAAGCCATCGCCAACCACGCCGCCACCGAGGGCTACGCCATCACGCTCATCCCGGTCGCGGTGCCCACCCAGGACAGCGTCCTCGGCGCCTTCACCCGCCTCGGCGAGCTGGCCGTCGACGGGATCATCGTCATCATGGAGGTACACCTGCTCGACGCGGCGACCGTGACCCTCCCGCCCAACGTGCAGGTGGTGGTCGTGGACTCCGACGCGGGCGACCGATACACGGTCGTCGACACCGACCAGGGCGACGGCGCGCGGCAGGCCGTCACGCACCTGCTCGAACTCGGCCACCACACGGTGTGGCACGTGACCGGGCCGGAAGACTCCTACGCCAGCAAGGGTCGTTGGCGCGCCTGGCAGCAGACGCTCGAAGCCGCAGGCCGGCCTGTCCCACGACCACTGCACGGCGACTGGTCCGCCGAGTCGGGCTATCGCGCCGGCCTCACACTGGCCCAAAAACCCGACTGCACGGCCATTTTCGCCGCCAACGACCAGATGGCCCTCGGCATCCTGCGCGCCCTGCACGAACACGGCCGATCCGTGCCCGGCGACGTCAGCGTCGTCGGCTTCGACGACATCCCGGACGCGGCCTCGTTCATCCCTCCACTCACGACAGTGCACCAGGATTTCGCCGAAGTCGGGCGCAGATGCGTGCAGGGCGTCCTACGCCAGATCGAACGAGGCGAACCCGAGCACGGCACCACCCTGGTCCCCACCCGCCTGGCCATCCGCGCCAGCACCGCCGCCCCACGCCCGGCGTCCTGCCAAAGCCGCAATTCGGTGCGGTAGTGGCGGTCGGCCTCGTCCTTCGGCCCGTCCGGCCGTGCCGTGACCATCAGAAGGTTCACCGTCTCCCGCTCGTTGGGCAGGTCGAACCGCGAGCCCTGCCCGCTCACCCGCCGGGTGATCGGCATCCGCACGGCCAAAGGCGTCGCCTCGTCTCAGACACGGTCGCGCCGAACTCAGCGGCGCCCACGCACACGTCTACGGTGAACGACCCGTCCACGTTGGCCGGCCGCTCCCGGATCAGAATTGTCGTCGTCCCATTCATCGACCCCGATTAGCCAGCCGGCTTCGAGGAGATCCTCCCCGAGGTCACAACCAGCCGTGGGACTCGGCGATACGGGCTGCTTCGGCCGAGGTGCGGGCGCCGGTTTTGCCGATCGCGGACGACAGGTGGTTGCGCACGGTGCCCTCGGACAGGTGCAGGCTTTGGGCGATGTGGCGCACGGTCGCGCCCGTCGCGGCGGCCAGCAGGACCTCCCGCTCGCGCTGGGTCAGGGTGCTGAAGCCGGCCGCCAGCGACTCGGCCGCCAGGCCCGGGTCGACCACGCGCAGGCCGGCGTGCACGCGCCGGATCGCGTCGATGAGGTATTCGGGTGCCGCGTCCTTGACCACGAACCCGCTCGCGCCCGCGGCCATGGCCCGTGCGAGGTAGCCCGGCCGCCCGAAGGTGGTGCAGATGATGATGCGCACCGCGGGCATCGCCTTGTGCAGGGCGGCGGCCGCGGCCAGACCGTCCATGCCCGGCATCTGCACGTCGATCAGGGCGACGTCGGGCCGGTGTGCTTCCGCGGCGACGAGCGCCTCGTCGCCGCTGGCGGCCTGCGCCACGACCTCGATGCCCTGCTCGAGGTTGAGCATGGTGGCCAGCGCCCCACGGATCAGCGCCTGGTCGTCGGCCAGCAGCACGCGAATCATTGGGCCCCAACGACTTCGGCCCGGATGCGGAAGCCGCCGCCCGGGACGGGCCCGGCGGAAAGGCTGCCGCCGACGGCTTCGAGCCGTTGCCGCATCCCGGACAGCCCGTTGCCGGCCGGCGCGGCGGTCACGGCCGGGCCGCCGGTGTCGACAACCTCCACGTAGGACGGTCCGATGTGGATGGAGCATGAGGTCGAGCCGCTGTGCCGGATGACGTTGGTGACTCCCTCGCGTACCACAAAAGCAAAGATCTCACGCAGGCGCGGCGGCACACCGTCGAGGTCGCCCGAAACCTGCGCCTCGATCTGCCCTGCCTCCAGCGCCACCCGCGCCCCGGCCACCTCGGCGGCCAGCGACGCCTCCCGATAGCCCGAGACCGTGGCCCGCACCTCGGCCAGCGCCTCCCGCGCCTGCCGCTCGACGTCGGAGATCTCGGCGGCTGCCTGCTCGGCCAGTCCCTTGCCGAGCAGCCGCCGGGCGAGCGAGGCCTTGACCGCCAGCGAGGTGAGCGTGTGGCCGAGCACGTCGTGCAGGTCGCGGGCGACCCGCTCCCGCTCCTGGGTGACGGCCATCGCGGCGAGCTCGTGCTGCGCCCGCTGCAGCGACCGGTTGGACCTCATCAGCATGCCCATCAGCAGCAACGCGACGGTGATGCTGAGCAGCCCGGCCCACGGGCCCCACAGGCTGCCCGCCTCACCCTCCACCTCGGCGGCCAGGGCGAAGCCCGCGACCACCGCGCCGCAGGTGCCGATCGCCCACTTGGGCGGCAGCATCATCGCGCCGATCCCGATCGCGTAGGCCATGAGGGGCATGGCTCCGAGGCCCACGTTGGCGATGAAGGCCACGCCCACCGCGGTCATGTAGGCCATCCCGGCCAGCCGCACCCACAGCGCGGCACACCACAGCACCGAAGGAAGCACGAGGTAGCCCAGCCCGTAGGCGATCAGCAGGCTGAGCACGAGCACCCTGTGCCCGCCCGTCGTGCCCTCGGCCAGCTGCACGCCCGCGGGGATGAGCAGGAGCGTGAAGAACACGCCGATGCCCAACCCCCACCTGCGCCCACCAACGCCTTTCATCATGCCACCGTATCCCGTGCTAGGCCCGTGCCAGCTCGGACCGGTAGCGCCGTGCCGCGAGCGCGACGGCCACGAGCGTCCAGCCGCCGAGCACGAGGACCGCCGTCCGCCCGTCTATGACCCGGTTGAACGCCGACTGGCCCAACTCGCGCAGCCAGAAGCTGGGCGTGAGGCGCATGAGGTCGACCGCCCAACCGGGCACGATCTGCGACGGGATCCACATGCCGCCCGCCAAGCCGAGGATCATCATGACCGCCCCGCCGACGGCCTGCGTGCTGTCCGCTGTGGACAGTTGGCCGATCACGACGCCCATCACGGCGAACGGGATCACCGCGATCCACAGGCCAAGCGTGACCATGAGCCACTGCTCGGCGAACAGATCGACCCGGCCGACCGTCACGCCCAGCAGCGAGACCACCAGGATCGTGGGCAGCGCCACCAGCATGGACAGCGTGGCCTTGGCCAGCAGGTAGCCCAGCCCGGTCATCGGGGTCAGGCGCAGCTGCCTCATCCAGCCATACTCGCGCTCGATGGCGACGGTCATCCCCGTCGACAGAGCCGCGCCCATGGCGCCGTATCCGGCCATGCTGACCATCAGCGAGGGCGCGGCCGGGGTGCCGTCGGGATAGGCGGCGCCAAGTCCGCCCCAAAGCCCAATGTAGATAACGAAAAGCGCGGCCGGCATGATCAGCGTGAAGATGAGGAACCGGGTGTTGCGGAGATAGACCCGCGTCTCCAGCATCAGATAACGAACGTTCATGCGACTGCGACCTCCTGCTTTTCCGAAGTGAGAGCGATGAAGGCGTCCTCGAGCCCGGCCGCCGTGACCTCGATGTCGTGCGCCTGCGGGCACCGGGCCAGCAGGGCGCGCAGCGCCGCGTCGGAGTCGGTGCACCGCAACGCAAACCGGCTGTCGCGCTGGGTCACCTCGGCGACCCCCGGAAACGCCTCCATCAAGGAAGCCGACGCGCCCGGCACGAAGGCGTGCACGGTGCGCCCCGCGGCATGGGCCCGCACCTCGGCCACGGAACCGTCGGCGACGATCCGGCCGCGCGCCAGCAGCACCACCCGGTCGGCGAAGTCCTGCGCCTCCTCCAGATAGTGCGTGGCGAACATGACGGTGCGTCCGGTGCCGGTGTAGTCGCGCATTGACTCCCAGAACCGCCGCCGCACCTCCACATCCATGCCCGTCGTCGGCTCGTCGAGCAGCAGCAGGTCGGGCTCGCTGATGAGCGCGAGGGCAAACCGCACCCGCTGCTTCTCGCCGCCGGACAGCCTGGTGCAGCGCTGCTTGGCCAACTCGGTGAGGCCGGTGCGCTCGAGCGTCTCGGCCGTGCGCTCGTATCTGCCGTGCAGCGCCGCGATCTCGCCCACCGTCTCGGCGACGGTCAGGTTGTCGCGCAGCGCACCGGCCTGCAGCATCGCGCCGACCAGGCCTTCGACCACGGCTTGGCGCGGCGACCGGCCGAAGATGGAGACCTGCCCGCCGTCCGGCTTGATCAGGCCGAGCATCATGTCGACCGTGGTGGACTTGCCCGCGCCGTTCGGGCCGAGCAGGGCGACCACCTCGCCCGGGGCGATCATCAGGTCGATCCCGTCGACCGCGCGCACCGGGCCGTATTGTTTTTCCAGACCGATGAGGTGCACGGCCGCGCCCGAGCTTGTACCCGAATTTGTCATGTATCCCAAGGTAAAACGCACACCGGGCAGCCGACCCGGCCGCGAATCATGGTTATCCCATGACAGATGTCATGCCGGTACTGTCATGCCGGTACGACGATGGGCGTCCCGGCCACCGGATCGGCGATGACCACGCACCGCAGCCCGAAGACCTTCTCGACCAGCTCGGCGGTGATGACCTCGGCCGGAGGCCCCTCGGCGACGATGGCGCCGCAGGCCATGGCGATGATGTGGTCGCAGAAGCGGCAGGCCAGGTTGAGGTCGTGCAGCACGGTCACGATGGTCTTGCCGGATCCGACGTTGAGCGCGCGCAGCAGCTTGAGCAGCTCGACCTGGTGGTTGATGTCCAGGTAGGTGGTGGGCTCGTCGAGCAGCAGCAGGTCGGTGTCCTGCGCCAGCGCCATCGCCACCCACACCCGCTGCCGCTGCCCGCCGGACAGCTGCCGCAGCGGGCGGTCGATCAGGTCGGCCGTGTCGGTCGTGGCCAGCGCCCGGGTCACCGCGTCGCGGTCGCGCTCGTTCCACCGGCGGAACCAGCCCTGATGCGGGTACCGGCCGCGCGACACGAGGTCGGCGACCGTGATGCCGTCCGGCGCGATGGGCGTCTGCGGAAGCAGGGCAAGCATTTTGGCGACGTCGAGCGTGCTCATCTCGGCGAACGTCTTGCCGTCGAGATACACCGCGCCCTGACGCGGCTTGAGCAGCCGGGCGAGCCCACGCAGCAGGGTGGATTTGCCGCACGCGTTCGCTCCGACGATGGCCGTGACCTTCCGGTCGAGCACGGTGACGTCGAGATTGTCCACGACGGTCCGGTCGTCGTAGCCGAGGGACAGGCCCTGCGCGCGCAATCGGGTCATCCGCCCGCTCCTTGTCGGTTGGTGGTGGCCAGCAGCCACAGCAGATACGGCGCGCCGACCGCGCCGGTGACCACTCCGGTGGGCAGCGGCGATGGCAGCGCATGCGCCGCAACGAGGTCGGCGGTGAGCACGAGCACGGCACCGACCAACGCGGCGGCGGCCACGCCTCCGGCGGCGGGGCCCAGCAGCCGGTTGGCGATCGGCCCGGCGACCAGTGCGACGAAGATGACGGGCCCGGCCGCGGCGACGGCCAGCGCGACGAGCACGACGGCGGTCGCCAGCAGGCCCGCGCGGGCGAGCTCGGCACGCACCCCCAGCCCGCGCGCGGCGTCGTCGCCGAGCTCGAGCATGCGCAGCTGCCGCTGCAGCAGCACAGCCAACGGCAGCAGCACGACCAGCGAGGCGAGCAGCAACCTGAGTTCGGTGCGGTTGGCCTGCCCGACCGAGCCGGTGAGCCAATGCATCGCTTGGCGCGCCTCGAAAAGCTGGGCACGGGTGAGCATGAAGCCGACGAGCCCGTCGAAGAAGGCGGCCACACCGATGCCGATCAGGATGAAGCGATAGCCGCTCACCCCGTCGCGCCAGGCGAGCACATACATCAGCAGGGCGGCCACGATGGCGCCACCCAGGGCGGCGCCTGCGACGGCGATGCCACTGAACTGCAGGACCACGATGCCGGTGACCGCGGCGAAGCCGGCGCCCGAGGAGATGCCCACGAAGTCGGGCGATGCGAGCGAGTTGCGCAGCAGGCGCTGGAAGATGGTCCCGGAGGCGCCCAGGGCGAGCCCGACCGCCAGCGCGGTCGCCGCCGTGGGCAGGCGCAGACCCAGCACGACGAAGTCGACGCTCTTGTTGCTTGCCATGCCCAGCAGGGAGCCGACGACCTCCGCGGCCGTGAGCCGGAAGCTGCCGACCATCATCGTGAACACGAAGAGTGCCAACACGACCGCGGCCAGCGCGCCGTTGACGAGCGCGATCCGGGCCGAGCGCCGCCGCCGGTTGAGCGTCAAAGTGGCCGTTAAAGCCGTCAACGTGGTCATCGCCATCACACCTCGGACATCCGGCCGTACCGCACAATCGCGATGAAGACCGGCGCTCCCAGCACTCCCAGGACCACACCGACCTGCAGCTCGCCCGGGGCACCCACGACCCGGCCGAGCACATCCGCCAGCAGCAGGAAGATCGGCGAAATCAGCATCGAGTACGGGATGATCCACCGGTAGTCCGGCCCGCACACAAACCGGGCCACATGCGGCACCACGAGCCCAATGAAGACCATCGGCCCGCACGCCGCCGTGGCCGCGCCCGCGAGCACCGCCACGATGCCGAAGGCGAGCGTGCGCGCCAGCGTGACCCGTTGCCCGAGCCCGCGGGCGACGTCTTCGCCCAGCGCGAGGCCGTTGAGCACCCGGCCCAGGCCCAGCGCCGCGATCAGGCCGGCGAACAGGAATGGCGCGACACCGGTCAGGACCGGCGCGTACCGGCCGGCCAGCGATCCCACCTGCCAGAAGCGCAACTCGTTGAGGGCGTTGACGTTCGTCATGACGACGCCCGTGGTGACGGAGCCGAGCCCGGCGGTGACGGCCACACCGGCGAGAGCGAGCTTGACCGGTGTGGCGCCTTCGCGGCCGAGCGACGCGATCGCGTACACCAGCAGGGTGGCGCCGATCGCCCCGGCGAACGCGAACCACACATACACGCCGACGCCGCGGATCCCGAGCACGGTGATCGCGAAGACCACGAACACAGCCGCGCCGGCGTTGATCCCCATGATCCCGGCGTCGGCCAGCGGGTTGCGCGTGACCCCTTGCAGGATGGCGCCCGCGACGCCAAGGGCCGCACCGACCAGGATGCCCAGCAGGGTACGCGGCACGCGCAGTTCGAGCGTCACGGTGCTGGTCATGGACTCGTCACCGGCGAGCCCGGCCAGGGCCCGCACCACATCGGACAGTCCAATGTCGCGTGAGCCCTGGGTCACGCTCAAAAACGCGGCGAGCGCGAGAACCGCGCCCAGCACGGCGAGCCCGGGCCCGAGGGCGAGGGCTCGCCGCGTACCAAGAAAATTAATCACCGACATTCTCGTTGGCGGCCTTGACCGCCTCGGTCAGCTTGTCCAGCTCGGCGGCGAAGTGGCCGAATGTGTGCATCCAGTAGGCCGGCCAGGACACGACCGCGCCGGCCTTGGCCGCCTTGATGCTGAACCAGGTGGGCTGCTTGGCGCCCCATTCCGCGTTGGACGTGGGTTTGAAGGACCGGCCGTCCCACAGGATCAGGTCGGGCTGGTACTTGTCGGCGTTTTCCCAGCTGAGGTTCTCCCAGTAGGGAAAGGCGGGATCCGGGCTGTTCGGGTTGATCACCTTGAGCCCGAAGCTCTGCAGGTCCAGCAGCTCCGGTGCGTATTCGGGGTTGGCCACGTAAACCTTGTCGTCGGAGGGCGACATGGCCAGGACGGTCAGGCCGGGCTTGCCCGCCACCGCGGCCTTGAAGCGCACCACGGCCTCCTCGAAGCGCTTCTTGTTCGCGGCGATCTGCGGGGAGTCCACGGCGGCGCCGAGGCTCTTGGCCAGGTCCTCGTAGCCCTTCGCGAGGTCCACAATGGACTTGCCCTGGGACACGCCCACCACCGGGGCCAGCTCTTTGAGCTTCTTGCTCTTCTCGTCGACGCCCTCCTCGAGCCCGCTGTGTGCCTTTTCGGCGGGCCACCAGTCGCCGACGATGAGGTCGGGCCGCAGCGCCGCGGCCTTCTCCACGTCGATCTTGCCCCATTCCTCGCCGAGGATGGTGATACCGGTCAGATCGAGGTCTTTGAGGTTGGGGTCGGTCTTGACCGGCTCGTCCGCGTAGATGCCGACCGGCTTGATGCCAAAGGAAATCAAGGCGGCTGCCTCGCCCGCGTGCGCGATGATGCGCTCGGGTCGCTTGTCGGCCTTGACGACGGTGCCGTCTCCGTTGGTGAACGACCAGGGGCCGGCCGCCTCAGGTGCGTTGCCTGCGGGGGTTTCCGCGCCGCCGCAGCCGGCGAGCGCAAGGCTCAACGCCGCCGCGGCGAGGACCGGACGTAACGCGCGCATGCGGCGTTCCAATCTCGCGAGGGGAAGAACAAGGTCAACCCTAAGTTAGGTTAGGCTACCCGAATTAGCAAACCCGTCCTGGATTCGTCGTCGCGCAGCGGGCAGGTGCTGCAAAACCCCTCACCCAGGGCGCTGCGATAGGACAGACAGCACGTGCCCCGAACCTGATACCACTGCTCCCCCATCGGATCGACCACCGGGAACGGACGCGGCCGGGCGAGCCGCACCGGCGCGTGGGCCGCCAGCGCCTCGACCAACCGCTGAGAGAAAGCCCACAGCGCGCACGGGTCCTGGCCCGCCAACTGTCCAATCCAGAGCGTGATCGACGTCACGGCGTCGGCCACATTGCCCCACAGCGCCGGGAGGCCGAACGGCGCACGGGCGCGCACTCGACTCAAAAGCGGCGCCAGCGTGGCCGCGGTATGCCGCGCCCACCAGGCGACCAGGTCGGGCAGATCGTCCACGACGATGCTGTCCGGATCACCGGCCGCCGGATCGCCCGCCAGCACCGCCACGTGCGGGCGCAGGATCGCGGCGCGCGCGAAGTCACCGGCTTCGTCGAGCCGGACGGCCACATTGGACGCCGCCGGGTCGGGACACCGCCGCTCGAGCACGAGTGCCGACACGGTCGGGTGAACTACCGCGCGTACGAGCGCGTCGCCCAGCATGCTCCCGGCGGTCGCGCGATGACCGTGCCGGCGCACCAGAAGCGTCATCCAGCCGTCCAGTTTGAGCTCCGAGCCGTCCAACACCCACCAATCCGGGTGAGGCCCTGGCGCCACATCGAATCCTGCGTAAGGATCCAGATGCGACAACCGCATCGCCGTTTGCGACAGTGGGGGTGGGAGCACGGCGTTAGGATAGCCTAAGCTTTCCGGGAGGGCGAGATGGCAGAGCCGCGTGAGCTGTTGGAGGACTACGTCACTTCGGGCAAGGTGATGCAGTTGGCGACCGTGCGCGACGACGGTTCACCCGTGGTGTGCAACCTGTGGTTCGCCTATGCGTTCGCCCCGGACCGGCTGTGGTTCATCTCCCGGCCCGGCCGGGAGCACTGCGCCAACATCCGCCGCGACGGCCGCGTCGCCGGTGCGGTCCTGGCCATCGAGCTCGAAGACCAGGGGCAGCCGGTGCGCGGGGTCACCTTCACCGGCCATGCGACCGAGCTGCCCACCACCGGCATAGACGGCGCGATCGCCGCCTATGCCGGCCGCTGGCCGAAGACCGCGCCCGCGATCGATCCGCAGCGGATGGCCGCGGGCGAGACCCACCACCGCGTTTATGAGCTAGCCATCGACGGGTGGGTGCTCTACGACGAGGCCAACTTCCGGCCGCAGCCCCGCCAGCCGGTGCAGGCGCGATAGCCCACGTCTCCGCACCGGCAAGCCTGCGCCAGACGTAGGGCAGTCCGAATATCGGTGTAGATAGAGGGTTAGGTATAGACATACTCCACTGATCATGCAATGGTCGGGCTTATGACCATCGGCAGGTTCGTGGCCGGGGCAGCGTTGCTCGCCGTCACCATGGCGACCACCGGCTGCCTGGGCAAAGACTCCCCCACCGACAGCGGCCAAAACGCCGACGCCAAGGAGTTCTCGCTGACGATCGCGGCTAACTCGATCTCAGGCGGCAAGAACGCAGCGGGCGCCGACTGGATCGAAAAATATGTGATCCCCAAGTTTGTCGAAGCGCAACGGGCCAAGGGCCGCACCGCGACGGTGACGTTCCAGCCGTCCGGCGCGTCCGATGAGGACTACAAGAGCAAGATCGCGCTCGATCTGCGCTCCGGCTCGGGCGCCGACATCTACTCCCTCGACGGCATCTGGGTCGGTGAGTTCGCCGACGCCGGATACATCAAGCCGCTCGAGGACCTCGTGGGCAAGGACAAGGTCGACGGCTGGGAGGGATGGGCGCAGATCCCGCCGTCCGTGCAGGGCAACATGTCTTACAACGGCAAGCGTTTTGGCGTGCCGTCGGGCACCGACGGGCGCGTCATCTACTACAACAAGAAGCTGTTCGCCGACGCGGGTCTGCCCACCAACTGGCAGCCGGCGTCGTGGGACGACATCTTGTCGGCCGCGCAGACTATCAAGGCCAAGCTGCCGGGCGTGACGCCGGTCCAGCTCAACGCGGGCACCGCGATGGGCGAGGCGACCACCATGCAGGGCGCGCTGCCGCTGCTCGTGGGCGCGGGCCAGGAGATCTGGGCGGGCGGCAAATGGCAGGGCAACAGCCAGGCCGTGCGCGACATGCTCGGGCTCTACGAACGCATCTACTCCGCGGGGCTGGGCGACGCCGTGCTGCAGCAGGACGCCAAGGGGCGCGACAAGTCGTTCCAGGCGTTCGCTGAAGGGAAGATGGCCATCCTGCTCGAGGGCGACTACTTCTGGCGCAGCGTGGTCGAGCCGCAGAAGGGCATCGCGAAGATGGCCGACCGCGACGAGAAGGTCGGGTACACGAAAATCCCAGCGATCCGACCCGGCGCCGGCATCCGCGGGCAAAACTTCGTGTCCATGTCGGGCGGCGGCGGGCATGTGCTCAACCCGGCGTCGAAGTTCAAGCAGCAGGCCTGGGAGCTGCTGCAGTTCATGAACGGCAAGGACGCGACGGTCGCGCTGCTGGGCGGTGCCGCCCGCATCACGCAGCGGCAGGACGTCAACAACGAGGTCCTGGCGAGCGACCCGATGCTGTCGTTCGTGTCCAAGGAGGTGCTCCCGCTGACCGC
>JBIOYB010000476.1:0-16887 GCA_044869915.1 Allorhizocola sp.
CATGGCCGGCCCTACCCGCGCCTAGTTGTTTTGCACAAAGGAACGCGCGAGCGTCTCGCCCAGGGCAACCGCCCCCGCATGGCTCTCGATCGGCGAAACCCGTTGTGACCCTTGGAAAACAATGTAGGTCACGCCCGAGTCAACGCCGCCGAACTTGGGATCGGGGTTGATGCCCAGGCGCGAGGCGCTCGCGTATGACGCCTCACCGATGATGGCCGTCGGACCTGTGTCACCCGCGGCCGCGTACAACACCTGATTGTTAAAAATGATTGCCACGACCGTGCCGCAGCCGATGTTGAAATTCCGGTAATCCCAGGTGGCGCTCGGGCTCGGCAGGACGACAAACGGCAGTTGGGCCGCGTTGAGCGGCTGGTTGGCCGACGAGTGGCAGGCGGTGTCGGGCAGGAAGCAGCAGTCGGTCTGCTCGTTGCACTGCGCCGTGCGGATGCCGTCGCAGTCGATGTCCATGTCGGCCTGCCAGAATACGGCGCCGGTCTTCTGGCACACCGGGATCGTGGGCGAGCCGCCCGAATCCGTGCTGTATCGGCCGTTGGACACCTGCTGGCACGAGGCCACCTTGGCGAGCAGCTCGGCGGCCGTGGGGCCGTTGCCGCCGCCTGGCGCGTTGAGCGTGAGGCGGTCGAGGTTGGGCCCGCCGTCGGCGATCGTCGCGGTCGCGCGGATCGTGTTGGCCCCGGCGTTGAGCGCCATCGTCACCGACGTCTCGACCCAGACCGTCCACGCGCCGGTGCTGCCGAACGCGACGGTCGTGCCGGGCGCACCGTTCACACTGATGGACATGGCCCGGTTGGCGCTCGTGCCGTTGGCGTAGCGGAACGTCAGATTGGTGTTGCCCGCGGCCGGTGCGGCGACCAAAAACTCCACATAGGACCCGACGGCGTTGGCGTAATTGACGAATCCTGTGCCGGTGAAGCCCGCGTGGTTGGACTCGATCGCCCCGTTGGAGATTGTCGCGTCCTCGGCCTGATAATCCGGTACCGCGATGATGTCATCTATTTCTATATAGTCAAAGTTTGCCGGCCCGGCCGCGGTCGTCCCGGTGACCCGGATGGTGTTGGCGCCCGCGCCAAGCACGACGGTCAGCGTCTTGTTGGCCCACGTGTCCCAGTTGGCGGTGCCGGGGAAGTCGAGCCCGGCCGACACGACGGCGCCGTTGACCGAGACGTCGGCGGGCCGGTTGGTCGCCGTCCCGTGGGAGTAGCGGATCGTCAGTGTCGTGGTGCCCGCGCGGGGCGCGTTGACGGCGAACTGTGTGTAGGACCCGGCGACGTTGTCGTTGTTGACAAACCCGGTGCCGGAGAAGTTCAGATGATTGGTCTCGATCAGCCCACGCGAGATCGTGGCGTTTTCCGCCTCATACCGTGCGGGTGCCCCCGACGCCGGCACCGCGGGCAGCACCAGCACCAGTGCCCCAGCGGCCACGGCCGCGATCGTTCTCCTCATGATTGGACAGCCTGCCTTACCGTTCGCGTCCGTCAAGTCGATCTACAGTCTCGATGCCCACTCTCGGCATGTGTGAACCGTTCGCGTGAACGATACTTCCTGTATGACGACCCTCAACTATGACAAGGAGGTCGTGGGCGACCTGCATGCCGCCTACGCGCTCTTGCGGATGATGAGCGAAGAGGATCTCGACGGCGAGACGGGCAAGCCGCCACCTTTCCCTTCTGCTGCGCCGTCTGCTGAGGACCGCGAGTCTCTGCTGCGGGGGCTCGGCACGATCATCTGCAGCTACATGCGCCTGTTCGATCCCGGCGGGCTGTTGCAGTTTCGCCAGGATGAGTTCGGGCCGCCGGCGGATGCCTTGCATGTGGTGGTGCCGGCGATCGCGTCAAAGGTGGCCAAGGCTCTCCCGGGCGCGCCGGACGCCATGCCGATCCTTAACGGCGCCTTGGTTTCCGCGGCGCTCGGCGAAGACTGCTACGAATGGCGAGTAGACCAGGGGCCATGGGACGCCGGCAGCATCGTGGCGTGGGCGTTGGCGGCGTGGCACCTGTCCGATCTCGTTGATTTCACGATCATCGAGGCCGGACGGGGCACGGAAGGCTTCGCCCTCCAGTTGATCGCCGACATGATAGATCGACCGGGGCGCACCTTGAAAAGGCGGGGCCGCCGGCCATTCCGCAGAGGACTGAGCAGGCCATGGCAAGAGTGAGAACAAGAATGAGAGATGGTTCACGCCCGGCAGGTGTGGGGCCGGCCGGGCGGGGTGACGGTCAGGCGTTTTGGAAGCTCGGCAGGCTGCGCTGCAGCTCGGCCCGCAACGCCGGGGTCAGGACCTCGCCGGCCTGTTTGGCCAGCTTGGCCATCTCGTAGCCGACCACGCCGATCTCGGCCTGGCGGCTGGCGAGCGCGGCCAGGCAGGAACCGTCGCGAATGGACATCACCAGCAGGTAGCCGCGCCCCATCTCCACGACCGTCTGGCGCACCTCGTCCTCGTCGAACATGCGCGCCGCGCTCTTGACCACGCTCACCAGGCTCGAGGTCACGGCCGCGAAGTGGTCGGCGCTGTCGCGTGGCAGGTGATCGGACGCCGCGACGAGCAGGCCATCGGAGGAGACCACCACGGCGTGCACGACTCCGGCCACCCGTTCCGCGAAGCCATTGAGCAGCCAGTTGAAGTCGCTTGCCGCCTTGCTAGTAGCCACGGTCTATCCTCTCGAGGTCTCGGTGTCCGCACGACGTACACCGCTATAAAAGCTGGTGAGCATGGACTCGGTCGCATCGGGGTCCACCTCTGCGACGACCGCCTCAATCACGACGGTCGCCGTGCGCTTGGTGGTGCGGGTGCGCTTGGGCAGCCCGGCCTCCGTGAAGACCGGCACCGCCTCGGTGCCCTCCTCCTGGCCTTCGGCCGGCCCTGCCTCTGGTCCGGCGCCGTTTGCCCCTTGCCCATCCCTCGACCACCAGATGCTTTCCCTGATTGCGCCCCCGGGGCGCAGGAGGTCCTCGGCCCGCGGCCGCACGGGCCGGGCCACGGGCGGCTCGGCACCGGTCTGCCGGCTCAGGGTGCCGTCGGGCTTGAGCCAGCGCACGGCTTCGACGGTCGGTGCGGGGTCGTCGGGCGGCGGCGACACAAGCCGGGCCGGGATCCAGATGCGCACGATGGTGCCGGTGGCGTCGCCGTCCTCGCTTTCGTCGCCCGGGCTGGCGTGGGCGCCGGCGGCGCGTGAGGCGAGCGAGACCCGGATGTCATGCCGCTTGGCCAGGTGGCCCACCACGACGTGGCCCATCCGCTCGGCGGCCGAGATGTCGATGCTCATCGGCGCGGCCAGCTGCCGGTTGGCGTCGAGGATGGCCTCGCGCGGCATGCCGATGCCGCTGTCGGTGATGACGAGCTCGGCGCCACCGTCCGGTTCGGACAGTGCGGTCAGCTGCACGGTGGTGTCGGGAGGAGAGAAGTTGGTGGCGTTTTCGAGCAGCTCGGCGATGAGGTGCACCAGGTCGGTGACCGCATAGCCAACAATGTATACTGAGTCGTGGACCTCGTGGCGCACCCGCGGATAGTGCTCGATCTCGGCGGTGGCCGCCATCACCACCGTGTTGAGGTCGACCGGCTGATCCTGGCCGCGGCTGCTGTCGCCCTCGGCGAGCACGAGCAGGTTCTCGTCGTTTCGGCGCAGGCGGGTCGCGAGGTGATCCAGCCGGAACAGGTTGGCCAGCTGTTCAGGATTGGTTTCCGTGCTCTCCATCTTGTCGAGCAGCTTGAGCTGCCGCTCGACCAGCGTCTGGCTTCGCCGGGCCAGCTTGATGAGGATGTCGTTGACGTTGCGGCGCATATGGGCCTGCTCTGCTGCGAGGCGCACCGCGCTGCGGTGCACGGCGGTGAAGGCCTCGGCCACCTCGCCCACCTCGTCGCGGGCGTGGATGACGATCGGATCCACGCGCAACCGGGGTGCACTGGTGGGGGAGGCCCGCAACTGCTGGATGACGTTGGGCAACTTCTGCTGTGCCACCTGGAGCGCCTGCTCGCGAAGCGAGCGGAGGCTGGTGGCCATGCCGCGTCCAATCACGACGGACGCGAGCACCGTCACGAGCAGAAGGGTCAGGGTCGCGATGGTGCCGAGGATGGTGCTGCGCCACTGGCTGCCGCTCGCCGCGAGCACGCCGGACGTGGCGTTTTCGAGCAGGGTCTGCTCGACCGTGCGCATCAGCTCCAACTGGGTGGTGCTCGCCAGCCACCACTGCTGCGCCTCGACACCGATCTCGGCGGCGCGGGCGTTGCCGACGATGGTCTGCAGCAGCCGGCTGGCGTTGCTGACCGCCTGCCCGGTCACGGTGTCGTCAAACTGTGCCACCTGGCTCGGGTCGGCGCCGTCGCGGAAGCGCTGGATCGCCGACTGAGCCTCGGCCCGCACATCGGCGATCCGCTCGAACTCGCCCGGCAGGAAGGCACCACCGCTGCAGACGATGAACAGGTGCCCGCGGACCTGTGCGGTCAGCTCCTTGGCCAGGGACAGATAGGTGTAGCCGCGCACCACGCGGGCCACGGTCGGGTCGCCGCTCACCTCGATCGAGGCGGGCAGCAACGCCTGCAGGCTGGCGATCGTCCGGGTGTACGTTTCGAACGCCGCGTGCGTGCGCAGCCAGCCCTTGGTGGCGCCCTCGCGCAGCTGCGGCACCTGCGCGAGCAGCGCGTCGGCCTGCGCATAGGTGGCGGCCAGGGCCTGGTCTCCGAGCAGTGGGCGCACGGCGGCGCGCATCTCTTCGGTCGCGCGGTCGACGGCCGTCCACTCCGGATTCAGGTGGGAAACGTCACGCGACGGGTTGCCGGGCGAGCCCAGCGACGCGAGCATGCCGGTGGTGCGGTCTCGTTCACGTTGCAACTCATGTACGAGATGAGTGACCTGCCGGCCGAGGCTCACATGCTCGGCGAAGTTGTCCAATGTGGACGCACTTGCCACGGACGAGCCGACCTGGACGCCTGCGATGACCAGGAAGCTGAACAGGGGGATCAGCAGGACCGCCCCCAGCTTGACCGGGACTCGCCAGTCACGTGGCCGTGTCGGCGAGGGCCGTCGATGCGACACCACAGTCAGCCGCTGATGACGGCTGGTTTTCACGCCCCCCTGCCCTTTGGGCCCGCCCCCCTTGCTCGCCACCTATATACCCACCTTTATGCGCGCTTTAAAAATCGCCGCCCCGACCCCGATGGCGCCTCCTCGGTGCCGTATATATCTAAGCGGCGCGTGAATCATGCAGCAAGTGGCTTGGAGGCATCAAATCTACAGAACATTCCACAAGCGACTCAAGGGGTTGAAACTCATAGCCTCGCACGAAAAGATACTCCAGTGCACGAGCCCGGGAACACCGCTAATCGCTTGAAATTTAGGTCTTTATCCTGGTTGGCGGCTTGCGCGGCCGCCACGGTGATGGCCGCGACGGGCTGCACGGCACCCGATTCACCGCCCTCCCCACTTGTCATCGGGGTGCTGTCGGCCCGCACCGGCCCTGTCGCCGATGCCGCGGACGAGACCACCCGGGGCGCACAGCTCGCAATAGACATCGTAAACGAAGAACATGGTGATCTGTCGATTCCGCTGGGTCCCGGCTCCGGGCTGCCGTCGCTGGGTGGCACCCGGCTGGAGCTGGCCGGCGGCGACACCAAGGGCGCGAGGGACGAGGCCGTCAAGGTGGCCGCCGAGCTGGTCACGAGGAAGCGGGCAGTCGGCGTGGTGGTGGCCGAATCGGCCCCCGTGGTGGAGGACACGGCCAGCGAGATGCAGCGGCTGCGCGCCCCGTTGCTCGACGCGAGCAACACCGCCGACTATCTGACCGAGGCCGGGCGGGACTGGTATTTCCGGGCGGGCCCCGGCGACCGGCTGCTCACCGAGAGTGCCTTTGGCCTGCTGCGCCGGCAGGGCGCGCACCGGATCGCGGTCCTCACGGAGCCCGGGGGCGACAGTGCGGACGGCGCGGCGCACATCAAGGCGGTGGCCGAGGGGTTCGACGGCCAGATCGTGCTCCAGCAAGAAGTCAACCCGGCAGATCCCGGCGGCCGCGGTGTGACGGACCGGTTAAGGGAAAGTGGCGCGCAAGCCATCATCGCGTGGGCGCACACCGGCGACGCGGCGGCGGCGATCAGCCGGCTCGCGCCCACCACGATGCCGGTTGTGGGGCTGGGCAAGGGTTTCCGGGCCCTGGCGCAGCCGCCGTCGGGCGCGTCGCTGATGCTGCGGCCCGTGCCGTGGTCGGCCGAGCTGGCCCAGCGCAGCCCCGCGGCACAGGCCGTGATGACGCTCTACCAGAACCGGTTCGGCCACCCGATGACGGGCCTGGCCGCGGCCAGCTTCACGGCCGTCATCACGCTCGCGGCCGCCATCGACGCCGGCGGTTCGCGTGACCCTGCCGCCATCCGCGCCGCCCTGCGCCAGACATCGCTGCTCTCCATGCAGATGATCATGCCCTGGGACGGTGTGCGGTTCGCCTCCGACGGCCGCAACACCCTGGCCGGGGTGGCGGTCGAGGCGTGGGAGGGCGGCGCCTACCATGTGGTCTACCCCGCCGAGCTCGCGTCGCGCCAGCTCAGGTGGCCTGGAGGCAAACCATGACCCCTGCTGCCACGCGGGGGATGGATTTGATACTGCGCAATGTGACGCTCCCGGATGGGCGCGACAAGGACGTGCTCATCCGCGACGGCGTGATCGCGGCGATCGGCAAAGAGCCCGGTGTCGATGCGCCGGAGCAGCTGGATCTGGCGGGCTACCTGCTGCTGCCCGCGCCGGTCGAGCCGCACGCTCACCTGGACAAGGCCTTTTCGGCCGACCACGCGCCCAATCCCGACGGGGATCTGATGGGTGCGGTGCGCAGCTGGCTGCTGCACCGGACCACGATGGCGCAGGAGGACATCACGGCCCGCGCCGAGTCCGCCATAAGAAGATATGTGGCCAACGGTGTCACGGCGATCCGCACGCATGTCGATGTCGGCCCCGGCATCGAGCTGCGCGCGCTCGACGCGGTGCTCGACGTGAAGGCGCCGATCCGCCTACAGATCGTGGCGTTCGGAGCCAACCCACTGTCCGGATCGGACAGTGGGCGCAACCGCGAACTCCTGCGCGAGGCCGTGATCCGGGGAGCCGACGTCGTGGGCGCCTGCCCGGCCCTCGACCCCGACCCCAAGGCGTGCATCGAATTCTGCCTCGAGCTCGCCGCCGAGCACGGGCTCCCGCTCGACCTGCACGTCGACGAGTCGCTCGACCCCGACCCGTGCACGCTCTCCCTCCTGGCCGACGCCGTGATCGCCGCGGGCGGCTTCCCCCACGGCGTCGTCGCCAGCCATTGCGTCAGCCTCGGCGCGATGCCGCCCGACCGGGCACGCGAAATCGCCCATCGCGTGGCCAAGGCCGGCATCGCGGTCGTCTGCCTTCCCCAGACGAACCTGTATCTGCAGGGCAGGTCGCACGAGGCGGCGCCGCCGCGCGGTTTGACAGCGCTGAGGCTGTTGCGCGCGTCCGGCGCGACTGTCGCCGCGGGAGGCGACAACCTGCAGGACCCGTTCAACATCATGGGCCGCGCCGACGCCCTGGAAACAGCGGCGCTGCTCGTGATGGCAGGGCATGAGAGCCCACAATTGGCCTATGAAGCGGTGAGCAACGATGCCCGGCGCGCCCTCGGACTGCGCGAGATCTCGATCGGCGTTGGTGAGACCGCCGATCTGCTCGCCATCCGCGCCGGCTCATTGCGTGAGGCCATTGCCACGGCACACCCGGACCGCGTGGTCATTCGCGCGGGGCGGGTCGTCGCCAAGACCACATTGATGACGGATTGGCCAACATGATCACAATCGCGGACTTACAGGTCCGATATCCCAACGGGACATTAGCCATCGACGGCGTGTCACTCAAACTCGAGGCGGGGGAGTTTGTGGCGGTGGTGGGACCGTCCGGCTGCGGCAAGAGCACCCTGTTGCGCGCCGCCGCCGGCCTGCAAGCGCCCACCGCCGGGACCATCGAAAGCACCAGCGACCACATGGGTTTCGTCTTCCAGGACCCGACACTGCTGCCGTGGCGCACCGTCCTGCGCAACGTGGAACTGATCGGCGAGCTGCGCGGGATGGACAGGAGCACCAGGAGGACCCGGGCAATGGACGCATTGTCCAAGGTGGGCCTCGCCGACTTCGCCGCGCACCGCCCGCGCACCCTTTCCGGCGGCATGCGCATGCGCGCGTCGCTGGCGCGCACGCTGCTGACCCAGCCTCCGATCATGCTCTTCGACGAACCCTTTGCCGCAGTGGACGAAATCACCCGCTCCCGATTGTGTGACGACCTTCAATCCGTGTTCGTGTCGGACAAATTCTCCGGGCTGTTTGTCACGCACTCCATCGCGGAGGCGGTCTATCTCGCCAGCCGCGTCCTGGTCATGTCGGATCGGCCCGGCCGCATCGTGGGCGAGGTCGCCGTACCGCATGAATATCCAAGAAAGCCGTTGTGGCGCTTCGAGGCGGAGTTCACCGAACTGACGTCGCGGGTCTATTCCCTTCTGGGGGTGGCATGATGAAGCGCCGTCTGCTGCCGCCGGCCGCCATCCTCGGCGCCGTCATCATTGTCTGGTACGTCATCAGTGTGGCCGTGATCGATCCCAATCTGCGGTTTCTCCTGCCGACGCCCGATGCCGTGGTGCGGGTCGGATTCCTGGACCCGGTCAACCTGAGCGAGCTGCTCGCCGCGCTCGGATTGTCGGCACGCGTCGCGCTCACCGGGCTCGCCCTCGCCGTCGTGATCGGACTGTCGTGGGCGGTGCTGATGAGCCAGGCGCGATGGCTGGAGCGCTCGCTGTATCCCTATGCCGTCCTCCTGCAGACCGTGCCGATCCTCGCGCTGGTGCCGCTTTTCGGCTACTGGTTCGGGTTCGGGTTCGAAAGCCGTGTGCTCGCGTGTCTGCTGATCGCGCTGTTCCCGGTGGTGGCCAACACGCTGTTCGGGCTGCGCTCGGTGGACCCGGCGCTGCGCGACCTGTTCGCCATGCACAAGGCGAGCCGCATGACCCGCCTGCTCAAACTCCAGCTGCCCGCCGCGCTGCCCAACATCTTCACCGGGTTGCGCATCGCCGCCGGCGCGTCCGTCATCGGCGCGATCGTCGGCGACTTCTTTTTCCAGCAGGGCCAGGCCGGGATAGGCCAGCTCATCTACGTCTATCCCCGGCGGCTGCAGTCCGAGATGCTGTTCGCCGCCGTGATCTTGGCCTCGCTGTTTGGCCTCGCAGTGTTCTGGCTGTTCGGTTTCGTCGCCCGGCGGGTGACCGCCTGGCACGAGTCGCAACTGGCCGACCCTCATAACCCCCTTGGAGGAAATAGATGAGTACCATCAGACGCCTGGCCGTGGCGGCAGCCGCGGTGACGTTCGCCGCCGGCTGCCAATCCGCGGCCGGGACGTCCACCGTGGGCCCGAGCCTGACCCCAGGCAGCGGCGAGCTCGACCTGGCGGCGGTCTGCCCCGCCACCGTGGTCGTGCAGGCGGCGTGGACCCCCGAGGCCGAGCACGGCGCGCTGTACCACCTGCTCGGCCAGACTTACACGATCGACGCGGCCGCGAAGAAGGTCTCCGGACCCCTTGTCGCCCAGGGCAAGGACACGGGCGTGAAGGTCGAGATCCGGGCGGGTGGGCCCGCGATCGGTTTCCAGAACGCCGGCGCGCAGATGTACGCCGACCCGTCCATCATGCTTGGCCAGGTGGCCACCGACGACGCGATCGGGCTGTCGGCCAAGCAGCCGGTGATCGGCGTGGTGGCGCCGTTCGACATCGCGCCCTACATGATCATGTGGGATCCGGCCGCGAACCCCAGCTTCAACTCCATCGTCGACATCGGCAAGACAAACACCAAGGTGCTGTACTTCAACGGCGCCACCTACATGGACTACCTGGTGGGCTCGGGCATCCTCAAGCGTAGCCAGATCGACGGCTCCTACGACGGGAGCCCCGCGCGCTTCCTGTCGGAGCAGGGCAAGGTCGCGCAGCAGGGCTTCGCCACCAACGAGCCGTTCATCTACGAGAAGTCGCTGCCCAACTGGAAGAAGCCGGTCAAGTTCCAGCTGATCCACGACACCGGCTATCCGATCTATCCCGAGTCGATCGTCGTGCGCGCCGACAAGAAGGCGGAGCACTCGGCGTGCCTGAAGAAGCTGGTGCCCATCATCCAGCGCGCGCAGGTGGACTACGTGAAGAACGCGGCCGCGACCAACGACCTGATCGTGAAGCTCAACACCGAATACAAGGGCTTCCCCTACCCGAAGGAGCAGGCCGCGTTCAGCGTCGAGCAGCAGCTCAAGCTGAAGATCGTGAGCAACGGCGCCAACACGGTGCTGGGCGACTTCGACACCGAGCGGGTGCGCAAGGTGATCGGCATCGTGACCCCGATCTACTCGGGGCAGCGCAAGGAGGTCAAAGCCGGGCTGGTGCCGCAGGATCTCGTGACCAACGAGTTCATCGACACCTCGATCGGCCTGTGACGGCCGTCCGGTGATCCCTGAGCTGGATCTGGTGGCGGCGCGGGCCGCGCTGCTCGCACCGCCACCACACGCGGCGGCCGCACTGGCCGCGGACCTGCGGGGGGCGCTCGGCTCCGACCGGGTGTCCACTGTGGAGTCGGCGCGGCGGGCGGCGTCGGCCGACTACGCCCACATGTCGCCGGTGCTGTCGGCCGTGCTGCCCTCGCGGGCGGCGGATGTGGTGGTATATCCGCACTCCGCGGACGAGCTGCGGTCGGCGGTGGCCCTGGCCTATGAGCATTCGGTGCCGATCGTGCCGCGAGGCAAGGGCACCGGAAACTACGGCCAGGCGATCCCGCTCGCGGCCGGGATGGTCGTCGACCTGTCCGGGATGGACAGCGTGCTGGAGATGGGCGAGGGCTGGATCCGCGCCGAGGCCGGCACGTCGTTCGTGGCGCTCGAGGCGGCGGCCAAGCGGGTCGGTCAGGAGGTCGCGATGCTGCCCACCACGGTCGGCAGCACGATCGGCGGGTTCCTGGCGGGCGGCGCGGGCGGCATGGGATCCATCGAGCACGGCTGGCTGTGGGAGGGTTTCGCGGTCACGCTGGACGTGGTGACGCCCACCGGATCGCTGACCCTGCACGGCGCGCAGTGCGTGCCATACCTGCACGCATATGGCGTCAACGGGATCATCGCGGTGGCCACGGTGCGGCTCGCGCCGCTGCGCGACCGGGTCGCGGTGATGGCTTCGTACGAGTCGTTCGAGGCGGCCGTCCACACCGGACAGTGGCTGCTCTCCGGCAAGCCGGCCCCCAGGCTGGTGTCGCTGGACGATCCGGGTCTCGCGGCGCTGTATCCGCTTGCGCCCGTCGACCGCTACAGTCTGCGAACCACCGTGGACGCGGCTTCGGTCGACGCCGTGCGGGAGCGAGTCGAGGCGGACGGCGGACGGGTCGAATCGGTTGACCCGGACGGGATCGGCTATCTGTCCACATTGGCCTTCAACCACGTCACGTTGCGAGCCAGGAAGGCCCGGCCGGACCTGTGCCATCTGCAGGTCGGGGGCGACATCCTGGTCAAGGATCCGGACGCGGTGCGCTCGGTGCTGCCCGGCTCGCTGCTGCACCTCGACGGGCTCCGGCACGGCTTCGGCGGCCTGCTGCTGTCGTCCTTTCGGGACACTCGCACGCTTTACGAGGGGATCGCGCGGCTGCGGGAGATGGGCGTGTTTGTCGTCGACCCGCACACGTGGCTGCTCGGCGGGCCGGCCCTGCCCGCGATCCGGGAGACGGCCGCCGCCAACGACCCGAAGGGTTTACTCAACCCCGGCAAACTGCCCGCGTAACCGCGCGGGTCGTGATGTTCCAAACTCGCCGTCATCGAGGTCGACCGGTGGCGGCTCGGACTTGCCATCTGCCGGAAGGCGCGCATTCTCGGTGTGAAGGGGGCGATCCCCTCCACCACGTCGCGAGCAGCAGATCGCTCGACCCGGGCGTCACACGGAAGGACTCGTCGGACCGGGACGGTCGGCAGGACCAGGACGCAATCGCTAGGCTTATCGTCGAGCGCGAGTTGGCAAGGCAGGTGCTGATGATAGGCGATGATACGGCCCGACACCTGCAAGTCGGTCGACAGGTGGCACGGTGGCGGCAACGGCGCGGTCTGACCCGCCAGCAGTTTGCCGACCTCTGCGGTCGGTCGCCAAGCTGGGTCGACAAGATCGAGCGGGGTGAGCGAGCGCTGCTCCGGTTGCCGATGCTGGAACGGGTGGCGGAAGTCCTCAACATCTCAGTTGATGCCCTCACCAATCCAGACCAGGCTCAAGCTGCTGCAAGCGCGTGCCTCGACCCATTTGAGGTCTTGGCGATCCGAGAAGTGTTGCAACGCTACGACGCGATTACGACGCTGCTGCACTCACCGATGGCGGCAGACAAGATGGTGGATATAGACCGCGTCCGCCGGCAAGTAGCGTATGCATGGTCGTCTTTCCAAAATGGAAACTACTCGATGCTCGGCTCCGTGCTGCCGAGCCTACTGCGTGAAGCGCAAGACGGCGTTGCCCAGCATTCCGCCGGCGAGCGGGAAGAAGCCCGCATCGCGCTTTCGGAAGCGTACCAGGTAACGGCCTCTGCGCTGTGGAAAATCAAGGAGGTCGACCTTGCCTGGCTGGCTGCCGAGCGTGCACTGATGCTTGCCGAAGCGGTGGGTGATTCGTTGCTCGTGAGTGACGCTGCGCGCCGTGTTGCTCAAGGCTTGATGGCCACCAACCACAGTGACCAAGCCTTGAGCCTCCTGCGAGCTGACATTGATCGCCTAGAGCCTGGTATTGGCACGGCATCGGCCGAGTATTTGTCACTCTATGGAATGCTGTTTCTGCTCGGAGGCGTGGTGGCCGCGCGGCAAGGTGATGCCGCCACAGCGCGTGAGCTGCATAGCGAAGGTCTAGGCATCGCCGGCCGGTTGGGCGACGATCGCAATGAACGCTGGACGGCGTTTGGTCCGACGAACGTCGTGTTGCATCAGGTGGCGGCGCTGGTTGACCTTGGCGATGGCAGCGCGGCCGTGGAGGCCGCCGACCGGGCGCGACCGGAGGGGTTGGCGAAACTGCCCCGCGAACGGCGCGCAAACTTTTTTGTCGATGTTGCGCGCGGCCATGCCCTGAAGGGCAAGCGTGACCAAGCGGTCGTGGCTTTGCTTCAAGCCGAACAAGTCGCTCGCGATGAGGTTCGCTGCCGGCCAGTCGCCTTGAACCTGATTGCCGATCTCCTACGTCAAGGGCAGGGTAAGCCGCCGCTGACCCTTCGACTGTTGGCAGCACGTGTCGGGCTCGGTACATCGTGAGTGGCATAGTTGCGCAGGGTGTGCTTTATGTCGTGGTCTGCGGTTCGCCGCGCGCGAGCCGAGCCGGCGAGCTCGTTACACGGGCACAGGCGGCTGGCTGGGATGTGTACGTGGTGTCCACGCCTGATGGACTCCGCTTCATTGACCGGGAAGCGTTGGAGCAGCAAACCGGACACCCCGTGCCTGATCAGTATCGGCGCATGGACGAAACAAACCTGCTGCCACCGCCGGACGCGGTCATTGTGTGTCCAGCAACGTTCAACACCATAAACAAGCTGGCAGCCGGGATCAGTGACACGTATGCGCTGGGGTTGCTGACAGAGGCGATTGGCAAGCGTGTGCCGCTGGTGGTCGCGCCCGCGTTGAATAGTGCGCAGGCAGCGCATTGGGCGTTTGATCGGAGCGTGGCGCAGCTGCGGGCGGCAGGTGTTGTGGTGCTTTACGGTCCGGGTGTTTACGAGCCCGGACCGCCGGGCACCGGCGGGCGACCGTATCCGTGGGAACTGCCTTTGCAGGCACTGGACACCAAACTCGACTCCGCAGGGTAGATGTGCGCGTCTTCGCTTATCGCTGGTAACACTTGGCCTCTCCGACGTTGGACATTTTGTGTGAAGGATGCGCATAGCTCACTGTTACGTTGCAGGCACCGGTGATAGCGAGCCGGTCTGAAGCACGAAAGGTGGTAGCTCTATGTTCGCCCTCAACGGATCCAGCGACGCCACGGCGGATGACCTCGTCGCTGGGTTTTACGAGCTGGGTGTGACTGAGAAGCAATACTTCGACGTAACCGAATTTCTTATCGATGTGCTTCGCCGCATGAACGTCGAGGCCGATCTTCTCAATGCCGTAGCGGTGATGCTGGCAAACGTGCACGAACAGGCGGTGACGCCTATGGCATGAGGCCTGTGGTCGGCTGTCAGGTGGCGTCGCGGGTGGCCAGGATCTCCTCGATCCCGGCCACCTTGCTCGTCAGCCCGTCGGTCACGCCCGGGCGCAGGTCGGCCTTCATCACCACGCTGACCCGCGGAGCCCGCGCGGCCACGGCATCGACGGCCCGCTTGACGACCGCCATGACCTCATCCCACTCGCCCTCGATGGTGGTGAACATGGCGTCGGTCCGGTGGGGCAGACCGGACTCGCGCACCACCTGGACGGCGTCGGCCACGTAGTCGGCCACGGCCTCGCCGACGCCCAGAGGTGTCACCGAAAATGCGATCAACACGCCCTCGAGCCTAGCGCTCCACCCGCGAACCTTCGGCTTTCATGATTGAAGTCCCTCCAGCCGCGTTTTCCGCCCCGAAAACGCGGCTGAAGGGACTTCGATCACCGGCGAGTGACATCCGTCAATTCATCGGCTGATCTCGTCCGCCGCGGTCTCGCCCGAGCGGATGGCACCCTCGATGTAGCCATACCACCGGGTGGCCGTTTCGCTGCCGGCCCAGTGGATTCGGCCGATCGGCGGGCGCAGCGCGCGGCCAAACCGGGTCCATGCCCCGGGCGGGAACACAGCGGAGTATGCGCCCCGGGTGAACGGTTCGGCGGCCCAGTCGTGCTCGACGTAGCCCACCGGCTCGGCAGCCGCGGGACCGAACAGGCGCACCAACTCCTCGAGGATGGCCTGCCGCCCCGGGGCGGCGCCGGTGAGCACGCCGACCAGGATCCCGCGCGACCCGTCGGTGGGACTCGAGTCGACGACTCCCGGCAGCGGGCCGGTCAGGCTGAGTGCCAGCCCGCTCAACCCGCCGGCCCGCCAGAACGGCTCCGGATAGACGACCGCGAGCTTGACTGCGCTGCCCATCGGGAGGCGCTGTGTCAGGCCGTCGCGGGCTGCTGGCAGCGGCGGGTCGTAGGCGATGCGGCCCGCCAGTGTGGGCGGGATGGCCACGACGACCTGCCCGGCGCGGATCGTCTGTCCGGAGTGGACGGTGACGGCGACGCCCGATTCGTCCTGGGCGATGCGCGTGACGGTCGCGCCCAGCAGGACGCGCCCGTCCAGCTGCCCGGCCAGGCGCCGCGCGAGCTCGCCCGCGCCGCCTTCCAGCCGATCCTGTTGCGCCCCACCGTCGGTGGCCATCACGGCGCGCAGGCTTCCGGCCGAGCGGGCGTAGAACAGGGCGTGCAGCAGCGACAGTTCGCTCGGCTCGCACGCCCATGTGATCC
This sequence comes from Allorhizocola sp., assembly GCA_044869915.1. Classification (GTDB taxonomy): domain Bacteria; phylum Actinomycetota; class Actinomycetes; order Mycobacteriales; family Micromonosporaceae; genus Allorhizocola. The sequence goes on from JBIOYB010000476.1 coordinate 15,446, forward strand.
GGCAGGCCAGGGTGAACACGCGCCGCCCGTCCGCGGTGTGCAGGCGGCGCCGGATCCAGCCGGCCAGGGTCTGGCCGTCGAGAAGCTCCGCGTCCCGGCCGCTCCAGGGCGCCTCCGGATCGACGGTCTCGGCCAGCCGCTCGAACCTGCACAGGGCCTGCCCGAGGTCCAGCAGCGAGGCGATGCCGAGCCGGGGCACGTCGCCGCGCCACCGCCGGATGCGGCCGGGAGCCGTTTCGATGAGGTGCTCCCCGGCGGTGTGCGTCTTGACGACGCGCAGGCCCAGCTCCCGCGCGAGCGCGTAAACGCCGTCCTGCCCCGGTCCGAGGAACTGGCCGCCGAGGTCGATGGCCTGGCCGTCGATGTCGGCCAGGCCGGTACGCCCGCCGACACGGTCGCGGGCCTCCAGCACAGCGGCGTCCACTCCACGCCGCACAAGCGCGCGGGCGCAGACGAGGCCGGCGATCCCGGCGCCGACAACGAGTACGTCAAAGCGGTGGTTGATGATGTTCATGGCACTCTCCAGGTGCGTCGCATGGCGAAATCGCCAGCGCACCCAACCACCGACCATGGCGCTGACCGATCTGAAATTTTGGATCGATCTTATACCTGGCGGGACGGCTATCATTCATTCGAGACGATGCAGTCCACCTGGGAGCCGGGCGTCATGCGTCACATGCTGACTTCCGTGTGCTCCTGAAAGGACTGAACAAGATGGCAAGACGTGCCCCATGGGCGGCGCTTGTCGCGGTGGCGGCGGCCCTGGCCGCGACCACCGTCGTCGCCGTTTTCCAAGCCGCGCCGCCGGCCCAGGCCGCCGCGGTGCGGATCATGCCGCTCGGCGACTCGATCACCGGCTCACCCGGCTGCTGGCGATCGCTGCTGTGGAATCGCTTGCAGACCAACGGTATTACCAACATCGATTTTGTGGGTACGCTTCCGCCGCAAGGCTGTGGGGTGGCGCACGATGGCGACAACGAGGGGCATGGCGGCTTCCTGGCCACCAACATCGCCAACCAGAACCAGCTTCCGGGCTGGCTGTCCGCGACCCTGCCCGACATCGTGATCATGCACCTGGGCACCAACGACGTGTGGAGCAACATCGCTCCGGCGACGATCCTCACCGCGTTTGGCAAACTGGTGGACCAGATGCGGGCGAGCAAACCGACCATGAAGATCCTGGTGGCCAAGATCATCCCGATGGCGCCGTCGAGCTGTGCCGAGTGTGGCCAGCGCACGGTCAACTTCAACAATGCCATCCCGGCGTGGGCGGCCGGCAAGACCACCGCGCAGTCGCCGATTACGATCGTGGACCACTGGACCGGCTTCAACACGGCCACGGACACCTACGACGGCGTGCACCCCAACGCCGCGGGCGACCAGAAGATGTCCGACAAGTGGTATCCGCCGCTCGTCGCCGCCATCAACGGCACGACACCGTC
>JBIOYB010000477.1:0-4920 GCA_044869915.1 Allorhizocola sp.
TGCAGTACATGATTCGTGACCCGTTCGGCCGTGACATCAACACCGACCTGCTCCAGCAACCCACCGTCCACAAGCGACCTGTCAAGGCCTGCTGATCAGCCAGAACGAAGTTGAGCGAAGCTCAATGGCTAACCCTGATCCGAAAGGTGACGGGGACCATCGCCTGCCAGGAAAGCGACGGTCATGCTCAGGCGTCAGAGATGACGCGTCGCGGGACCCGCGTGATATCGGTGAAAGCCGAATTGCCTGAAGCCCAAATCTCCAGACGGTGAAAGGACGCACCCGCCGGAAAGACGCATGTAACCGGTGCCGCGCTCTGTGTCGGCATGGTAGTACGGCCGATACAACCTCCAGAACGCGGAGCGATAGCCAGCGAGGCTATTTAAGGAGATGGATGGGACACCTAAGTCACGCTGACGTATGACGAGGACGAACATGGGATCGCCTAACGGGTGCGAACCCTACGGCGACGGAGGCCCCGTAGTAGTCGCCGGGTTAACGTCCGGCCAGGGAGGGCGGGAAAGCCGCTCACATTCGGGCGAAGGGGGCCAGGTGATCGGACACTTTGACGACCGGGAGGTACGCGAGATGCGAGACGCCACAACGGTGCTGGGTGTCCTGCGTGAACGCGGAAGGCGCGGCCTGCCGCTGGAAAGACTGTATCGACAGCTGTTCAACCCGCAGTTGTATCTGCTGGCCTATGGGCGTCTGTACTCCAACAAGGGAGCCATGACACCCGGGCCAACCGGGGAAACCGCGGACGGCATGACCCTAGGCAAGATCGGACGCATCGTTGATGCGCTGCGCCACGAGCGCTACCGGTTCAGCCCCGTAAGGCGTGTCTACGTCCCGAAAAAGAACGGGAAGAAGCGGCCACTGGGTCTACCGTCCTTTTCGGACAAACTGGTCGGTGAGGTGGTGCGCCTGCTGCTGGAGGCATACTACGAGCCCCAGTTTTCTGACCGCTCTCATGGTTTCCGTCCCCGCCGGGGATGCCACACGGCGCTTACCGAGGTGGCCAACACCTGGACCGGGACAGCCTGGTTCGTCGAAAGCGATATCGCCCAGTGCTACGACACGCTCGACCATTCGATCATGCTCGGGATACTGGGCGAAAAGATTCACGACAACCGGTTCCTACGGCTGATGCGTAACATGCTCCAAGCCGGATACCTGGAGGACTGGAAATGGAACGCCACGCTCAGCGGCTGCCCGCAAGGCGGGGTGGTATCCCCAATCCTCAGTAACATCTATCTGCACAAGCTGGACACCTTCGTCGAGACAGTCCTGATACCGGAATACACCCGAGGAAAAAGCAGGGCACGTAACCCTGCCTACGAAAAGATTCAATCGGCGTATACGTATGCCCGTCGGCGTGGCAGACGCGCGACAGCGCGGCAGCTGAACCGACAACGCCGCAATCTGCCGAGCGCGGATCCTCAGGATCCGGGCTATCGGCGGCTGCGGTACATCCGCTACGCCGATGATCACCTCCTCGGGTTCGCCGGACCCAAGGCCGAAGCCGAGCAGATCAAGCAGCGCCTCGCACAGTTTCTGCGTGACGATCTCAAGCTGGAACTGTCGCAGGAGAAAACCCTGATCACCCACGCCCGCACCGACGCGGCGAGGTTCCTCGGCTATGAGATCACCGTCGGGCACAACGCAAACCAGATCAGCCACGGCCGCCGAGCGGTCAACGGCGTGATCCGGCTGCGCGTGCCCACCTCGGTGATCAAGGCCAAGACCGCCCCGTACATGAAACTCGGCAAACCCGAGCTACGGCCCCCACTGGTCAACCACGACGACCACACCATCGTCAGCACCTATGGGGCCGAATATCGGGGCCTAGCGAACTACTACCTGCTCGCCGGCGACGTCTTTCGACTCAGCCGGGTGCATTGGGTCATGTTGACCTCAATGCTCAAGACGTTGGCCTGCAAGTACAACTCGTCGGTGTCGAAGATGGCGGCCAAGTACATGACCACCATCCAGACACCACACGGGCCACGCAGATGCTTCCAGGCCAGCATCGAACGTCCAGGCAAGAAGCCGCTGGTCGCACGGTTCGGTGGCATCCCACTCAAGCGGCACAAGACCGCGGTCCTCAACGACCGCACCCCAATCCTGGCCACCTACCCTCGCAAGGAGCTGATCGACCGGCTCCTCACAGGGCGGTGCGAGATATGCGAACATCCGGGCGGGACTCAGGTCCACCAAGTCCGCAAGCTCGCCGACCTCGCTAAGCCGGGACGGCCACAGCCCGCGTGGGCGCAACTGATGGCCAAGCGGCGCCGCAAGACCCTCGTGGTCTGCGCCGACTGCCACGACATCATCCACGCGCGGCAACCAACCGCGACACCCACGCAGTAGTCACCGGAGAGCCCGACGATCGGAAACGGTCACATCGGGTTCGGGAGGGGGCCATCGGGAAAAGGACCAGCACAACTGGCACCTCGCCCGATGGCCTACCTCACCCCTGCTGGCCCAGGACGTGTTCCGGTTAGGCAAGTTGCGCTGGGTTACCGAGACCTCCATGCTCAAAACCCTCGCGAACAAACACCGGTCCACGGTCAACAAGATGGCCGCCAAATATAAAGCGGTCGTCGACACCCCGCACGGGCAGCGCACCTGTTTCCAGGTCGTGCTCCCACGCGACCGGGGCCGCAAACCCCTGGTCGCAACCTTCGGCGGTATCCCGCTCAAACGGCAACGCACCGCAACACTGTCCGATCTGGCGCCGGTGCTGGTCAGCACCAAACGTAACGAGCTGATCCACCGGCTGCTGGCCGGGCGTTGCGAGATCTGCGAGTCCACCGACAGGATCGAAGTACACCACCTGCGTAAACTCGCCGACCTTAAACGTCACGACCGGCCCGACAAACCAGCGTGGGTACACCTTATGGCCATGCGTAGACGTAAAACCCTTGTCATCTGCCGACCCTGCCATGAGGATATCCACAAAGGACAGTCCAGCGCATCCACCCGGAAACGATCACTGGAGAGCCGTATGTCGCTAACGTGACCCGTACGGTTCGGGAAGAGGCCGACGGAAAAGGACCTGAACCACAGGCACCTCGCCGGCGGCCCACTTCACTCCGTGGGAGCCCGAGGGTGAGATCCCCTCGGGCTACCCGACCCATCCGGAATCTTGTAAGGTGAACAGCCCTTCCCCACCGGGAGGGGCTAATTTCTTAGCGTGGGCGGCGTGGGAGGACGCGCGTTGCCATTCCCCATATTGCGGGCTGGTTCACCCTCCGCCAATTGAAGGACCGCTCGATCGTGAATCTCCGGGTCGCCGCTCACGTTGGTCCAGGCGAACCGTCTCCGACAAGCCGCTTGAGGAAACCGGACTCGGCTGTACGCCCAGAAGCGATGTTGTTGGCGGCGGGGTGGAACCCCTTCCGTCGCCGGGTTCAACAAGGCCAACCGACCCGTACGTGCGTACCACCTCCGGCCGCGTTGGCCCGCCCGGCTGAGGATCTGCGGGGAGCGGACCGCTTGGGCTACTGGGATCAAGGTGTCCCGAACCGAGTGCCCGGGCAAGCTTCACCAACTCCAGGATATCTGGTCCTTGCCCCGGGGTGGTTGGAACGGCGACGTCCTGCGGCGCGTCTGTGGACGGTTTGGTCATGGCTGCCACCAGCTCCTGCTTAACCCGCCTGACGACCTCATCGACGATCAAGTCCTTAAGGGCGGCGACAACCAAGACGGGCTGACCGGTCGCGACTCCCACCGCGATGCCGCAAACCTGGGTGGCCCTCCGTAACCACAAAAACAGGTCGTCCAAAGGCAGCTCGAAACAGGCGACAAGGTGAACCGTAGCGTCTGCGGCAGGTCCGGACACGGCTGCGATACCTAGCAGCGCTTTCACCGGCTCGCCGACGGTGACGTCGTGAATAAAGTATTTTGCCTGCACTACGAACTCATCGGCCTGCTCAAGGCTCTTCAGCTCAGACAACACCACCAATGGCTTGTCCGGCTGCGTCGCCCCCCGATGGGCAGTATCGACAGCGGCCTTGGCGATACCCTCTAGCAGCCCAACGCGCGCGTCATCCCGCTTCAATCCTTCCAGCTGCTTGGGTTCACCGGATCGGGCCGGCGTCGCCTCGGCCGGAGCATCGGAGACGGCGATGGGGAGGTGTTCCGGCCGACGGCCACCGACCTGGGCGGACTCCTCGGGTGAAGGTTCGTCCCGCACCTGCTCGGGCCGGTCACCTGGCGCAGCAGCCCAGGATTCTTCTGTGGCAGAGGATTCTAGGTTCATGGTTTCGGCGAACGGCGGTCCGTCCGGTCCGCTCGGCGTGGCCTCCTGGCTGTCGTGATCTGGTGCTGTCTTAGCCTCGACCGACGGCTCATCCATCGCGTCCCGCGCCTCAACAGCTTCCGATTCAGCAGGTGCGCCGTAGGGTTGGGCGCCTCGTTGTTGCTGTGACGTCGGCTGCGAGCCATGATCTGACCGAGCATTGGCTACGGACTCATCATGCCGTTCACGGTTCGGTGATTGCTCCGGGGACCGGTTATGCGGATCGGCTCCCGCGTCGTTGTGCGGGCTGAGTTTCATTTTTGGAAGTGGCTGGTCAAGACGGTTGATTGGGGTCCGCTCGCCCACTTGTCCCTCAGCGACTCGTCCGGCAAGTTCTACCGCCGGGTCTGTGGGCGATTCGGCGGGACCTGCCGGCGGCGCTGAAGTGTACTTTGGCGTATCCGGCCTCGTAGGCCGTCCTTCAGGAGATGACGGTGGTTTCACACGATCCTCCGGACCTGTGCGCGTTATCGGCATATCCAAGATCGGCACCGGCGGCACCCGCTTGATATCTGACTTGGGGGAGAGGCGACGATCAGGCGACCTGTCCATGCTCCTAGTTTCGACCCCATGTCAACCGGGCTCTATCCCCTCAAGGGCTTACTGAGCTATTGAGC
>JBIOYB010000478.1:0-3781 GCA_044869915.1 Allorhizocola sp.
GCTGATGTTCAGCCGCATCATGATGTCGTCCGGGATGCCGAAGCCCTGCTCGCGGCCCTCCAGCAGCACTCCGATGCGGGTTGTCTCGTCGGCGTCGGCCTCGGCGAGCGCATCCCAGTTGGCGTCGAGGCGTTCGTAGAATTCGTCACGGATCTGCTTCTCTTGCGCGGCGACATGAGGATCTTCTGGGTCCTGGTGTGACCTTTCCAGCCGCTCAGCACGCTCCACGCCCGCGTGCACGTCTTCCAGAACCGTGTTTCGCCAGCACAGCACAGACAATCCGACTGCCGCCGCGTCCAGGAGCTGCTCGCGGTCGCGCAAGTCGAGGCCCCGATCCCAGCCCCATGCGAGCCATTGCTGGTCGTCGAGGAACCCCTCGGGAACTACTGGCGCAGCTCGTTGCGTCTGCTTGTTGTGCTCTTTTGCGCGGCGACGTTGCGCCTTCTTCTGGTTGCGCGTGGCCATCAACTAAGGCCCGTCCTTCCGCGTCAGATCCGAGAAACAGTCATCGAGCGCTTAGCCACAGCTTCTAACGATACGGCGATGCTTCGACAATCCCTGCCACGGGAACATGCTGAGCGGACCGGTGCGTTGGCGGGATCCAGAAATGGGAGGACGCGCCTGGGTCGGCGTGTCCATCGTGATGGGCTGGCTCATGCGGCTGGCGGGCGGGAGGATGTTCCGGTGAGCAATGGGGTTCCCGGTCAGCTCGTCGAGGACTACGCACGCCGGCTGGCAGGCGACCTTGGTGTGCGCGACTTCGTGTATCAGCCGCTGCTGGTGCCGAAGGGGAACGCCTCGCGCGAGGTCAGCGATGGGTTGCTCGTGGCCGGTGGACGCGGGCTGATCCTTCAGGTCAAGAGCCGTGATCCAGAGGCGGGCGGGGCTGACACCGCGGCGAAGGCCGAGGCTTGGTGCGTCAAGAACGCCGCAGCGGCTGTCCGTCAGGCTGAGGGCACGAGACGCACTCTTGCGGGCGCGAAGGTCCGGGTCCAGTCACTGCGGGGCTTCCAACGAGTGCTCCCCGACGCGAGCGGCTGGCCATCGGTGATCATCGTGGACCACGCCGCCGACCCGCAGGTCGTTTTGCCGGCGGAGCCGAACACGCTCTACATCTCCGTCAACGACTGGCGCAACCTGCACCGGTGGCTCCGATCGACCTACGGCGTGATCAGCTATATCGAACGTGCCATCGCCAGCGGCATCGCGGTGCCGCTCGGGCAGGAGCAGGACCGCTACCGTGCGCTGGCGCAAGCCGATCTCGCGGCGCCGGGTTCGCTGACCTCGTTCCCAACGTTGCCGCCGTACTGCATCGACGGTGACGAGGCTCGTGATGCCGCTCTGTTCGAGGACCTGATCGAGCGGCTCGCCGACCCCGTCGGCGCGACGGGCTGGGACGCCGATCAGTACCTGCGGATCGTCGAGGAACTCGACCGGCAGGCGCCAATCGCGCGGGTCCGGTTGGGTGCCAAGATGCGCAAGACGTTCTTGGACATGCGAGCTTCCCGGCAGCGGCGCAGCTTCATGACGTGCAACCCGGAAGATCCGCGAGCGCGTATCGCGTTCCTGTACGAGTACGATACCTCCGGCGATCCTGGTGGGGACTGGTTCATGGCCAAGATCGCCCTATACGGGACGCTCCGCCACCGTCAGGCCATCGATGCAGGCGCAGATCCGTCCTCGATCACACTGGCGATCGGTGTCCTGCACAACGAGGAAGCCAACCGGCGGCGTTACGTGTTCTTCTACGCCAGCCAGACAAACCTCGCCATACCGGCAGACCTGCGCCCTCAGCTAGAGGAGGAGTTCGGGGTGTTCGACGGCAAAGCCGTCCGCGCCGTCGTCTGACCTTCGGGGGCGGCCACGTGCGCACCTCTGCTGGGCGGCGAAATGAACGTGCACCTCTTGAGCTGTTCGCCTGACAATGGTCGCTACCGACGATTCAGAATACGAGCAGGATTATGGCCGCAAGCCCGGTAGTACGTTACTTCGAGCTGCTTCATCAGCTCACGCTTGATCAAGCGGATGACCTCCAACGTGCCGTTCAGCGCATCATGGAGGCTGGTTCAGCTGTGTCGCCGTTCTCGCGCGACCACAGAACGGTCCTCGGGTCCGCACGAAGTAACGACAGGCTCAAGCTCTGGCAGGCGGTTCAACATGCCTGCCTGCACGTCACGGTCAATGTTGCTGATCATGTCCGCGCATTGGCGATGGTGCTATCGCGTGCTTCTGAAGGCGTGCCGGTCTACGCACACGCGAGCATCGCCCGAGTGGCCGTCGAAGGCGCTGCCGACATCGCGTATCTGCTCGACGCAGGTGAGCCGTTCGAGACGCGATTCGCCCGCGGAATCGCCTTCTTGATCGCGGACTCTGACCACGCACGGCGAGCGGCATGCAAGGTGCCGGGCAATCTGCATATGAAAGCTCCCGGTCCTGCGGCCCGCCAGGATCAGGATGCCCTCATCTCATTGATCAACCGTGCAAAGATTGAAGTTCTACCCAACCGCAACGGTAACCCGAAGGGGGTCCGGGTGGCGCCGGGTGCTGCCGAGGCACGCGTCGACGTCAAGGTCTCCGAACTGGTTGAGGCGCAATACCCGGACATGCCTGGGCTCTACAGTCTCATGTCCGGAATAACGCACGGCATGGCCCATAAGCTGAGCGACAGCGCCTGGTTCGCCGACCGCCATGCGCACTGGAATCCGGACCCGCTTGATGTTGGCTGCTCGGTGCTGGCCGCTGTCAACGCTGCTCACACCGTGGTCACGGCACACGCCTGGCAGCACGGGGCGGGCGAGGACGCTTCGATCGCCACGACCGGTGATCGGATCGCGCAGGTGGACGCGGCAATGCTGAGGTTCGGGCGGGCACATCTGCGGATTCCCAAACCGGTCTTCGTTGGGGAGGCGGGTAGCTAAATTTTGAGTCGGTGGCCCACCCGGTCGGACCTGTGCCGTTACCTGCCATGCGGACGGCACTGCCTACGTGACCCTGTGCCGGATCTAGGTCTTTTTGCGGACCGGGCGACCAGGGCGTGGGCGGCCGGACGTCGTTAGCGGAACCGGGAGCAGGCAGAGATCAATTACCTGTAAAGGGTCGCCGAGTGCGGTCAGCGTGTAGTCCATCCGCTCAGTGACGAATACCGGTACCGGCGGTACGCAGTTCGGTAGCGCCTGGATTTCCGCATGGGCCTCCTGGATGGCACTGGTGACCGCCTGCAAGGTGATCAGGGGCATGATGACGATGCCCTTATCTCGCCACGCCGTATAGCTGAGCAGCTGTTGCAGGGCCTTGGCGAAATCCTTTCGCCCACTCCAATACTTAAGCTCGATGATGAGCGTCGCGCCATCGCTGAGTCTGACGAGGATGTCGGTCTTGCCACGGCCGTTGAAAGTCTCGGCCGTGGCCACGCCCAGGTCCCAGGCATTGATGCTTGCAACGATGGCCGTGCGGATGGTTTCCTCGGTCAGCTCAGACCAAACGCCAGCGGTAGAGGTCATCGATGCGGCATACACCGTGAGGTGTGCGAGCACCCGTTGTGCCGGATCTGTCGCCACCGACTCTGGGACGAGCCTTGTTGCCGCTGGAGCTGTCTGTCGGATTGTTCGGATCAGATCCTCTGGCGTGACACGACGAGAGCCGGTCATCGCCCCCAGCAGGTGGACGACCAGCGCTGACCAGACCATTTCAGCGGATGCGGGATCAAGGTTGAGTTTGCGGAGCATCGGGTCCAGGTAGGCCCGTATACCGACGGCGTCGATGGACTTCCTGTCCGGAACGC
>JBIOYB010000479.1:0-14740 GCA_044869915.1 Allorhizocola sp.
CCCCCGCTGCCGATATCACGGCGTTGCCAGAGCCTCGGTGGGGCTCAGGCGGGCGGCGCGCATCGCGGGATAGAGGCCCGCGATCGCTCCGATCACGACGGTCGCGCCGATGCCGCCCAAGCTCGCCCAGGCCGGCACGACGCTCGGCCACTGCTGCACGAGCGCATAGCCGGTCGTGACGACACCCCCGAGCAGCACGCCGCCGATCCCGCCCAGCGCCGCGAGCAGGAGCGACTCCATCAAGAACTGGCCGCGCACCTGCCCGCGGGTGGCGCCGAGCGAGCGCCGCAGCCCGATCTCGGCTCGCCGCTCGAGCACCGAGATGACCATGGTGTTGGCCACGCCCACGCCGCCGACCAGCAGGGCCACCGACCCGAGCCCGAGCAGCAGCCCGGTGAACGTCTTGTCGGTGGCCTGCCGCGCGGCCAGCGCCTCCGACGGCCGCGACACCTTGACCTCGTTGGGCGCGTCGGGGTTGGCCGTCGCGGCCAGGACCGTGCGCACCGCCTCGACCGCGTGGTCCAGCGTCCGCGTATAGATCATGGTGGCGTTGCCGTCGAAGTCCAAATAGGACAGCGCCGCGTCCCATCCGATCACCGCGGACGTGTCGATCTCGGGCGCGAGCGGGATCGGCGCGAGGATGCCGATCACCGTGAACCACTTGCCGCCCAACCAGATCTGGCGTTCCCCGTCGGTCGACGTGATGCCGAGTCGCTCGGCCGCCTTCGCGCCCAGCACGACCGCCGGATAGCTCGCCGTCGCGTCGTTGAGCCACGCTCCGCTTTGGACGGCCCCGCCGATCGTGCCGAGCAGGCCGAGCGAGGCGGCACGCACGGCCAGTCCGCCGGTCTCGATCGTCGGGATGCGGTCGCTGCGGTACACGTTCGCACTGATCTTGGCTGTCTCGGAGACAGACGTCACCGACCGGATCCGCCCGATCATCGAGGCCGCCTCGCGCGGCAGCGACGCCTGATCGCCGAAGAAGGTGTTGCCGGGCCCGACCGTGAGCAGGTTGGTGCCGAGCGCGGCGAGCGTGCGGTCAAGCTCGGCTCGCGACGACGACGAGATGCCCACGACCGAGACCATGGCGGCGATCCCGATCGCGATGCCCAGCGCGGACAGGAACGCCCGCGTCTTGCGCGTGCGCAGCCCGATCGCGCCGACCCGCAACAGATCGCCGAAGCGCAAGCGCGGCGGCCTCAACATGTGATCACCCCGTCCCGCATCGCGACCTGGCGCTGCATCCCGCCCGCGATGTCCCGGTCATGTGTGATCACGACGACCGTGGTCCCGTCGGCGTGCAGATCGCGCAGCAGCTCGATGACCGAAGTCCCCGAGGCGGTGTCGAGGTTTCCGGTCGGCTCGTCCGCCAGCAGCAGCGGCGGATCGCCCACGACCGCGCGGGCGATCGCGACCCGCTGCTTCTCACCGCCCGAAAGCTCGTGCGGCCGGTGGGTCAGACGGTGTGCCAGCCCGACCCGCTCGAGCGCGGCCACCGCCCGGAGCCTGCGCTGCGCCAGCGGTACCCCGCTGTAGAGCAGCCCGTCGGCCACGTTGTCCACGATGGACATGCCGGGCGCCAGGTGGAACTGCTGGAACACGAACCCGATCCGGCTGCCACGCAACGCCGACAGCTGCCGGTCGCTCAGCGTGGCCAGATCGTGTCCGGCGATCTCGACCGCCCCCGAACTCGGCCGGTCGAGGGCGCCGATCACGTGCAGCATGGTCGACTTGCCGGAACCCGACGGGCCCACGATCGCGACCAGCTCGCCGGACCCGACGAACAGGCTGACCCCGGCGAGCGCGTGCACCCCGCCCGGATACGTCTTCGTCACGTCGCGCAGCCGGATCATGAGGGCATCCCGACGGTCGCGCCCTCGGCCAGCCCGTCGCCGGTCACCTCGACGCGGCCCGAGGCGAACAGCCCCGTCTTGACCGCGATCACTTTGGTCGACCCGTCCGCGGCGACCAGCTCGACGCCGTATCCGCCCTCACGCAACGCGAGCAGGGCCGCGACCGGCACGGTCAGGACCTTCTCGCGAGTCGACGCGGTGAACGCGATCTTCACGGACGCCTGCTCCAGCGCGACCGACGCGTCGCCGAGCCCGACCACGACATCGATCTCCGTGGTCGGGTCGGCGCCGTTCTCGCCCTGCTGCACGGTTGTCTTGGCGCTTTCGACCTTGCCGTCCAGTGTCTTGCCGTCGGGCAGCGTCACCTTCACGGCCGCCCCGACCGGTGCCAGGCGCGCGTCATCGACGTCCAGGGACGTGGTGACGACGCGCCGCGTACCCGTATAGGAAAGGATCTGGCCCTGAGCGGCGTCACCTATCGCCGCGGAGACCGAGTCGATGCGGATCGGACCGCTCGCATAGACGATGCGGCCCGGCTCGACCAGGCCGGTCTGCTCCAGGCCGAGGCTCTTCTGCCACTTCTTGACGGCCGACGTCGTGAAGCCCGAGAAGCCCAGCGCCTTGAGGTTTTCGGTGAACTGCTTCACGTCGGCGTCCGAGCTTTCCATGCCCGCCCGCAGCGGGCGATACAGCGGCAGCGCGCCGTACATGAGCACCACCGGCAACTCGTCGACCCGGAACAGCGTCTGTCCACGCTGGACGGTGCTGCCGGTGTCGGCGACGTGCGTGATGGTGCCGTTCAGCTTCGACGAAACCGAGGTGGTGGCGCCGTAGCCAAGTGTGCCGTTCTTGTTTTCCGTGTCGGCCAGTGTCTGCCGCGTGACCGGGGCGGTCTTGCGCGTGCCGGCTGTTGTCTGGGGCTTGGCGGTGCCGGTGGGCAGCCCGTAGGCGAACCCGGCCGAGGCCGCGGCGAGCACCGCGGCCCCCAGCCCGCAGGCGAGAAGTGTACGACGGTTCATGTCGCCGGACTTCCCTCCGACCTGGTCTCGCCTTCGGGCATCCCCACCTGCGCGTGGCACTTCTTCTGTGCTTCCTGGAACTTCGGGTCGTGCGGGTCGATGCCGCTGTCCGGGCCGATCGCGAGGCCGCCGCCCTCCTGCGGGTCGGGGAAGTTCTCAAACCCGTTCTCGCGCATGCACTTGGCCAGCTGGCGCAGCTGCTCCTGCATCTGCGGGTCCACCTTGCCGTCCATCGGACCGCCCTCGGGGATGTAATCCTTGCACGCCTCCTCGGCCTTCTTGAACTTCTCCGCCGTGGTGGCGTCGGCCTCGGCCGGCCCGCCCTCGCCCATCTCGATCTTCATGCCGCCGCTACCGGGCTCGCCCTCGACGATCTGCGGGTCGGGCATGTCGATGCCGTTGTCGCGCATGCACTGGGCGAACTGCCGCATGCGCTCCGCCGGGTCGGTGGAGACCTGTTTTTTGTCGGTGGTGTTGTTGGGGCCGCCCGCGCTGGCAAGCCCGTCGTCCGGGGCCTTACCACACGCGGAGGCTGCCAGCGCCAGCCCGCAGGCCAACGCCACAAAGAGCTTTCTCATGCCACCAGTCGACCGTGGACACGGTATCCGGGGCGTAATCGGTTTCGTTTATGTGGCGGTTACATCCTCACGCGGCATGATGGGTCGATGCGGGTGTTGGTGGTCGAGGACGAGGATGTGCTCGCCGACGCCGTCGCCGAGTGGCTGCGCCGGGAGTCGTTCGCCGTCGACGTGACCTATGACGGTGCCGCGGCGAGCGAGCGGATCGATGTGCACGCCTACGATGTGGTGGTGCTCGATCGGGATCTGCCCGGCATCTCGGGCGACGAGCTGTGCCGCCGCATCACCGACACCCGGCCCGACACGCGGGTGCTGATGCTCACGGCCGCCGCGGCCGTGGCCGATCGGGTGGCCGGGCTCGCCCTGGGCGCCGACGACTACCTGATCAAACCGTTCGCGATGGTCGAGATGGCGGCGCGGGTGCACGCGCTGATGCGCCGGGCTTCGCCCGCGACGCCGCCCCTGCTCAAGGCCGGCGGCATCAGCCTGGACGCCGCCCGGCACGAGGCATACCGCGACGGCCACTTCCTTCACTTGTCGCCCAAGGAGTTCGGCGTGCTTGCCGAGCTGCTGCGCGCCGACGGCGCCGTGGTCTCGGCCGAGCACCTGCTGGAAAAGGTGTGGGACGAGCACGCCGACCCGTTCACCAACACCGTGCGCATGACCGTGATGAAGCTGCGCAAGAAGCTCGGCCTGCCGGCCGTCATAGAAACCATTTCTGGCATTGGGTATCGGTTGAGATGAAGAAGCTGACGATCAGAGCCCGACTGACCCTCCTCTACACCGCCCTGTTCGTGGTCGCGGGCGGTGTGCTGCTCTCGGTGACCTATGTGCTCGTGGAGCGCCAGCTCCCCAAGGTGCGCTCCGGCGGGGCGTCGGCCGAGGGCGTCATCGTCGATGGGGGCCAGATGGCGATGCCCGCCCAGGTCGAAAAGCTCATGGTCCAGCACGAAGCCGAGCTGCGCAGCGAGACGCTCAACACCCTGTTCACCCAGGGCGGGCTCGCGCTGCTGATCATCCTCACCGGCTCGGGGGTGATCGCCTGGCTGATCTCCGGCCGGGCGCTGCAACCGCTGCAGCAGATCACCGACACCGCGGCCCGGATCGCCGAGGACGGCCGGGGCCTGCACGAGCGCATCGCGCTGCAGGGCCCGCAGGATGAGGTGAAGCGGCTGGCCGACACGTTCGACCGGATGCTCGCCCGCCTCGATCAGGGCTTCGACGCGCAGCGGCGGTTCGTCGGCAACGCCTCGCACGAGCTGCGGACCCCGCTGGCCCTCAACCGTGCGCTGGTCGAGATCACCATCACCCGGCCGGGCGTGAGCGCCGACGCGCGTCAGCTCGGCGAGTCGCTGCTGAAGGTCAACGAGCGGCACGAGCGGCTGATCGAGGGCCTGCTGACGCTGGTCGACAGCGAGTCCGAGATCGGCGAGCGGTCGCCGGTCGACCTCGCCCACGTCGCCTCGCACGTGATGGACCTGTTGCCGGCCAACGGGGTCCGGCACACTCGCCAGCTCGCGACGGCGCCGTGCGTGGGCGACCCGATCCTGCTCGAGCGGATGGTGCAAAACCTGGTCGAAAACGCGGTCAAGCACAACGTGCCCCAGGACGGCTGGATCAGCGTGGCCACGTCCACAGTGGACGGCCGGGCCCGGTTGACCGTCATAAACTCGGGCCCGGCCGTGCCCGGTTACGAGATGGAGAGCATCTTCCAGCCGTTCCGGCGGTTGGGCCGGGAGCGCACCGGCAGCCTCACGACGCGCGGGCTCGGCCTCGGCCTGTCGATCGTGCGCGCCATCGCCATGGCACACGGCGGCAGGGCCGCCGCCGCGCCTCGCCCTGGCGGCGGCCTCGTCGTCACAGTGACCGTGTAAGTATGGTCGGCCGCTGGTTCCGCCCGGAGATCGAGCGTGGCATCGGCGAGTCGATCCTGCCGTGCTGATCGAGTCCATCGACGACCACATGGGCCGACGACACCGTCACGCTCGCGGTGTGCGCACGGGAGCACATCACCTCCGTGCCCGAAGGCGTGATCGGCGTGACCGCCACAGACATTTTCAGCTAGCGGGCCGCCAGGTCTCGCCCTCGAGCAGGCGGGCGGCGCCCAGCCAGACCGCGTTCATCAAGCGGGTGGCGGTGCGGCCCGGATCCTCCTCGGGGTGCGACACCAGCCAGTCGGCCAGCGACTCACTCGCGCCCACGAGCGAGAGCGCCATCGACGTGAGGTCCTCGGTGCGCGCGTGCCGCCCCTCCCGCTGCAGCGCCACATCGAGCCGGTGCGCGATGACCTGGACGATGGCGCGGCGCATGCCCGCCAGCTCGCCCGCGAAGGGCTCCAGCGAGCGCGCCTGCCGGTAGAGCACCGACCAGCCGTCGCGGTGAGCGCCGACAAACTCGAAGAAGCTGCGCAGGCCGCGCCAAAGCTGCTCATCGGGTGGCAGGGAGCTGTCGGCCGCGTCGATGATGCCCGCCAGCAGGAGCTCCGACTCCCGGCGCAGGCATGCCAGGAAAAGCTCTTCCTTTGTCCCGTGATACGCGTACACCATGGGCTTGGAGACGCCCGACAGCTCGGCTATCTCATCCATGTTGGCCGCGTGGAAGCCACGGCGCGAGAAGATGCGCACGGCGGCGTCGAGCATCTGCTGCTCGCGCACGGCGCGAGGGAGCCGTTTGGAAGACGTCTGCATCGGATCACCCCCACAGCGCGACAGGGCGTCGCCGGGGTGATGAAGGAGCCGTGGCTACGTAGCTTTGCGGAGTTGGTCGGCGCACCTTGCCAGCTTACCTACCCTGGCGTAAGGTTACGCACGCGTAAGTTATTGGCATAAGGAGACTCACAGTGACCGACATTGACCTGTCCGACTTCAGCAACCTCGATCCCGCGCGGTTTTCCCAGCTGGTCAAGAGCGCGTCGGACGCACAGCTCAACGAGGTGATGAGCACCGAGGTCCGCACAAAGGTGCTGGACGAGATCTTCCGCCGGATGCCGACGCTGTTCCGCCCCGACCGGGCCGGCAACACCAACGCGGTCATCCACTGGACCATCACGGGCGGGCCCGATGGCGGCAGTGACACCTATGAGATCGTGATCGCCGACGGCACCTGCACCCTCTCCGACAAGCCCGACAACGAGCCCAAGCTGTCCCTGACCATGGGCCCGTCCGACTTCCTGAAGGTCGTGTCCGGCAACGGCAACCCGGTGATGATGTTCATGACGGGCAAGCTCAAGGCAAAGGGCGACCTGGGCCTCGCGGCAAATATCGCCAACCTGTTCAACATCCCGAAGGCATAAGGCGCGCGACCGTGACGGCTGAGTTTTCCCTCGATCTCAGCGAAGAGCAACGGGAGCTGCGCGACTGGGTGCACGGCTTCGCCGCCGACGTCGTGCGCCCGGCCGCCGCCGAGTGGGACGAGCGGGAGGAGACGCCCTGGCCGATCATCCAGGAGGCGGCCAAAATCGGGCTCTACGGGTTCGAGTTCCTCGCCAACACCTGGGCCGACCCGACCGGGCTGTCCATCTGCCTGGCCAATGAGGAGCTGTTCTGGGGCGACGCCGGGATCGGCCTGGCCCTCATGGGCACCGCGCTGTGCACGGCGGCGATCTACGGCAGCGGCACGCCCGACCAGCTGATCGAGTGGGTGCCCGAATGCTTTGGCACCGAAAGCGATCCGAAGGTCGCGGCGTTCTGTTCCACCGAACCCGAAGCGGGCTCCGACGTCGCGGCGATGCGCACCCGTGCGGTCTTCGACGAGGCGCGCGACGAGTGGGTCATCAACGGGCAGAAGACGTTCGCCACCAACGGCGGCATCGCCAACGTGCACGTCGTCACGGCTGTCGTCGACCCCAACCTGGGCTCGCGCGGGCAGGCCGGCTTCATCATCCCGCCCGGCACCCGCGGTCTTTCCTCACCGGGCAAGACCAAGAAGCTGGGCATCCGGGCGTCGCACACCGCCGACGTCTTCCTCGACGACGTGCGGGTGCCGGCCTCATATGTGCTGGGCGGCAAGGAAAAGCTGGACGAACGGCTCGCCGCGGCCCGCGAGGGCCGCAGCTCCAAGGGGCAGGCGTCGATGCGCACGTTCGAGCTGACCCGGCCTTCCGTGGGGGCGCAAGCGCTCGGCATCGCCCGGGCGGCGTATGAGTATGCGCTCGACTACGCCAAGGGCCGCGTCCAGTTCGGCCGGCCCATCGTGGAAAACCAGGCGATCGCGTTCATGCTGGCCGACATGCGCATGGAGATCGACGCCGCGCGCCTGCTGGTCTGGCGGGCCGCCTGGATGGGCAAGAACAACCGGCCGTTCACCGCGGGCGAGGGCTCGATGTCCAAGCTCAAGGCCGGCGAGACGGCGGTCTCGGTGACCGAGAAGGCCATACAGATCCTGGGCGGCGCGGGCTACACCCGCGAGCATCCCGTGCAGCGCTGGTATAGGGATTCCAAGATTTACACCATTTTTGAGGGTACGAGCGAGATCCAGCGCCTGGTCGTCGCGCGCGCGATCACGGGAGCCAGTCTCCGCTAGCAGCGACTTCACTTCAGTGTTACCGGCGGGTAAGGTTCGGCAGATGGACGCGTGGTTCATCGGCAAGACGCTTGCCCGCCGTGGGCTGCTGCGCCCGGGCCGCCCCGATCGGGTCCTCGACCAGCTCAACACGCTGCGCCACTCCGGCCTGACGCTCGCCGGAGAGCTGCGCGCCGCCGAGGCACGCGACCCGCACCAGACCGCGATCATCGACGAGCACCGCGGCCCGGTGACATTTCGCGCCCTGCTCAAGCGGGCGCAACGGCTGGCCGCCGGGCTTGCGGCCACCCGTGGCTTGGGTGAGCGGGACCGCGTCGGCCTGATGTGCCGCAACCACGCCGGGTTCATCGAGGCCATGGTCGCGTGCTCGATCCTCGGCGCCGACGCGGTGCTGGTCAACACCGCGCTGTCCGCCCCACAGCTCGCGACCGTCGCCGAAGAACAGAAGCTCCGGCTGCTGGTGCACGACCGTGAGTTCGCCCGATCGCGGCGACCGCCGGCTGCGAGCGGCTGGACGAGTCCACTGTGGACGGCATCATCGCGCATACCCCGCCACCGGAGCGCTGGCACAGCTCCAGCGCCGGCGGGCCTGCCACCGCACGGCACGCGCGTGATGATCCTCGACCGGGCGGGCCGGCCGGTGCCGACCGGACACGTGGGACAGATCTATGTGGGCAACGAGATGCTGTTCGAGGGCTACACGGCCGACCACGCCCAGGACCTGCGCGACGGACTGATGGGCACCGGCGACCTGGGCCACGTCGACAGCCGGGGACTGCTCTATGTGGACGGACGGGCGGACGACATGGTCGTGTCGGGCGGGGAGAACGTCTTCCCGCGCCCGGTCGAGGAGTTGCTGGCACGGCTGCCGCAGGTGCGCGAGGCCGCGGTCGTCGGGGTGCCCGACCCCGAGTTCGGCCAGCGCCTGGCCGCCTATCTCGTGCTGCACCCGGGCCAGACGCTCACGGCCGACGAGGTCCGCGAATACGTCCGGCACTACCTGGCCCGGTTCAGTGTGCCGCGGGATGTCCACTTCCTGGCGGAGTTGCCACGCACCGCGACCGGCAAGGTGATCCCGCGCCTGCTGCACGAAAACTAGCCGCAATCGGCGCGCCGGCCCTCGCGTGTATGGTGCGTGACCGACATGGGGATCGCGACCGATGCGCCACCGGGGGCGCAGCCGGACGGCTTCGCCGACTGCTATCACGCCCACTACGGGCGCCTGACCGCCCAGCTGACCGCGTATCTCAACGACGCCGCGGCCGCCGAAGACGTGGTGCAGGAGGCGTTTCTGCGCGCGTGGCAACGCTGGCGGAAGATCAGCGCCTATGAGGACCCGGTGGCCTGGATCCGCCGGGTCGCGTGGAACCTGGCCACCAGCCGGTGGCGCAGGATCGTCCGCGAGGCGCGGTTTGCCCGCCGGCACGGTGTCGCCGAGGCCATCACCGCGGCGCTCGGCCCGGAAAACGTGGCCCTGGTCGCGGCGCTGCACCGGCTGACGCCCAACCACCGGCGCGTGATCGTGCTGCACTACCTGGCCGACCTGCCGGTCGCCGACATCGCGGCCGATCTCGGCGTGCCCCGGGGCACCGTGCTTTCGTGGCTGCACCGCGGCCGCACCGGACTTGCCAAACACCTGCAAGACGACGACAGGGGTGTGAACCGATGACCGATCCCGATGAGGAGCTGACCGTCCTTCCGGCGCTCATGAGCTATCGCGACACGGCGCCGCACGCCTTCGTCCCGTCGGCGGTCGCCTCGGTCGAGGCTGCCGCGCACCGCCGGCGCCACCGCCGGATCGGCGTGGTCACGGCCGTCGCCGTGCTTGTGGTCGGTGCCGCGTCGGCCGGTGCCGCGATCTACCTCCCGCGGCAGGTCCCACCGCTGACCCACCCCACTCCGGCGCCGACAACGACTCCGAGCCCCTCCCCATCACCGTCACCGTTGCCGCCGCGTCCGGTCGGCATCGAGGAGACGCTGCTGACGCCAGAGGATCTGGGCCCCGGTTACACGGTGACCCAGGATGAGCTCGGCGACTGGGACCTCGAATACTTCACACAGCTTTGCCCGGCCTACAAGCACAAGAAATATCCCGGGCCTCCTTCCACCAACTCCGAGGGCCGGGAGCGCGGGCTCAACGGTCCCAAGCACGTGGTGCAGCGCGTGGACCGCAGCGACGCCGCACGTGCGCAATGGGAGATGGACGATACCCGCCGCTGGGTCGGCGACTGTGCGAGCTTCTCCGACCTCGGCATGCTATACACCATGCATATCGTCACCACCGGGTTCGCCGGCGATGACTCGATCATGGTGAGGGCCAACGGGAACTACTGGATCTATGTGCGCAAGGGCGCGCTACTCAGCCGGATCGGCTTCGATCAGGCACACACCCTCGAGGAGATGACGGGCATCGCCGTGAAGGCCGCGGCCCGGATGCGATAGACGAAACAGGAGGCCCCTCGTGATGAGGGGCCTCCTGATCTATGCGCAGTTCGTCGGTGGCGCAACGGGTTGGGGCTGGTCCATCGGCCAGTTCCAGTGGATGTCCTGCTGCCAGCCGGAGTTGCCGCCCGCGTCGACGATGTCGAACGGGTCGCCGCGCCAGGTGCCCGCGACCCCGAGGTTGCGAGCGTCCACATTGGAGAATGTCGCGCCCCCGGCCACCTGGATCTGCAGCGCGTAGGTGCCCGCGCCGTCGATGCAGATCCGGTCGAACACCAGGTTCGACACCGAGTTCGCGGTCGGGTAGCCCTTCACGGCCATGATGGCCGCGTAGGTACTGTCCAAAAAGGAACTGTCGGTCACCTCGACCCGGGCGTCCATGACCCCCTCGAGCGAGTAGAACCAGATCGCGCCGACGCCGAAGCCCCAGTTGAGGTCCAGCACACCGGCCCGCACGGTGGTGTTGCGGGCGAAGCGCAGCGTGCCGCCAAACCCGGTCGAGCCGTGCCGCCAGCCCGCGTGCAGCCCGCCGCCCTCGCGCACGGTGTCCGCGACCAGGTTGTCCGACACCGTGTTGTCCCGGCCGCCGTAGATCGCGATCCCGTTGGCCAGCACCGGCGCGATGACCGTGTTGTGGTCGTAAAGGTTGTCGTGGTCCTGGTCCAGATGCGACCACATCGCCAGCCCGTCGTCGCCGAGGTTGCGCATGAAGTTGCCGGTGACCCGCACGTGCGAGATGCCACGCCGCAGGTTCAGCGCGTCGGCGATCTGGTCGACGATCACGTTGTCCCGCACGGTCAGCCCGTCGAACGGCCCGTCGAACCACATCCCCACCTTGGTGCGCTGGATGTAGAGCCGCTCCACAATGGACCCGCCGCCGAGTGCGCCGCCGATGCCGTTGAGCTGCAATTGATCCTGGCGATCGCGCACGTTGCCGATAATCGCGAAGTCGGCCAGCCGTACGTTGCGCGAGCCGCCGTCCTCGGCCCATTTGCCGTAGAAACCCACGCCGTCGCCGGTGACCACGGAGTGCCACCTTCCGGCGCCGGTAATGGTGACATCGTCGACGATGACGTGGCGGTCCACCCGGTAGCGCCCGGCGGGGATGTAGACCTGCCTGTTCGCCGCCTTGGCCGCGGCTATGGCGGCGTCAAACGCGTCCGCCGATTCCCTCGCTCCACTGGGATCGGCGCCGAAGTCCACAACGGACAAGGCGCGCCAGGGCTTACGAAGGGGCGCGGCCACCTGCTCGAAGTCGGCCACGTCGATAACCGCCCACGGCAGCGCGTTGCCCACCGGCAGCTGCAGCCGGACGGTGTCGCCCGCGCGCAAATCCTTGCCCAGCAACAACCTCTGCTCGGCGTAGAAGTGGTGCGGCCGGAACGGCTTGGTCACCGGGCGCGGCTCGGGGATCCACCAGTCCGGCGGCGGTTCGGCGTTCGGATCGTTGGAGAATGGATACACGCTGTACAGCCACGAGAACTCAGACGTGAGCGTGATCCGGTGCCGGCGTTTGCCGTCCACATACACGTCGAGCGGTCCGGTGATCCCGCCCCCGGCCGGCGCGTCGGGGATGGCATACCGCACGGTGATCGCATTGGCCCGCCGGGTGAGGGTGAACTGGACGTATTCTCCCGCACTGTCCAATCGCACCGCCCGGCGGCCGGATGCCTCGGACGGGAGCGTGTATGCCCGGCGATCCGGCCCGATGATCTCGCCGTTGGTCGTGGCGTTCTCCGCCTCCTGCTCGACGAACGGCACGGTCGCGCCGCGCCCGGCCGTCAGGTGCGGCGGCAGCGCCGCCACCGTTTCGACCCCTGCGGGCGGTTTTGGCCTGGCCGACGCGGGGCTGCCGACCGCAACGAGCGCGGCCGCGAGCATGCCGGCGACCCACCTGTGAGTAAGACTCATGCCAGGCAGGTTAAATTTTTGAACAAGATCCCGCAATAAGTTGACTTCTAAAGTGCCGCGATGTCGCTCCGGTAGTGCGAACCCTCCAGCCTCACGTGCGAAACCAGCTCATACGCCGCCTCCCGGGCACCCGCGACATCCGGGCCGGTCGCAGTCGCGCACAACACCCGCCCGCCCGCGCTGCGCAGAACTCCGTCCGCGTCAACCGAAGTGCCGGCGTGCAGCAGCCCGGCCGCGCCGGTGATCTCATCGCCCGTGCGCGGCGTGCCCGGATAGCCCGAACTGGCGATCACCACGGTCACGGCCGCGCCCTCGCGCCACCGCGGCGACGGCAGCTCGGCGAGCCGGCCGGTCGCCGCCGCGTACAGCAAATCGCTCAAAGACGAGTCCAGAAGCGCAAGCACCGACTGCGTCTCCGGATCCCCGAAGCGCGCGTTGAACTCGATCACCTTCGGCCCCTCCTTGGTGATCGCGAGGCCCACGAACAGCAGCCCCTGGAACGGGTGCCCCAACTCGCTCATCCTCGCCAGCGTCGGCCGCACGACCGCGCCCATCACCGTGTCGACCAGGTCGGGCGGCGCCCACGGCAGCGGCGTATAGGCGCCCATCCCGCCGGTATTGGGCCCGGTGTCGCCGTCGCCGGCGCGCTTGAAGTCCTGTGCCGGCAGCAGCGGCACGGCCGACTCGCCGTCGCACACCACAAACAGCGAAACCTCGGGCCCCTCAAGGAACTCCTCGATGACCACCCGGCCACACTCGGCCGCGTGCCGCACGGCCGCGTCATGGTCGTCGGTGACCACGACCCCCTTGCCCGCCGCGAGACCGTCGTCTTTCACCACATATGGCCTGCCGAACTCGGCCAGCGCCGCCTCGACCGCCGCGGGCGTCTCGCACGTGCGCGAGCGGGCGGTCGGCACCCCGGCGGCCCGCATCACCTGCTTGGCGAAGTCCTTCGACGCCTCCAGCCGGGCCGCCTCCTGAGACGGCCCGAACGCCGCGATCCCCTTGGCGCGCACCGCGTCGGCGACCCCCTTCGCCAGGGGCGCCTCCGGGCCGATCACCACCAGATCGGCCCCACACCGCACGGCCAAATCGGCGACTGCCGGCCCCGAAAGCGGATCGACCGCCTCCAAGGACGCGATCTCGCCGATGCCCGGGTTGCCCGGGGCCGCGATCACCGTGGCGTCCCGAGAGAGCGCCTTGCACAGGGCGTGCTCGCGGCCGCCCGAACCAATCACAAGTATCCGCACGTTACGGCAGCATATCGTGGCGGACCACGTTTTCCTCGCGCCCCGGCCCCACGCCAATCATGCTCACCCGGGCGCCGCACAGCTCCTCGAGCCGCTCGATGTAGCGCCGCGCGTTGTCGGGCAGATCGTCGTATGAGCGGGCCTTGGAGATGTCCTCCCACCAGCCCGGGTGGTATTCGTACACCGGGGTGGCGTGGTGGAAGCCGGTCTGTGTCATCGGCATCTCGTCGGTGCGTTCGCCGTCGATTTCATAACCGACGCATATGGGTACGGTCTCGAGCCCGCTGAGAATGTCCAGTTTGGTCACCACGAGGTCGGTGATCCCGTTGACCCGTACGGAGTAGCGCCCGATGACGGCGTCAAACCAGCCGCACCGGCGCGGCCGCCCGGTGGTCGTGCCGTATTCGCCGCCCATCTTGCGCAGGTGCTCGCCCATGTCGTCGTGCAGCTCGGTGGGGAACGGCCCCGAGCCCACCCGGGTCGTGTAGGCCTTGATCACACCGATCACGCTCGCGATGCGCGTCGGCGGGATGCCCGTGCCCACGCACGCGCCGCCCGCGGTCGGGTTGGACGACGTGACGAACGGATAGGTCCCGTGGTCGAGGTCCAGCAGCGTGGCCTGCGCGCCCTCCATGAGCACGGTCTTGCCCGCCTCCAGCGCCTTGTGCAGGATCAGCCGAGTGTCGGCGATGAACGGCTTGAGCCGCTCCGCATAGGTGAGGTATTCCTCCACCATCGCGCCGACATCGAACGCCTTGCGGTTGTAAACCTTGACCAGGATCTGGTTTTTTTCCCGCAGCACCAGCTCCAGCTTCTGCCGCAGGATGCCCGGGTCGAGCAGGTCCTGCACGCGGATGCCCATGCGCGCGACCTTGTCGCCATAGGCCGGGCCGATGCCGCGGCCGGTGGTGCCGATGCGAGCCGTGCCCAGATAACGCTCGACGACCCGGTCCAGCGCGCGATGATGTGGCATGATCAGGTGGGCGTCGGCGGACAGCAGCAGGCGCGAGACGTCCACGCCGCGCTCGGTGAGCCCGTCCATCTCGGCGAGCAGCACCTTGGGATCGACGACGACGCCGTTGCCGATCACGGGTACGACGTCGGGCGAGAGCACACCGGAAGGAATGAGGTGCAGCGCGTACGACTTGTCGCCGATCACCACCGTG
>JBIOYB010000480.1:0-3869 GCA_044869915.1 Allorhizocola sp.
CCTCAAGGTCGGCGCCGACCTTGAGCTTGATCTGCCCGAAGCCGTCGGTGACCGCCTCCTGGGCAAGCCGGACAAGTTTCTCATCGGTGTAGCCAAGCCAGCCCGGCGTGGTGGTGTAAGCCGGGTAGCCGTCACGCTGCAATACCGTCGCGCGTTCTCCCTTGCCGGGTGCGCGGTCTTTGAGCAGGTCCAGCGCTGCCGCAGGGGTAAGCGCATCGGTCAGGTAACGCCAGTCGACCAGATCAACGATCTGTTCCGGAGCATAGTCGGACAGCAGCCGCCAGACCGGCTTGCCCCCGACTCGGCCCGCAAGGTCGAAAGCGGCGTTGACGAGGGCGGCAAGCGCCATGTGCGCCACGCCCTTCTCAGGACCGAGCCAGCGCAACTGCGAGTCGCTGACCAGCCGGCGGGAGAACTCGCCAAGATCGTCGAGGTCGATCTCGCGGCCGACCACCAGCGGCTCATACGCCTTTATCGCCCCCACACATACTTCGTTGCCACGCCCGATGGTGAAACAGAACCCGTGCCCGCTGACCCCCGCGTCAGTCACCATGGTCACGTAGGCTGCGGAGTAATCCGGATCGACATTCATCGCATCAGATCCGTCGAGCTCACGTGAGGTCGGGAAGCGGACGTCGTGGATTTCCAGCCGCGCAACAGTCAGTTTCATCGGGCGCTCCCCACGACCTGCCGCTGCCGGCCCAGGTTTTCGATCTCGACTTCGACCACCGCGCCGGCACGCAGGTATGCCTCGCCGGTGCGCCCGAGGGCAACCCCCGCGGGCGTGCCGGTGTTGACCACGTCGCCCGGTTCAAGGACAAGGAACTGACTGATGTACGCGATCACCTCATACACCCCGAAGATCATGTCTTTCGTGGTGCCGTCCTGGCGCAACTCGCCGTCGACCCACAACCGAAGGTCGAGATCCTGCGGGTCGCCGGCCTCATCCGGGGTGACCAGCCAGGGTCCCAGCGGGTTGAACGTCTCGCAGGACTTGCCCTTGTCCCAGGTGCCGCCGCGCTCCAGCTGGAATTCGCGCTCGGAGACGTCGTTGCTGATGGCATACCCGGCGATGACCGACGCGGCCTGCGACGGGCCGTCAAGATAGCGAGCCGTCTGTCCAATGACGACAGCGAGCTCCACCTCGTAGTCGGTCTTGTGGCTGCCCCGCGGGACGAGGATCTCATCGTTCGGGCCGATCACGGTGTTGCTCGCTTTGAGGAACAGCACCGGCTCGGCGGGGATATCGGCCCCGGTCTCGGCGGCATGATCACGATAGTTCAGGCCGACGCAGACGACCTTGCCCGGACGGGCCACCGGTGCGCCGATGCGCTCCGGGCGCGCCAGCTCCGGCAGGGTTCCCACTGCTTGCGCGGCCCGAACCCGGCCAACTCCGCCACTGGCGAGGAACTGGCCATCGATGTCCCGGCACAGCCCGGACAGGTCCCTGAGCCTGCCGTCATCGTCCAGCAACGCCGGCCGTTCGGCGCCTTCAGGTCCCACACGAAGCAGCCTCACAGCAGCCCTCATTCCAAAGTGTTCCGATCAATTCGTAAGTCATCCGATGACTCTGGGGCACCATCAAAGCATCTACCTGCAACGTCTGCGCAATACCCCGTTACCAACCCGTTATGAACCGGAAACTAGTCCGATGAGTCTGGGTACCGCAGAATCGTGCGCATGACCGATGGCGCCGCACCGTCCCGCACCACCGTCACCGACCGGGCCCTGACCCGGATCAAGGAGATGATCACCGGCGGTGAACTCGAACCGGGGCAGCGCCTGCCCGTGGAGAAAGACCTCGCCACGGCGCTGGGAATCTCACGCAACTCGCTCCGGGAGGCGATCCGCGCCTTGACCGTGCTCGGCGTCCTGGAGGCCCGGCACGGAGCCGGTGTCTACGTCACCAAGCTGGGACCGACCGACCTGCTCGAATCCTTCGGTGTGGTCGCCGAGGTGTCACATGGCTCCACGCTGATCGACCTGGTCCGGGTACGCAAGATCCTCGAACCGGTGGCGACTGCCACCGCCGCGGCCCGCATCGGCGAGGTCGACCTCGCCCGGCTGCGCGAACTCATGAGCGCCATGGCCCGCGCGGACACCGCCGAGGAGTTCGTGAGCCACGACCAGGAGTTCCACCGCATCATCAACGAAGCCGCCGGCAACCCCGTCCTCACCGCGATCCTCGCCGGCCTGAGCAGCCGCACCCTGCGAATGCGAATCTGGCGCGGACGGCACCAGGACGGCGCGATCTCGCGCACCCTCGCCGAACACCAGCAGATCTACCAGGCCCTAGCGGCCCGTGACCCCGAAGACGCCCGCATGGCGGCCACGATCCACATCACCTCTGTTGAGCAAGGGGTACGCCGTGAGGAGGAACGTTGACGCGCATCGAACTGTGATGCGGCTACGGACGGGCGCTGAAGGGCATACGACCGGGCCTATCGGGGAGGTGCCTGCCGAGCCGGTACGAGTCGTCCACAGCGCCGGCGCGGTCCAGGATGTGCGCGGTGCCTCCGGAGATCAAAGTGAGCAGAATCTCCAGCGCGGCGAAGTCGAAGGATGGTGAGGCGAGCGTCCGCCTGTGCCAATCCGTCCACTTATCATGGGTTTCGTGTCGACGGATAACCTGGAGATGCGGTGGGCTACTGGCGGATCCCCCCACACATCACGTTCGATCGAGGTCCAACCGCCGAGCATCATCCCTTTAGACCCGTGTAAGCCAGGCCCTCGATGAACTGGCGTTGCGCAACAACGAAAACGATCAGCACCGGAATCGCCGTCATCGACGCTGCCGACAGCTGCACGTTCCACATCGGACCGCCATAGGCGTCCACGAACTGCGTCAAGGCTTGTGGCAGCGTGAACTTCTCCGCCGAGGAGAGGAAGACAATGGGTTCCAGGTAGAGGTTCCAGCTGTGCAGGAAGGTGAAGATGGCAACGGCGCCAAGAGCCGGCCGCGCCAGCGGCAAGGCGATCCGGCAGAACATGGCGAACCGTCCCAGCCCGTCCATGCGGGCCGCTTCCTCCAGCTCGTTGGGTAGTGCGAGGAGGAACTGACGCATGATGAATGTGGCCAGAACGCTTGGCGCGCCGAAGATAGGTACCAAAATCAAAGGGAAATGGGTGTCAATGAGGCCCCAGCTGTTGAACATCTGGAACAGCGGGACGATCGTGACCTCGCTCGGGATGAGCAGGCCGGTAAGGATCACCAAGAACAAAGCGTTGGCGCCCTTGAACTTGATGCGCGCGAAGGCATAGCCCGCCATCGACGCGATCGTGAGCGTCCCAATGGTCACGACGATCGAGATGTACATGCTGTTCCAGTACTGCTGCGCGAACGGCTGCAGGGTAAAAACCTCGCGATAGGCATCGAACGAAACCCTTGTGGGGATGAGCGATGGCGGGAACGCGAAGATGTCGCTGACCGGCTTGAATGATGACGTCACCATCCACCAGGTCGGGAAGATGAATGGGATCGCCAGTAGGCACAGCAGCCCATACATCGCGGTCTTGGCTCTAAGACTCATGGAACACCCACTTCTTGCGCATCTGCCACTGCACCACGGTCAGGATCAGCACGATGGCGAATAGCAGCACTGAAAGTGTTGCGCCATAACCGAAGTGATGGAACTGGAACGCCTGCTGATAGAGGTAATAGACGAGAACCGTGGTCGAGCTGCCCGGGCCACCCTGTGTGAGGACAGCGATCTGCGCAAAGACCTGCAGCGATCCCACGACCGTGATAATCGAGGTGAGCAGGATAGTGGGGCTGATCATGGGGACGGTTATGCTGCGAAACTGCCGCCATCGCGAGGCGCCATCCACTTTAGACGCTTCGTAAAGACTTGAGGGTACCCCTTGAAGCG
>JBIOYB010000481.1:0-9512 GCA_044869915.1 Allorhizocola sp.
CGGTCGCCCGTGCGACACCGGCCTCGTCGGAGCAGTCCCGGGCCAGCGCCCGCGCCGCGTAGTAGCAGGCCAGCGCCCGGTCGAAGTCACCGTCGCGCAGGTGCCCGTCGCCGATGTCCAGCAGCGCCGGCAGGTTGGCCGCCGCCAGCCGCCCGATCGTGTCGACCAGATCCCGCCGCGGATCCTCTCTTGTGGACGGAGCGGGCGGCGGCATGACCGCCTCGCCGGCGAGGATCGACCGGTGCAGGGCGACCAGCGCCCGCCCCGGCTCGAGCCCGGTCTCGGCCACGAGCGCGGCGCGCAGCCTCGGGAAGACCAGCGCCGCCTCGGAGCGCCGGCCGCTGCGGTGCAGGGCCACCATCACGAGCCCGGCCAGCCGCTCGCGCATCGGATGCTCCAGCGCCAGGCGCTGCAGCCGGTGCACCACGTTGCGGTCGTTGCCCAGGCGCAGCTCCGCCTCGTACAGGTCCTCCAGCGCCGCGAGCCGTTCCTCGTCAATGGACTGACCCACGCGGGCCAGCAGCCCGTCCTCGGCGGCGCCGGCGAAGGCCGCGCCCCGCCACAGCTGCACGCCCTCGGTCAGCAGCACTCGCTTGGGCCCGGGCGCGGTCTCCTGTTTGGAGCGCGCCACGAGGTCGCGAAACACGAACAGGTCGATCGCTTCCGGCGCGCACCGCAGCAGGTAGCCGTCCCCGTCGGTTTCGAGCGGTACGTCCGGCAGCATGCGCCGCAGCTGGGAAACGTAGACCTGCACGGCCTTGCGCGCGGTCGCGGGCGGGTGGTGCCCCCACAGCAGCGCGATCAGCCGGTCGAGGCGCACCACGCGCCCGTTGTCGAGCAGCAGCGCGCCGAGGACCGCCCGCCGGCGCGGCTCTCCGATGTCGACCTCTCCGTCATCGGTGCGCACGACGACCGGTCCCAAGACACCGAAGTTGATCACTCGATGGGCCTCGCCCGTCATTCGATCGGCTCCACCTGTCACTCGATGGGCCTCGCCCGTCATTCGATCGGCCCCACCTGTCACTCGATGGGCCGCCGGAAGGAGTAGGTCACCGCCTGCAGGCGATGCGGCTCGTTGGGGTAGAACGCGGCCGTGCGGTCGTAACACTGCCAGCCCTCGGCCCCGGCGCGGTTGAGGTGGCTGATGTCGTCGTGGCGATCGTCGATGCCCCATGCCACCTTGCCGTCGGAGCTGTAGAACGTCGCCCGCCAATCCATGAACCGGTCGGTGCCGAAGTCGCCGGTCGCCCTGTATTCGAGCCGCGCGTATTCCCAAGTCGTCACGCCCCGATTATGCCCGCTTTCCCCACCGCCTTGCATCGCCGTAGAAGGCGGCCGTGAGCGCGCAGCTCCGGTCAACTTCCGCTAGCAACCAGACATCGATTATTGTCTAGGTCTCAATATTGAGTGAGGGGAGCCCTTGTGAAAAGATCCATCCTCCTGGTTGCCGCGCTGTTAGCCGGATCGTTCGCCGCCGCCGAACCAGCGCTCGGCGCGGGCGGACCCTTCCGCGCCGAACCGCTCGCGGTGACCGTCGCTAGTGGACCGGACATCGAGCTCATCCCCGGCCGCTACCTGGTGTCGTTCGCGCCCGGCAGCGAGGTCAAAACGCTGAGCATCGCACCCGTCGCGAGCTTCAACGGCGGGTTCACCGCCGACCTGACCCCCGCACAGGTCCGATCGCTGCGCCACAACGGCAACGTCACGATCATCGAGCAGGACTTCTGGCACCACAACGTGCTCGACGTGACGCAGACACCCGTGCCGGCGTGGGGCATCGACCGCATCGACCAGACCAACCTGCCGCTGTCCAACAGTTACACCTACACGGCCACCGGCGCGGGCGTGCACGCGTACATCATCGACACCGGCGTCGACCCGACCCACGCCAACTTCGGCGGGCGGGCGAGCTTCGACTTCAACTCGATCGACACCACCAACACCGACTGCAACAACCACGGCACGCACGTCGCGGGCACGATCGGCTCGACCAGCTACGGCGTGGCCAAGGGCGTGCGCCTGCACGGCGTCAAGTGGCTCAACTGCGCCGGCAGCGGCACGCTGACCAGTGCGGTCAACGCGGTCAACTGGGTGACCGCCAACCGGATCGCCCCCGCGGTCGCCAACACCTCGTGGAACTTCACCTACAGCGCGACCCTTGCCACGGCACTCACGAACATGATGAACGCGGGCGTTTTCCTGGCCACCTCGGCGGGCAACACCGGTGCCAACTCGTGCGACCGCCTGCCGCGCAACCTGACCGCGGCCCTCGTCGTCGCGGCGACCACGTCCACGGACGCGCGGGCGAGCTTCTCGTCCATCGGCCCGTGCGTCGACATCTACGGCCCCGGCAATGCCATCGTGTCGACCATCCCCGGCGGCAGCACGGCGAGCTTCAGCGGCACGTCGATGTCCACCCCGCACGCTGCCGGCATCGGCGCCCTCTTCAAGCAAGGCCAGCCCACCGCCAACCAGGCGACGGTGCACGCCTGGATCGTCAACAACTCCACGCCCAACGTGGTGACCGGCACCCTGTCCGGCACGCCGAACCGGCTGCTCAACAAACGCGCACTGTGATCTGATGGCGGCCCGTGAGGTCTCCCGCGATCTGCGGGGCGGCCTGCGGGCTGCCATTTAATTCAAAACCCTCTATTTGGGTACCGTGGCCGGCCACCCGGATCTCCAAAGTCATGTGCCGGAAGTGGAAGTCGCGCAGCACCAGCGACGTGAAACCCTCCGGCACGGCCGGGGCGAAGCGCACGCCCGTCTCGTCAAACGACATGCCCAACAGTCCATAGTGGACCATCGCCTGCAGCCCGGCCGCGCTCCACAGCTGGCGCGGTGAACCGTCGGGCCGGCCGCTGCCCGGCCGGTAAAGCTCGTGCAGCGTCGGTGCCTTGGCGGCCAGGCGGGTCAGGTGATCCAGCTCGGCCGCGAACACACCGACGTCACGATGTCTGGCGGCGGCCCGGGCCCAGTATGCCTGCACGAACGGCCACACCATGCCGTTGTGGTAGTACTCCGCCCTTCTCAACGGCGGCCGCCAGAACAGATAGCGCGGCCACCGGCACGGCACGCCGTGCGCGGTGACGTGCATCGACTTGACCTGATCCCAGTCGGCCACGCCCCACAGCGCGGCCAGCGCCTCGCCGAGCCCTTCCCTCCTGCGGGAGCCCTCGAAGTAGGCGTAGTGGCCCCGGCGCGGCAGCCACAGCCGCTCGTTGATCGCCCGCTTGAGCGCGGCGGCCTTGGCCTCCCACGCCACGCCATCCTGGCCGAGCAGCCCGGCCATGCGCGCGGCCAGCACGTAGGCCCGATAGTGCAAAACGTTGGTGCTCAACGCCTTGGTACGCCCGACCGCCCGGCCGTTGAACGCGAACCACAGCGGGTAGGCGCTGTTGGACTCCATGAAGCTCGCACAACCCCGGAACAGGCCACCGTCGAAGATCTCCCGCTCGGCGCGCGCCAGGCTGGCCGCCGTCACGTCGTAGGCCCAGCGCAGGAACACCGGATCGGGATCGGACACATAGGACGCCCAGGCCCCGATCGCGCCGACGATGGCGTCGGTCAGGTTGGGCCAGCCGCCGAAGTGGGCGCACCGATCCTGCGCCCATGTCCCGTCCGCGGTGGCCACGCCGGTGATGGTCTGCCGGGCCACCTGCGGATAGGCCCACCCGGCGCCCAGGTCGATGGCGTAGGCGGCGTCGCGTACCCACACCGTCGGCCACGTCTGCCCGGCGATGAACGCGCCGCCCACGATGTTGCCCGCGATGTCGCGCTCCGCCTTGGCATAGGCGTCGTCAAGCCCGGTGTGTCCCGACTCCAGCGTCGCCATCGTCGTCCTCACCGCCGTCCACGTCGACCACTCCCATCAGCCTGTCCCACCATGGATCGCGGGCGGTGGCGGAGGTCGCGGTGAGCGCCGCACCGATCAGGACGGACAGCCCCAGCAGCGCGGCCAGCGCGGCGCCGGCCTCGCGATAGCACGAAACGAGCGTGAGGCAGCTGTCAAACCACATCGCGCCGCCCCGATCCCTGTGATCCCTGTGCTTCGTCGCGCCACCACGCCTGCGCGTCTTCGCCTTCATTGGGCGGCTTGCTTTCACGCCACCACGCCAGGTCGGTGTCGTCCTCGCGGGCCGCCGCCTTCCCGCGCTTCTTCTTCTGGGCGGGCGGCGGCTTCTCCTTGGGCGCCTTCTGGGGCGCCTTCTGGGGTGCCTTCTGGGGTGCCTGCTTCTGGACGGGCGCCCTTTCCGCGGCCGCCTCCTCGCGGCGCTTCCGTTTCGCGGGCGGCGCCTCGGGCTCCAGCGCGGGAGCCTGCGAACCACGCTCACGCTCGCCCCAGGGCGCGACGGCCGGCGCATCCCAATCCCAGCCCGCCGTGTCGTCCTGCTTGCCGCTCACGGTGGTGGGCTCGGCAGGGGGCTCATCCGCGGGACCACGGCGGCGGTTTCGCCACGACGTCTTCCCGCCCCCGGCGACAGGCTCGGCGGCAGGCTCGACAGGCGTCTGGCGGACCTGCTCGGCAGCCGGCTGCGCCGCGGCCGCGCGGCGGCGTCTCCACCACGACCCGCCGCGCTCGGCAACGGGCTCGGCAACGGGCTGAGCAACGGGCTCGCTCACAGGCAGGCTGACCGGCGCATCCCAACGCTCAAACCCGGCCTTGTCATCACTCGGCCATTCGGCGATGTCGTCACGCGGCCACTCACCCGTGTCACCATGACGTGATCCGCCCGTGTCACCACGACGTGATCCGCCCGTGTCACCACGCCGCGACCTGGCCCCGGCCTCGCGCCCCCTCGACGACCCGCCGGCCGGCGCGTCCCAGGGCTCAAACCCCGCCGTGTCATCACTCGACCACTCGTCTATGTCGTCACGGTCGTCACGGTCGGCACGGTCGGCCCGGTCGGCACGCGGCCACTCACCCGTGTCACCACGCCGCGACCCGGCCGTGTCCTCCCGCCCCCAGCCGGCGCCGGCGTCACGCGCGCTCGACGGCTCGCCAACGGCAGGCGCATCCCAGTGCTCCCACCCGGCCGTCTCGACGCGCTCAGCACCCGCCTCGGCTTCACGTCCCCCGGACGCTTCCCGCGCGGGCGCCGCCCGCCGCTCCCGGACCGGATTGACCACGCTGAGCAGGACACTCGCGATGAGTACCAGCAAAAGAAGCGGCACAAAGCTCGTCGCGCGCCGCTCGATGAAATACGGCAGCAACCACATGCCGGCGAGATAGACCGGCACGACGGCGATCGCGATGCGGACCACCCGCGGGATCCCATAGCTGCGCACCCCGCGCGCGCCGAGCATCGCGCCGACAAACTGCGCCGCGAGCACGACCACGAACGCCAGCCCCGCCTGGAGCCAGCTCTCGTAGAGCCCAGCGGGCAGCAGCGCGACGAACGCCGCCCGGAACACG
Source organism: Allorhizocola sp. (assembly GCA_044869915.1). Taxonomy (GTDB): domain Bacteria; phylum Actinomycetota; class Actinomycetes; order Mycobacteriales; family Micromonosporaceae; genus Allorhizocola. The sequence goes on from JBIOYB010000481.1 coordinate 5,417, forward strand.
AGCCTGATGACCACGGGCACCCGGTCCAGCAGCGGCACGACCCGCGGCACGGACGGGAAGCTCGACCGGTGGAGCACCAGCACCTGCGCGATCACGCGCCCGAGCGCGGCGACCCCGGCGCCGATCACGACCCACCGTCCGTTCAGGATGATCGGCCGTGGCGGCAGCTCGCCCATCCACGCGTAGACCGGCCGCAACACCAGCGGTGCCGCCTTGACCCAGGCATACACGAGCAGCCCGGTGATGAGCACGAACGCGCCCAGCCCGACCACCGCGCGCAGCACATCGGGCACGGACGCGGGCAGCCGCAGCTCGGCCGCGAGCGACTTGGCCGCGAGCGGCACACCGACCGCGAGCAGGAGCAACGGCACGTATTGCAGATGCTCGGTCCACGCTGTGTGCTCGGCGAACGCCAGGTCGCCGGCGATGAAGCCGATCGTGAAATACAGCCCGACCGCGCCCGACAGCGTGCCGAGCATGGCGATCGCGATGAGCAGCCACAGCGCCTCGATGAACAGCACGTCGTAGCCAGGATGCTTGGCGCCGACGAACCCGCCGGCGGCCAGCCCCAGGATGGGGACGATCAGCCCGACCAGCGGCCACGACGCCAGCCAGATCCCATCGGAGGTGGCGACCGCGAGCCCGCGGGACACCCTGCGCAGGGCCAGCGGCAGGCGGACCCAGATCGTTTCGGTGACGATCACCTCAGCAGCCTAAGCAGCTCACGTCCATCCGCGACAGTGGCATCCGCCTCTTCGCCCGTGACCTGGCCCAACAGGATGGCCGCGCCGGCGCCGGCCTTGCGGGCACACTCGACATCCTTGCCCTTGTCGCCCACCATCCAGCACTTGGCGGCCGGCTCGTCCAGGAAGCGCGCCGCCGCCCAGATCATCTCCGGGTGCGGCTTGCACACGCCGAGCTCGTCGCTGTAGATCTGCGCGGCGAACGCGGGGGTCAGCCCGAGCTTCTCGAGGTGGTCGCGATGCGCCTGCCCGCTGCGGGTGTTACTCACCACAACGACCGGAAGGCCGACCCCGATCGTGTAGTCGAACAGCTCATACATGCCGTCGACGACCCTCCAACTTGGACGGTATGCCCACAGGTAGGTCAGCTCGTCGGCGTGCGCGACCAGCTTCTCGCGCGTCTCTTCCGGCCACCCGTCGGCGACCAACTCGCCCCACAGCCGCTGCGCGCCCACCTCGGCGTAATCGTGGGAGGAGTCGCGCAGCTGGCTGCGCAGCACGTCGGCGCGCCGCAGCTCGGACGCGATCTCCTCCTCTGACAGAAGGCCGCCGATGAGCTCCTTGACCCGTTTGACGACCCGAGGCAACAGCTCGTCGTTTTGCGTGTTTGGCGAGTCGACGATGACCCCGCCAAAGTCCAGCAGCAGGACGCGAGGGGCAGGCAGCACGGAATCACATTACTATCGCCAACGCTAAGCCACCGATCATGAGCGAAGAGATGAGTGCCGTCCATAGACGGCCTTTCGGGGTGTTCAGGCTCTTGCCCAGCAGCGCCCCGCCACCGGCGATCAGCAGTTGCCAGCTGGCCGAGGCCGCGAACACCGCCACGGTCCACGCCGCGCCCAACGCTCCGTTGAACCCGCCCGACGCCTGCCAGCCCAGCACGAGCGCGCCGAAGTACAGGATCGTGGTCGGGTTGAGCAGCGTCAGCCCGAGCAGCGCACCGAACGCCCGCAAGGGCGTGGTCGCGGTGAAGCTCACCTGCCCCGGCTTGCGCAGCGCGTCGACCGCTATCTTGATCGCCAGGTAGAGCAGGATGGCCGCCGCCACCCATCGCAGTGGTGTCGCCACCGGTTGGATCCAGCGCGACAGCGAGGCACCGCCCAGCACCGCCACGAGGGCGTAAATGCCGTCGGCCGTCGCCACGCCCAGCGCCGCGGCCGCGCCCACCTTGAACGACGTCCGCGCGGTCAGGCTCATCAGCAGGGGCGCGATCGCCCCGATCGGGATCGCCACGCCGTAGCCGGCGATCAGACCCGCCAGCACCGCGGCGGTCATGACTGTGCCTGGAGCACCGAACCCTTCGTCACCACCGTCTGCTGCTTCCAGGTCGCCATCATGCGGGTACCGGTCATAGCCCCGATTGTGGTGCAGCCCCACCGCTTTCCGCCAACGAATATCCGGCTACCCTACGGCGTGAACATTCCTCGATCGGTGCAGCGGCTAGGCCCGCCCCACCTCGCCACACCGGCCGGCATCGATGCGGCGCTGGCCGCGATCGCCGCCGGGCCGGCCGGCCTCGCGATCCTCGGCGGGCCGGGGGTCGGCAAGAGCGCGCTCGCGCGCGGCGTGCTGGAGCGCCTGCACGCCGATGGGTGGGCGGTGGCCGCGGTGACGGGCCGGTGGTATCCGGTCGGCCTGTTCGACAACGTGGCCGATGCGGTGGACACGTTCCCCGCCGACGCGCCGCACGAGGTCCAGTTTGCGCACCTGCGGGAGTTGCTGGAGCGCACGCGGTTCGCGCTGCTGTTCGACGACGTGGACCGCGATCTGAGCGAGGAAGGCTACGCCGATCCGGGCTTCGCCGAGGCGCTGGACCGGCTCTGCCGCTCGGCCGAGCGCGGCCGGGTGCTCGTCACGAGCCGGACCGCGCTGCCGCACTCCGCGGGCACCGACCGGCTGACGGCGCTGCGCCTGGAGCCGACCGAGGCCGCCGGCGCCGAGCTCGCGGCCGCGCTGCCGCATCTGTCCACCATGGACGCCACCGTGCGGGAGCGCGTGGTCGCCGCGGTTGCCGGTCATCCGCGTTCGCTGCGGCTCGTCGACGCCTGGCTGGGTGCCCCCGGGCGAGACCCGTCGGCACGGCTGGCCGACCTGTTGCGCCTCGACACCGCGCCGCTCGAGCTCGTGCTGGCCGAGCTGACCGACGAGCAGCGGGAGGCGTTGCTCCAAATCGCGATCGCCACCTTCCCGTGGCCGGGCGCCGACGAGAGGCTCACCGAGCTGGGGCTGCTGCACACGTGGCCCGGCCCCTCGTCCTCAGTGGACCGCCGATCCTCCTCAGCGGACCGCCGATCCTCCTCAGTGGACCGCCGATCCTCCTCAGCGGACCGCTGGATCGCCGAAGCCCTTGCGCCGCACCAGGGTGACGGTCTCGCGGGCCGGCACGAGCAGGCCATCACCCTGCACTACGCCAACACGCGCAGCGAACACGGCACGATCGAGGACTACGTCGCGGTCACGCGCCACCTGGCCGCCGTGGCCGATGGGATGGGCGACCTCACCAAGTTCACCCTGGACTTCACCCGGATCCTGGGCGAGGACAACTTCACGGCCATGGCGCTGCTGGGCGAGGTCGCGGCGATCGTGCCCGCCGGCAACGGCCACTATCTGCCCCTGCGGGAGCGCCAGATCAGGACGCTGATCCGGCTGGGCTTCCCGGGTGCCGCGCTGGAGGTGGGCGAGCGCGCGTGGCGGGCCGTGTCGCAGTGGGCGCCCACCCATCCGCAGCGCGACGAGGCCCGGTTCTGGCTGGGCAAGGCGCACAACATCTATGGCGTCGCCCTGCTGCGCTGCGATGAGCCGCTCGCGGCCAAGCCCATCTTCGCCGCGGAGGTGGACATCTATCACGAGCTGGCCACGGAGCACCCCACATCGATCGAGGCCCAGCATCGCCTGGGCTACGCACTGGAGCACCTGGGCGATGTCTACCTCCTGCTGGACCGCCCCGAGGACGAGGAGGACCTCTTCCGGACCCTGACCGAGTGCGTGTTTGTCCGGACGCAGCTCTTCCAGGCCACGCCCGGCCCGGAGGCGGCGCTCGTCGCGAGCCCTTCCTTCCAGCGGCTCGCCGACCTGGCCGAGCGGACCGGCGACCGGGAAAACGCGCACCGGTTGCTGGGCACCCGCCTGGCCATGGTCGAGGCGATGGCGGCGGCCTTCCCCGACGACGAGGAGCTCGCCGCGGAGCTCCCGATCGCGCGGGAGAGCCTTGCCGCGCTGAGCGAGACGTCCTAAGCGGTGATCTTGTGCCGGACCCAGACGTTGGGCTCCACGTAGACCGCGTAGTCGTGCTCAACGTCGCAGTGCACGGGGGTGAGCGCCTTGGGGACGATGACCGGCCCCGATCTATC
>JBIOYB010000482.1:0-5878 GCA_044869915.1 Allorhizocola sp.
ACAAGGGCTTCAATTGGGTGTACCCGGTGTACTACCGCAAGCTCGAGCGCACCCTGGTGGACGCGGCCTGCGGCGAGTTCTTCTCCGGGCGCATCGGCCCGGCGGAGTTCCTGGCCAAGTGCCAGAAGGGCGCCGACGAGATCGCCGCGGACGCGACGTTCAAGAAATACAAGCGCACGGCATGAGAACCGCATGAGACACGGGAAGTACCCGTTGCTGGCAGCGTTCCTGCTGCCAGCACTCGGGCTGTACGCCTACTTTGTCATCTCGCCCTACGCGCAGGCGTTCTTCATCGCCATGACGGACTGGCAGGGGCTGTCGGACACCGTCAACTTCGTGGGCTTCGACAACTTCGTGCGGCTCGCCAAGGACGAATACCTGCACAATGCCCTGTGGCACAACGTGTTGCTGATGATCCTGCTGCCGGTCATCACCATCGTGCTCGGGCTGTTCCTGGCGTCGATGCTCAACGTGGGCGGTGGCCGGGGCCGGGTCCGGGGGCTGCCGGGATCCGGCCTGTACAAGGTGATTTTCTTTGCCCCGCAAGTGCTTTCGGTCGCGGTGATCGGCGTGCTGTGGAAGGAGCTCTACAACCCGCGCAGTGGGCTGATCAACGGTGGATTGCGCGCCATCGGGCTCGACTCGCTCACCAGGACCTGGCTCGGCGACCCCACGGTGGCGTTCTGGGCGGTGCTGGCCGTGATGGTATGGGCCAACGTCGGCTTCTACGTCGTCCTGTTCGGCGCGGCGATGCAGTCCATCCCGCGCGACATCTACGAGGCGGCCGCCCTCGACGGGTCCAGCCGGTGGACAACCCTATGGCGGATAACGCTTCCGCTCGTGTGGGACACGGTGCAGGTCGCCTGGGTTTACCTTGCCATCCTCGCGCTGGACGGCTTCGCGCTCGTGCAGGTGATGACGCGCGGCGGGCCCAACTTCTCCACCGACGTCGTGGGCCAGCGCATGTATGACGTGGCGTTCAGCGAGTTCAAGTTCGGCCAGGGATCGGCCATCGGTGTGATCATGTTCTTCCTGACCCTGAGCGTGACCGTGGTCGCGCTGCGCCTGACCCGCCGCGAGAAGGTGGAGTTCTCGTGAAGGTGAAGCTGCCCAAAAACCCTTTCCCGCAAGCTTTTCTGGTCGTGTGGGGGCTGATGACGGCTCTGCCGCTGGTATGGGTGCTGCTGAGCTCGTTCAAGGACGACAACGAGATCCTCAGCGACCCGTGGGGGCTGCCGGGCGCGCTGCGGTGGGACAACTTCGCGCGTGCGTGGACCCATGGCCACATTGGACAATACTTCATCAACAGCGCGATCGTGCTGTCGGTGTCGCTGACGCTGACCATGTTGCTCGGGTCGACGGCGGCCTATGCGCTGGCGCGATACAAGTTCCCCGGCAACCGGATCATCTACTTCCTGTTCGTCGGCGGGATGATGTTCCCCGTCTTCCTGGCGCTCGTGCCACTGTTCTTCGTCGTGAAAAACGCGGGGATACTCAACACGCTGCCGGGCCTGATGCTCGTCTACACGGCCTACTCGCTACCGTTCACGGTATTCTTCCTGTCCGCGTTTTTCAGGTCGCTGCCGACCGCCGTGGCCGAAGCCGCGATGATCGACGGATGTGGCCCGTTTGCCCTGTTCTTCCGCGTAATGCTACCGATGGCGAAGCCTGGGCTGATCTCTGTCGGGATCTTCAACCTGCTCGGACAGTGGAACCAGTACCTGCTGCCGGTGGTGCTGGTGAGCAGCAAGGAAGAAAACTACGTGTTGGCACAGGGTCTCGCGGCACTGGCGGTCAACGAGGGTTATCGGGGGGACTACTCGCGCCTGTTCGCCGGGCTGACGCTGGCCATCATTCCGGTGCTTGTCGTCTACGCCGTATTCCAGCGGCAGGTCCAGTCAGGGCTTACCGCCGGGCAGTTGAAATGAGGGATGTGATGTCGGTGACCGACGAAATCGAGTTTCCCCGGCGGACCGCCTACGCCGCGGATCCGCCAAGGGGCAGCTCGACATCGACCGAGAGCGACGCCGAGACGCTGATCGTCCGCTTGCGTGGCTTATTACCGACCCTGGCGGAGTCCGAGCGGGCCGTGGGGCGGCTCGTGCTCGACCAGCCCGCCGAGATCGCACGGGTGGGCATCTCCGAGCTGGCGCGGCGGGCAGGCACGTCAGCCACGACGGTCACACGCTTTTGCCGAAGCATTGGCCTAAATGGATACCAGGAGCTGCGCCTGCTGCTCGCGGTCGCCGGCTACAAGCAGGAGGCCGCCGGGCGCCAGCTGCCGATCGGGGCCGAGGCCGAGATCGCGGCCGACGACCCGCTGCCCGCGATCACGCGCAAGATCGCGCTCGCGTCGCAGCAGGCGATCCAGGACACGTTCGAGACCTTCGACCTGTCGGCGCTGGCTCGCGCGGTCGAGGCCATCTCCGGCGCGCGCAAGATCGACATCTACGGCGTGGGCGCCTCCGACGTTGTGGTCGCCGACCTGCACCACAAGCTGTCCCACCTCGGGCTGGTCACGGTCGCGTACTCGGACGTGCACCTGTCGCTCGGTTCGGCGGCGCACCTGAAGCCGGGCGATGTCGCGATCGGCGTGTCGCACTCGGGCCAGACCCACGAGGTGCTCGACCCGATGCGCGTCGCGCGGGAGCGCGGCGCGACCACGATCGCGGTCACCAACTATCCGCACTCGGCGCTGGCCGAGCTCGTGGAGGTGGTGCTCGCGAGCGCCGGGCAGGAAGACGTGCTGTTCCGCACCGGCGCGACCGTGAGCCGGATCGCCCAGCTGTATGTGACCGACTGCCTGTTCGTCGCGCTGGCGCAACATCGGGGCGAGGAGGCTTGGGCCGCGTTCGAACAGGCCCAACAGGCAATATCCACACGAACGGGAGTTGATCGTGCACGCAGCGGCCGCCGTACCAACTGAGGAGCGCAACCCGGCATCTATGGAGCTGGATGCGTTGCCACTGCCGGACCTGCTGCGCCTCATCAACGACCAGGATGCGACCGTCCCCGGGGCGGTCGCAGCCGTGTTGCCGCAGATCGAGTTGGCCGTGCGGGCCGGGGTGCGCGCGCTGCGCTCCGGCGGGCGCATCCACTACTTCGGCGCCGGCACCTCGGGCCGGGCCGCGTTCGCCGACGCTGCCGAACTGCGGCCCACCTTCAGCCTCGACCCCGACCAGGTCGTGGCGCACGTCGCCGGCGGGCTCGACGCGCTGACGAGCGCCGTCGAGTCCGCCGAGGACGACTCCGACGCGGGTTCATTTGACGCCGCCGACGTCACCGAGCGCGATCTGGTGATCGGCGTGGCGGCCAGCGGCGCAACCCCTTATGTGGCGGGCGCTTTGCGGCAGGCGCGCAAGGTGGGCGCGACCACCGTGCTCATCTCGTCGCACCCGCACGCGCCGCTGGCCGAATACGCCGACATCGACATCGCGGTCGACACCGGGCCCGAGGTCATCACCGGCTCCACCCGGATGAAGGCGGGCACAGCGGCAAAGCTTGTGCTGCATACGTTCTCGACGGCGGTGATGGTCCGGATCGGACGGACGTGGTCGAATCTGATGGTGTGTGCCGTGCCGAGCAATGCCAAGCTGCGCCAGCGGGCAGTGCGCACGCTCGTCAGCGCGACGGGAGTCGACCCGCTCGTGGCGCAGGCCGCGATCGACGAGGCGGGGGAGGAGCTGCCCGTCGCGCTGGTCATGCTGCTGTCGACCGCCGACGCCGCCACGGCCCGCGGCGCTCTGCTTGCGGCGCAGGGAGTCGTGGCGGACGCGGTGCGGGGTTTGACCTTAGGGTAGGGGTGGTGAGGATAGGTGTTGCGGCGGTTCGTTCCAAGGGGTCAGGTCAAACTTCTCCCACAGGTCGGGCGCCGGTTCGGCGCGCGCGGCCAGGAGCGGACCGTTTCCGGCGTCCTGTGCCGTGACAAACTTGTTGTTGGCCAGTGCGCGGAGGCTGATGCTGCCGTCCTGGTTCGAGTAGACCTCGAAGATCTCCCAGCGGATCTTGCCGAGCTCCTCGCTCCACATGCCGGGCCGCTCGGCGACCTTGGCCATCAGCGGCTGGGCCCCACCCTGGGTGGCGGACACATACATGTTGTTGGTGTGTGACATCAGCGCGACGTAGCGCTTGTTGCGGTCCAGCTCCGGGTGCTTGACGTCGAGCACGTGGAAGGTCGTGACCGGGCCGTGCGCCGCCTCACTGGCATACAGCGGGCCGCCCTGGACGTTTGGCACGGTGACATACTTGTTGTTGACCCGGGCCTTGAGCACATACCCGCTCGGCGACGTCGTCTCGAAGAACCTCTCCCCCAGGCCGGGCGCCGGTTCGGCGCGCGCGGCCAGGAGCGGACCGTTTCCGGCGTTCTGTGCCGTGACAAACTTGTTGTTGGCCAGCGACTTGAGGCTGATCGAGCCGTCGTCGGCATTGCGCCACAGCTCGAAGGTCTCCCACCCGCCCCGCGTGGGCCGGTTGGCGATCAGTGGCTGGGCGCCGCCCTGCTCGGCGGAGACGAAGTTGTGGTTGGCCAGCGACAGCAGCGCCACATGGGGTCTGTCGTCGGTGCCGCCCACCCGGATGAACTCGAAGGTCTCCCAAGGGCCGGGGAAGCTGCCGCGGGCGATCAGCGGCAGGTCGCCGCCGCGCTCCGCGGCGACATACTTGCCGTTAACCTTGGCGCGCAAGGCCTTCCCGGTGCCGTGGGCGTTGATCGCGTTGTCCAGCAGCCTCGCCATCTTCTGATGGCCGGTTTCGCTCGGGTGCGGCGAGCCGCCCTTGGCCGTCTGCTGGATGTCGGCCTCCGCCAGATACGGCGCGACAATGCGCACCCTGGACCACTGTTCGCGGGTCAGGTTTTGCGGAAGCTGTTTGATGATGGCGAAGTTGAGCTGGTTGCGGATGTCGCGGGCCGCCGCCTCCCACATGGGATCCACGACCGGCAAGATGCCGTCTCCCAGCCGCCGGATGTCGAAGAACCCCGTTGGGTCCCGCTGCGCGAGCTGACGCTCCACGATATGACGGATTTGGATCTTCGCCGGGTTGAGGTCGTAGTAGAGCATCCACACCACCCGGTCGGCGCCCGCCTCGAGCATCGTGTCGACGATCCGCTTCGCGCGCAGGCTGATCGAGCCGAGCCGCCCGTCAAAGCGCGGGATTCCCTCGCGATGGATCTCCCCGAGGACCGCGGCGGTGGCGATGCAGCTGCCGCCGTGCGGCACGATGGCCTGCCTGCCACCGCCGTTGTTTGCCGTCCAGGTGAACCTGCCCTGCTCGACGCGGGTCATCTCGAGCGCGCGGCAGATGAGGGTCTGCGACAAGACCTCGACCCAGTTGGTGTCGTTGATCCCTCCCGTGGTGACGAAGTAGGCCGCGCGCTGGTTGCGCTTGGCCTGCTCGACCACCTTCTTGGCCAGGTCGATCGGGAAGGCGTCGCGCGACCATTTCTGAGCGCAGCCGTCCACGTCGTCCGGCCCGGCCACAAGGATCTCCTTGGTGCTGAAGCCGGTGCGGGCGAAGTTGTAGTACTCGACGATGTCGCGACTGTTGTCGAAGAACTTGCCGGCATAGCTGAACGTGCCGTCGTTGCCGATCATCGGGGCCGGCCGGACCGGATCACTCGCGGTGTTGACACAGTACTCCAGGTGGTTGGCCGTCTGGTGATGGGCCGAGGTGAGGGAGTCGCCGGTGGCCACGAGCACGGCCGGCTTGCAGCGGTCGGGGATGGTGCCGGGATCGCGGCTCTTGACGCGATCCTTCGCGGCCTCTTCGAGTGTCTGGCGGTCACCGGAGTTGGGCGGGTGGACCAGAGCCGGCGCGGCCGCGGTCACCGGGCAGCTTGGCGGCGGTGACGAAGGCGGCGGTGACGAAGGCGGCGCTGTCG
>JBIOYB010000483.1:0-6431 GCA_044869915.1 Allorhizocola sp.
ATCGGCATCGGGGTGGGCGGCTACATCAGCGGCGTCGACGGTGTCAGCTACCTCGACTGGATCGTGCCGGGGGTGCTCGCCTCGACCGCGTTCCAGATGGCGGTGGGGGAGTCCACCTTTCCGGTGCTGGGCGATTTCAAGTGGGTCCGCGGTTTCCATGCCATGCGGGCGACGCCGGTGCGCATCGCCGACATGATCTCCGGATACCAGCTGTACATCGTGTTCCGGGTGGTCATCGCCTCGGTGGTGTTCCTCGGGGTCAGCGCGCTGTTCGGGGCGATCCACTCGCCGTGGGTGGTGTTCACGCCGTTCGTCTGCGCGCTGCTCGGGGTCGCGGTCTCCGCGCCCACCTCGGCGTTCGCGGCGACGATCGAGAACGACAGCTACTTCGCGCTGCTGTTCCGGTTCCTGGTGATCCCGTCGACGCTGTTCGCCGGGGTGTTCTTCCCGGTCGAGCAGCTTCCGGCGATCGTGCGCCCGCTGGCCTACGCGTCGCCGCTGTGGCACGGGGTGGAGCTGTGCCGCAGAGCGATGCTGGGTGTGCCCACGCCGTGGCCGGTGGCCGTCCACATCGGATATCTGATGCTGCTTTCCGCGCTCGGGCTGTGGTGGGCGCAGCGAGCCTACTCGAAGCGCCTGAGTGATTGAGGCCCGGCCGATGGGGAATCCGATGTTGACACCGATGTTGACGCCGATGGGGACCACGGTGTTGGGGCGTTTGAGGGGTGGGCTGGTGGTGGTGTCTGCGGTGTCGGGGTGTTGGGGGCGCCGTGGGTCTGTCGCGGTGCCTGCGATGTTGGGGCGTTTGAAGGGTGGGATCGGGCGATGGTGACCACGATTTTGGCCAACAAGCTCGCGGTGGCCGCGTCGCCGTCGCGCGTCGGTGCGGTCATCAACCGCAACGTGGGCGCGCTGCGGTCCGGCCCGTCCTACTGGCTCGTGCTGCTGTCCGGGTTCTTCGAGCCGGTGCTCTATCTGCTTTCGATCGGCATCGGAGTGGGGCAGCTGATCCCATCCCTGACAGTCGGCGACCGGGTGATGTCCTATGCTCAGTTCGTCGCGCCCGCGATGCTCGCGGTGTCGGCGATGTCCGGCGCGCTGGCCGAGACCACGTTCAACTTCTTCTTCAAGTTCAAATACGTGAAGACCTATGACGCGATGCTCGCGACGCCGATCAAGCCCATGGAGATCGCGTTCGGCGAGCTGTTGTGGGCGATGATCCGGGGCTCGCTCTACACCGGAGCGTTCCTGGTGGTCATGATTGCGATGGGCCTGACCACCGTGTGGTGGGCGCTGGCCGCGTTCCCGGCGACGATGCTCGTCGGTTTGGCGTTCGGCGCGGTCGGCATGTCGGTCAGCACGGTTATCCGTGGATGGCAAGATTTTGACCTTTTGTTCGCCGGGCAGTTCGCCATGTTCCTGTTTTCCGGCACGTTCTCGCCGGTGCAGGATTATCCGCTCGGCGTCGAGATCGTCATCGCGATCACCCCGCTCTATCACGCGGTCGAGCTGGTGCGCGGCCTCACGACCGGAGTCCTGAGCCTGGGCATGCTGGGCAATGTGGCCTACCTGGTTGCCATGGGCGGGCTGGCCCTGTTGATAGCTAACAGGAGGATGACAAAAGTGCTCTGCAGCTAGACAACAAGGACCTGTCCAGGGTGCACTACATGAATGAGTCAATGGGCTGATCAGGTTCATTGACTCATTTGTTATGCTCGATTTGTCTGATGTGGACTGTGACGGTAACTTCTCGCCATCACATCGGTCCCCATTGGGCGGCCCTTAGGGCGGGAGGTGGCGACATGCGCTTGCGGCACCCCGACGGCCAGACCGTCTACCTGGCGAGCGTGCTGCACAGCCTGTCCGACAACGACCTGCGCGGCCTGCTCAAACGGATCGACGGCGCGAAGAATGAAACCGGCGCCGAGGCGGCCAACCTGAGCCTGTGCGTCAACCCGGCGTTCGCCTCCGCCCTGGCCGGATCGGTGGGCATGCGGCGGCGGCTGCAATATGGACTCGCCTCACGCGGATTCGAGGTGGTCACCCTCAGCGGGGTCTTTCCACACCGCAACTGGCGCACATGGTGGACCCACCTGCTTGACCTGGCAAGGGTACTGGCCGATCTCCTGCCCGAGGACACCACCCACGGATCGATCTCCACCAGCGTGCCGATGCTCGGTGAAGACCCGTGGGACAGCGCGGCCCGGGAGCTCGAAGACCTGAGCTCCGGGCTCACCGAAATCGCGTGGCACACCGGCAGCTTCATCCGGGTCGCGTGCGAGCTGGGCGAGGGCACGCTGCTCGCGACCGTCGACGACGGGGTCAAACTCCTGGGGTCGGTGGACCCGACCAGGATCGGGGTGTGCCTCAACCCCGGGCACCTGGCCGACACGAGCGAACAGCCCGCACAGGCACTGGTCAAACTGCGGCGGGCGCGGCTGTCGGTGGTCAAGGTGCGGCTGACCGACAGCGACGTGTCCGCGCCCGTGACCCAGACGACGCTGGCCGCGCTGCTGGGCGGGAGCCATCCGCTATGTGACCATTACGAGGCCTCGACCGGGCCGGCCTTGGAAGCCACGCGCGAGGAGTTCAGCGCGCTGGGCATCGACGGGGCAGGCGAGCGCCCCATGCCGGGCATCGGCCGCTCGCTCTAGCGCCTACTGGCGTGGGTTGCTTTGGCACGGCATTTGGGTGTACGTGCCCACCCGCCCGTGCTGCCTATCTGCCCTACCCGTCTGCCCGCCCTGCCCGCCCGCCCTGCCTGGTTGCGCTGCCTCGATGCGGGCTGGCTGGGCCTTCGCCGGCTGGGCCGATGCCGAATTGGGCCGCACCCTGCCGTTGGCCGGCCACCCGTCGGGCTGCGGCTCGCAGGCAAGATCAGCTATGTGAGGCGCCGCTTGCTCTCGTCGATGAGACGATTGGCCTGTTCCTGAACGACCCCGGCCAGCTCCTGCACGGTCGGGTTGTCCAAGATCTTCTGTGCGGTGGCCACGAGGTCGTCATAAGCCTTGCGCCCACCCCGGGCCCCGACGACGTAGCCAACCGCGAAGCCAACGCCCAGCCACAGCAGCTTGTTCATCCGCCCACTCCCTTCCTCCTCCTTGGCGTGCGCCTTCCCCAGCGCGCGCCCTCCCCAAACGCGCCGGGTGACTCGTGCACCCCGCGCACCCCGCGCCCCGCGCCCGGCCGGCGGCCGCGTGCTACGTCCCATCCTGCCCGTTCCCGGGGCGGATGGACACCATGACGGGCTCGCGGGTACCCATTTGCGGGGGGTTGAAAGCGTCCTGTAATCTGGCCCAGGCCATTCCCCTATAGCTCAATTGGCAGAGCAGCCGGCTGTTAAACGGCAGGTTCTTGGTTCGAGTCCAAGTGGGGGAGCCAAGTTGTCAACGTTCGAACCCTGACCTTGATCGATGGGGTCGGGGTTCTTCGCTTGGACCGGTCGTTCGTCAAGCTGTCGGCGGTGGATCTCGTTCGCGACTGCCAAGCTCAATCCGGCGTCTTGATCATCTGCGGCAGTGGTGGTAGGTGGGTCGGTGTCGAGGACAGCAGCCAGCGCTGGGCTCAGTTCGCCATCGGTGATGTCCTGCTCAAAGATCCACAGCTTCTCGAAGGCAGCCTGCAGCAGTTGCCGTTTGGTCTCGGAATTGGCGCGGACGTAGGCAGCCGCGCCTGCCTTGGCGAGTAGCAACGCCTGATCCAGTGCTTCCTCGATGCTGGCGCTCTCGGCTTCGTAGCGTTGGAGGATGGCTTGGGCACCGTGGAGCTCACGCTGAATGCGCTCCTGCTCCCGCTTGAGCTCGGACACCGGCAGGGCGTCGGCCAGATAGGCTTCCGTCAGCTTGCGTTGCTCGTTCTCCAACCGCTCGATCCGGCGCTGCTGAGCGGCGATGTCGTCGAAGCTGTGGGAGCGGCGTTGGGCGTGCCGCGCGAGGACCACTTCGCGGATGCGCTCGGCCTGGGTCTCGTTCAGTCGGACCTTCGACGCCCAATAGTCGGCCGTGGCGCGCTCAACGTCTTCCATGGCTACGAAACCCTGCAAGCAACTGTCCTTGTTCCGCTGACGCCCGAGACAATAGAAATAGGGGTACTGGGTGCCGTTCCGGCCCCGCGAGAAGCTGACGCCCATACGCGCACCGCAGTGGCCGCAGAACAGCCGGCCCTTGAGATAGTGCGGCCGCTTCTGCGGCTTCTCCCCAGATGCCGCTCGGGCGGTCAGTATCGCTTGGACGGTCAGGAAGATCTCTTCGTCGACGAAGGTCTCGTGGCGCCCGCGGTAGGCGACGCCCTCGTAGTTCACCACGCCGATGAAATAAGGGTTGCGCAGCATGTGCTGCACGGTGCTGCGGCTCAGTGGCCGGGCAGCCAATTTTTTCGTGGCCGGATGCTTGAGGCCGCGTTCTTCGAGCTCATCGGTCAGCTCTTCGAGGGTGTAATCGCCGGTGGCATATGCCTCGAAGGCCCAGGCAACGAGCGGTGCCCGGTCTGGATCAACGATCACGGTGCGGACTTCCGAGCGGCCCTCGACCAACACACCCACCGAGCGATAGCCGATCGGGGGCTTGTAGGGCGTGCCGCCAGCCTTGGCCTTCTGGCGTGAGCCCTTCATGGCCTCGGCTGCCAGGTTAAGCGAATAAAACTCGGCAAAGCAGGCCATGATGCCGTGCATGAGTCGGCCATGCGGTGTCTCGTCGATATTTTCCTTGGCTGAGACCAGCTTGGCGCCAGCGGCTTGGATCGCCAGGGTGATCTCGATGTCGTCCTTGCGGTTGCGGGCCAGTCGGTCGACCTTCTCGATGATCACGTAGTCGATGTCACCGCGTTCTTGAAGCTCCCTGATGAGGCGCTGGAGGTCGGTGCGGTGGATGAACTTGGCGCTCTCGCCTGGATCGATGTACTCGCCTACGACGTCTGCATCCAGGTGGTCGGCAGCTCGGAAGCAGGCTTCCCGCTGTGCCTTAATGGAGTAACCGTCGGCATCGAAGTCGGTCTGGGCCTGCTCCTCTGTAGACACTCTGAGGTAGACGAAGGCCTTCTTGCGGCGAGCATGACTGGCCGCGTCACGGATAGCGGTGTTTAGGGTGCGCTTGGCCATGTTGGGCCTCCTCTCGGGAGAACGAACATGATGAGGACTCAAAATCTTGCAACGGGTGCCCGTGGATCCAGGTTCTCCAGGATCTTCCTGGGGGACGAATTCGTTGCGAGACCAGAACTTTCGAGGGCGAGGAACAGTAAAACCTAAGTGTAGAAGAAACCTTTGGGGCGATGCAGTCAAACGAGATAGGCCTGTGGGTAACCTCGAACACCTCGACATCGCTCGGCACTGTGCCGCGTACCACAACGCGACCTTGGCATGTGTCTCTCGGATCGACCAGAACCCGCTACAAAGCTCAAGATTGGGCCACACAGCCCGTTCTTGAACCAAGATCGTTTTGATGATATACTGGTCTATGCGTGAGGAAATATGTCGGACGAAGAAGAAAAACTGAAGATCACCAAGCTTGCCTTGCGGTCCGACTGGCCCACGGCGGTTTCGAGCCGTGAACATGGCCACAACCTGAACACATACGGGTTCAATGTAGACTACATCGCAGCGCGGAATCCCGGACTCGCTATGGAGATCCGTGAGCTGTATGACCAAGCCACCCGGCTTCGTGACGAGTACGAGCCAGACGCACGTTGAGTATTCAACGCATACACGAACCTGTCCGCTACCAACCATGATCTGGACCTCCCAGCCATCTTTTGGCAAAGGACCAAACTTCCATGGGGCTGCGAGTAGGTTCAAAGAAGAGGATCTGACGGCTATGTTTGACGGCCACCCGGCCGAGTAACCAATGCGTTGTACGGTCATGGAGGGCGAGCATCACCTCTGATACCGGGTCGGGTTTTAGCCCGCTGACCGAGCTGAAGAGCCTTGTGTCCCCAGTTCGAGTCTGGGAGGAGCCACCAAAGATAATTCGATGTTTACTCGACAACAATCCGCCATCTGACGGCAGCAGTTGACGGCAGTACACCCGATCTGACCCCTGTCGTTCCTGACGGCTACGTACATCCTCGCCATTGTTGGCGAACAACGCCCGTTCCATCCGCCCCAAAGCCTTTCGCTTGCTGTCCATATCGACGTGTTCATAGATGCCGGTGGTACGCACATCGCCATGGCCGAGAATGGCCTGGATATCCCGGGCATGGATCTGGAGGTTCTTCTGCGCCGTGGCATTGCTGTGCCGCAGTCCGTGAACGGTGATGCGGCGTAAACCCTGTTGCTGGCAGATGCGTAGAAACGACCGGTTGAGGTTGTGTGACTCGGCCGGGCGTCCAGTCCTGGTAGTGAAGACCAGCTCGTCTTCCCCTCCGGTACCTTGCCAATCCCCGCCAGCCGCCTTCCGCATGCCGGCCTGTACCTCATGCTGCTTGAGCAACACCTCCCG
>JBIOYB010000484.1:0-3159 GCA_044869915.1 Allorhizocola sp.
AGAAGCTGCTCGACACGCTGTTCCTGCGCCTGCTGACGCGACGGCCGACCACGGCGGAGCGCGAGGCGTGCCTGGAGTACTTGAAGCCGGGGTATGACATGGCCGCGGCCCATCGCGGCGTCGCCGGCCACGAGTTGCTCCGCTGGCAGGAGGCCGCATCACGCCACGGCGGGGTCCTGACCGCCCAGTGGACCAGCAGGCGGGTCAGCCCGGCGCTGCTGCGCACGCTGGATCTGCAAAGCGGGCAGGTCTGGGTGGCCCGCTTCGTCGATGACGCGACCGTGCTCACCGGCGATGATGACGGTCGCGTATCGCTGTGGGACATCAGCGGTGGCTCGCCTGTCCAGTGGGGCAAGCATTACTCAGCGGTCCACGCGGCTGCGCTGGACCCGACCGGCATTGCGGTGGTGACCTGCGGTAACGATCAGACGGTACGCCTGCACTGCCGCGACGGTTCTCCCACGGTCGAGGTCACCCACAGCATCGGGCAGGTATGGGCGGTGGCCTTCGCCCCGGACGGGCGGCACATCGCGACCGCTGGGCAGGATGCGACAGTGCGGGTATGGGACCTCGCTGACCTCACCCCGCGGGTCATCGGCTCGCACAAGGACCAGGTGCGGGCGTTGGCGTACTCGCCGGATGGGACATGTCTGTTCAGCGCCGGCCGCGACCGGAGGCTGCATGTCTGGTATCTGCGCGCCGGCGGCGGCGGATCCGAACTGGGTCACGATAACTCCCGGCTTGAGTGCCTCGCTGTGACGCCGGATGGGCGGCACGTGGTGACCGGGTCGTGGGAGGGGACGGTGCGGCTGTGGCCGGTCGAGGACGGCGACCCGTGCGACATCGGACAGCACGCCGGCCAGGTGTGGACCGTCACGGTGAGTCCGTGCGGCGAATGGGTGGTCAGCGGAGGGGGCGATGGCCAGGTGATGGCATGGCCGCTGGATCCACACAATCGCCAGGGCGGCGCCAGAAAACTAGGCCACCACAACGGGCCCGTGCGCTGCGTGTCGGTCAGCCCGGACGGCAGGCACGTCGTCTCCAGCAGTGCCGACGGGGCGGTACGGGTATGGGATCTGCGCGCATCCGACGACCCAGCTGATGACGGGGCGCTAGTGACCGCGGTGGCGGTGAGCCCGGATGGGCAGCAGATCGTGGCCGGTTACCACAGCGGCGAGGTCGTGCAGTACTCCGATGGGCAGGCTAGCCCGCTGGGAGATCACAGGACGCCGGTGCGGGCGGTGGCGGCCGGCGAGCAGTACGTGGTGGCCAGCGGAGACGACGGGCAGGTCCGCCAGTGGGTGCCGGAGCAGGCGACGTTGGGCGAGCACGGTGGGCCGATACGCTCCATGATCATGCGGGAGGCCGCCGGGCTGGTCGTGTGCGGTGGAAGCGGCGGGCGCGTGAGCGTGTGGCCGCTCACCGGAGGGCCGCCGCGCGTCATCGACGTGGGCTCCGAGGTGATGGCTGTCGCCGCCACACCGGACGGCACCATCGTTTCTGGACACGGCACAGGCAAAGTGCGAGTGGTCGCGCCCAACGGCCAGATCCATGCGCTTCGCAGTGGCGGAGCGCAGGTCTGGGCGGTCGCGCTCGACGCCGACGGCCAGTGCGCGGCGTCTGGTGATCGCGACGGGCAGGTTTTGCTGTCGCGCCTGCCCGACGGCGAGTGCTCACGGCTGGGTGAGCACCACGGTGCGGTCACCGGGGTGGCGTTCGGCGTCGCCGGCCGCGTGGTGATCAGCGCCGGTGACGACGGCGTACGGGTATGGGATGTGCTGACCGGGATAGAGATAGCGCACGTCTCCACCGAGCCGATCACCGCGCTCGGGGCCGGCGGCGGAATCGTGGCGACCGTCTCGGCAACGCTGGGCGTGACGCGCTGGGTCGTCGACAGTGATCGCCCGACCGCCTGACGTCCGCCCGATCGCGGTACGGACTTTGAGGTCAGACGGCTTGATCCCGGCGATTGGCGGGAGTTTCGCCAATCGCCGCGAACCCTCAGTCAAACTCGACCCGAACAGTGCCGTTGCTGGAGCTCGGGTCCGGTGGGGTTGAACGAGCGTGGCCGTGATCTCCTGCGGGGTCGGTCTCGCAGCGCCGTCTTTGTCCAGATCGTTAGCCGTGGGCCGACTCCTCCATAGGCGGGGGCGCGCTCAGCTGGGCAGGACCGAGGCGCCGGCCCGCGCGACGATCTCCTGCAGCGCCCGGACGTGTTGCTCGAACGCGGCCCGCCCGACGCTGTTGAGCCGGGCGGAGGTGCGCGGCCGCTTGCCCACGAAACCCTTGCGGATGTCGATGTATCCGGCCTCGTCCAGGATGGTCAGCTGTTTGGACAGCGCCGAGTCGGACAGCCCGATGGTGTCGCGGATGAACCCGAACTCCGCCCACTCGGAGGCGGCCAGCAGCGAGACGATCGACAGCCGGGTGGGTGCGTGGATCAGCTCGTCGAACTTCGGCTTGATCATCGGCGGCCCCCGGTCACGTTGGCGCGCATGATGCGGTGCAGGTATCGCATCAGCAACGGTCCACCGACGACGATCAGGACGCCCGCGATTAGCGAGCCCCATGTCGCGGGATAGCTCACGCCAAAGGCCTCCAGCGCGAACGCGGTCGGCAACGTCACGGCCAGCACGAGGGCGACGAAGCCGAGGATCGCGATGACACCCTCCGGCGGCATCAGGTCGCTGCGCGGCTGGGCGTGCCGGATGCTGCCATACACAATCCGTCCGACCGTGGCCAGGACCCCGACGATGAACAGGGCCACGCCTATGCCGATCACGAGCGGCTGGCGCGACTCGGCTGCCACCGACAGCTCGATGGCCGCCGACAGCTCGACGATCAGCCCGGCGTGCGCCCACCAGAACCACCTCGGGATGGTCACGAGCCGAATCACCTGTGCCTGGCGCTGCTCGATCTCGGCGAGCGCTCGGGCTGCCTCCTCCGGCCGCAATTCGTCACCCATCTCCGTCTCCATCCTGCCGCGACAGTACTTTCCTACTAGGAAAGTATCAGTCACTTTCCTCCCAGGCAAGTGCCCACCTCATTGGATGAATGCAAGAAGTCGTCGATCCGGCGCAGGGTCACGTCGGTGTCCGTGTGCAAGTGGCCGGTCATGCCCAGGGACCGGGCGGCCTCGACGTGCCCCGGGGTGTCGTC
>JBIOYB010000485.1:0-8995 GCA_044869915.1 Allorhizocola sp.
TCTACGAGAACGGCCAGCCGACGGTGATCCCCAATGCTGAGGGCAGCCGCACCACACCGTCGGTGGTGGCGTTCACCGAGACCGGCGAGCGCCTGGTCGGGCAACTGCGCCGACAGGCGGTGTTGAACCCGAAAGGCACCATCTACTCGGCGAAACGGTTCATCGGCCGCAAATATGACGAGGTGGCCGAAGAGATGAAGGCGGTGTCGTACGACGTCGTGTCCGGTCCGGAGGGGGCGGTGCGGTTCACCGTTCGCGGCAAGCACCTTTCCGCGGAGGAGGTTTCGGCCGCCGTGCTGCGCAAGCTGGCCGACGACGCGGGGAAGCATTTGGGCGAACGGGTCACCAAGGCCGTGATCACGGTTCCCGCGTAATTCAACGACGCCCAACGGCAAGCCACCAAGGACGCCGGCACGATCGCCGGGTTGGACGTGTTGCGGATCATCAACGAGCCCACCGCCGCCGCGCTCGCGTACGGCCTGGACAAGAAGGGCCACGAGACGGTGCTGGTGTTCGATCTGGGCGGTGGCACGTTTGACGTGAGCATCCTCGACGTCGGCGACGGAGTGGTCGAGGTGCGTGCCACCGCGGGCGACTCCCACCTCGGCGGCGACGACTTCGACCGGCGCATCGTGGATCATCTGGCCGAGGCGTTCCAGAAGGACAACGGCGTCGATTTGCGCAAGGATTCCCAGGCGCTGCAACGACTTTTCGAGGCCGCGGAAAAGGCCAAGGTGGAGCTGAGCTCCGTCACGCAGACCCAGGTGAACCTGCCGTTCGTCACCGCCGACGCCAACGGGCCCAAGCATTTGACGACCACGCTCATGCGGTCGACGTTCGAGTCGATCACCGCCGATCTCGTCGAGCGTTGCCTCGCGCCCGTGCAGCAGGCGATGGCCGATGCCAAGGTCTCCGCCAGCGATCTGGACGAGGTGATCCTTGTCGGCGGCTCCACCCGCATCCCCGCCGTGCAGGCGCTCGTGCGCCGGCTCACCGGCGGCAAGGATCCCAACATGTCGGTCAACCCCGACGAGGTCGTGGCGATGGGCGCCGCCATCCAGGCGGCGGTGCTCACCGGTGAGGGCCCCGACGTGGTGCTGCTCGATGTGACCCCGCTGTCGCTGGGTGTGGAGACCATGGGCGGCGTCATGACGAAGATCATCGAACGCAACACGACGATTCCGGTGCGCCGCAGCGAAGTCTTCTCCACCGCTGAGGACGACCAGCCGGCCGTGGACATCGTCGTGCTGCAGGGCGAGCGGGAGAAGGCCGTCGACAACCGTGTGCTGGGCCGGTTCCGGCTGGAAAGCATCCGGCCCGCGCCGCGTGGTGTGCCGCAGGTCGAGGTCACGTTCGACATCGACGCCAACGGCATCCTCAGCGTGTCGGCCAAGGACCGTGACACCGGCGCCGAACAGAAGATCACGATCTCTGACACGGGCAACCTGGACCGGTCCGAGGTCGAGCGGATGATCGCCGACGCGCAGCGGCACCGCACCGAGGACGAGCAGTTCCGCCAGCAGGTCGACGCGCGCAACGAGCTGGATTCGGTGGCCAACCAGGTGCAGCGGCGGCTGCGGGAGCTCGGCGACGGGGCGCCCGCGCACGAGCGGGCGCGCGCCGAGATGCTCGTCAACGACGCCCGCGACGCGGTCAAAGGCGATGCGCCCATGGACCGGTTGCGGGCGTTGACCGGTGAGCTGCAGCAGGTGTGGCACGGGTTGCAGGCGTCCTCCAAAGTGGAGGGTGGCAGCGATGACGTCGTCGACGCCGAGTTCACACCATGACCACCGAAACCGAACTCGCCGAACTTGAGGACCGCTGGAAGCGGGCCCTCGCCGAGGCCGACAACCTGCGCAAGCGGTTCGCCCGCGATGTGGGCGAGGCGCAGGCCGCAGAGCGGCGCCGGGTGTCGGCGCTGTGGCTGCCCATCGTGGACAACCTCGAGCTCGCGCTGGCGCACGCCGGGCGGGAGACCCCGACGGTGCAGGGCATCCGCGCGGTGCACGACCAGGCGATCGAGTTGCTTGCGGCGCTTGGCTTCCCGCGCGATCAGGAGACCGGTGTGCCGTTCGACCCGCAGCGGCACGAGGCGGTCGCGATCGAGCCGGGCGAGCCGGGCGACGAGCCGGGCACCGTGCTTTTGGTGCTGCGGCCCGGATACGGCGCGGGAGCGCAGCAGCTGCGCCCGGCCTCCGTGGTGGTCGTCGCCGGTGCGCGGGACGTGTGATGGCCCGCGACTTCTACGAGGTGCTGGGGGTCCCGCGCGGCGCGAGCCAGGAGGACATCCAGCGCGCCTACCGCAGGCTTGCCCGCCAATACCATCCCGACGTCAACAAGACCCCCGACGCCGAAGAGATCTTCAAAGGTGTCAACGAGGCCTATTCGGTGCTGTCCGACCCTGAGGCGCGCCGCCGCTACGACAGTCCGCCACACGCGGATTTCGCCTTTGAGGACCTGTTTCAGGGGATGTGGGGGTCCGTCCGCGGCGCGGATCAGGAGGTCGAACTCGAGATCTCTTTGGAAGAGGCTTTTTCAGGGGGTACGAGGCGGACGCGCGAGTTCGACATCGACGTCCCGCCCGGAGTCGTTGACGGTCAGCGCATCCGGCTGGCCGGGCGGGGCGGTCGGTCGATGGGCGGGGGCCGGCCCGGCGACCTCTACCTCACCGTGCGGATCGCGCCGCATCCGCGCTTCCGGTTGCGGGGCAAGGACATCTACACCGACCTGCCGGTCACCCCGGGGGAGGCGGCGCTCGGCGCCCGCGTGCCCGTGCCGACCCCCGGCCCTGGTGGGCAGGTGACGGTGCGGGTGCCGCCCGGCTCCTCCAGCGAGCGGCGGCTGCGGCTGCGCGGGCAGGGCATGCCGGCCCGCAACGCGCCCGGCGACCTCTACGCCGAGGTGAGGATCCTGGTGCCGGCGGTGCTGTCGCCGCGTGAGCGCGAGCTGTTCGAGGAGCTGTCCAAGGTGTCCAATTTCGATCCGAGGAGGCGATGAGGATGGCGTATCCTTTGGCGCTGCCGCCCCGGATGAGCGTCGACCGTGTCGCCCGCATCGCCGGCGTGCACCCGCAGCTGGTGGTCCGGTTCGTACAGCTGGGCCTGCTCGAGGCGCAACGCGATTCGCTGGGCCGGCTGTGGCTCGATCCGCAGGCCGTCACGACCGTCGCCCGGGTGCAACGGCTGCACATCGGACTGTCGCTCAACTACGCGGCCATCGGGTTGGTGCTCGACCTGCTCGACCGGATCGAAGAGTTGGAAAGACGTGAGCGCGCATGGACATCAACAAGCTGACCCAGAAGTCGCAGGAGGCCGTGCACGACGCGCAGAGGATCGCCGTGCGGTTCGGGCAGACCGAGGTCGACGGCGAGCACCTGCTGCTGGCCCTGCTGCGCCAGCCCGACGGGCTCGTGCCGCGGCTCGTCCCCGACGCGGATTCGCTTGCCGTGCAAGTGGAGCAGGACCTGCGGCAGCGGCCGCGCGTGTCCGGCCCGGGCGCATCGCCGGGGCAGGTGTATGTCACGCAGCGCCTGAGCCTCCTGCTCGACACGGCCGAGCAGGAGGCCAAGCGGCTCAAGGACGAATACGTGTCCGTGGAGCATCTCGTGCTGGCGCTGGCCGACGAGGGTTCGGCCACGGCGGCGGGGCGCCGGCTCAAGGAGCACGGGGTCACGCGGGAGTCGTTCCTGGCCGAGCTGACCCGCATCCGCGGCAATCAGCGGGTCACGTCGGCGATGCCCGAGGTCGCCTATGAGGCGCTGGACAAGTACGGGCGGGATCTGGTCGCCGACGCGCGGGCGGGCCGGCTCGACCCGGTGATCGGGCGCGACGCCCAGATCCGGCGGGTGATCCAGATCCTGTCGCGCAAGTCGAAGAACAACCCGGTGCTCATCGGCGACCCGGGCGTGGGCAAGACGGCCATCGTCGAAGGGCTGGCGCAGCGGATCGTGCGCGGCGATGTGCCGGAGGGCTTGCGGGACAAGACGGTTTTCGCGCTCGACATGGGCTCGCTGGTGGCGGGTGCCAAATATCGGGGCGAGTTCGAGGAGCGGCTCAAGGCCGTGCTGGCGGAGGTGAAGGCGGGCGAGGGGCGCATCCTGCTGTTCGTCGACGAGCTGCACACGGTGGTGGGCGCGGGGGCGGCCGAGGGCGCGATGGACGCGGGCAACATGCTCAAGCCGATGCTGGCCCGTGGCGAGCTGCACATGATCGGGGCGACCACGCTGGACGAGTATCGCAAGCGCGTGGAGAAGGACGCGGCGCTGGCCAGGCGCTTTCAGCCGGTACTCGTGGATGAGCCGTCGGTCGAGGACACGATCAGCATCCTGCGGGGGCTGCGGGAGCGGCTCGAGGTGTTTCACGGGGTGAAGATTCAGGACTCGGCGCTGGTGTCGGCGGCGACGCTGAGCCATCGCTATATCAGTGACCGGTTTCTGCCCGACAAGGCGATCGATCTCGTGGACGAGGCGTGCGCGCGGCTGCGGACAGAAATCGATTCCATGCCCGCGGAGCTGGACGAGTTGACCCGGCGGGTGACCCGGCTGGAAATCGAGGACGCGGCACTGTCGAAAGAGACCGATCCCGCGAGCGTGGCCCGGCTGGACCAGTTGCGCCGCGAGCTGGCGGATCTGCGGGCCGAGGCCGACGCCAAGCGGGCGCAGTGGGAAAGCGAACGCCAGGGCATCCGCCGGGTACAGGAGCTGCGCGCCGAGCTGGAGCAGGTGCGCCGCGAGGCCGAGGACGCCGAACGCAGCTACGACCTCAACCGCGCGGCCGAGCTGCGCTACGGGCGGCTGGCCGAGCTCGAACGGCGGCTGACGGCCGAGGAGGAACAGTTGGCCGCCAAGCAGGGCCGGCACCGGTTGCTGCGCGAGGTCGTGACCGAGGAGGAGATCGCCGAGATCGTGGCCGCGTGGACCGGTATCCCGGTCAGCCGGCTACGCGAGGGCGAGCGGGAGAAACTGTTGCGGCTCGACGAGATCCTGGGCGAGCGGGTCATCGGGCAGGCGGAGGCCGTGCGGCTGGTGGCCGACGCCATCATCCGGGCGCGGTCGGGCATCAAGGATCCGCGCCGGCCGATCGGGTCGTTCATCTTTCTCGGGCCGACCGGTGTCGGCAAGACCGAGCTGTCCAAAGCGCTCGCCGCGGCGCTGTTTGACAGCGAGGACAATATGGTACGCCTTGACATGAGCGAATATCAGGAGCGCCACACGGTCAGCCGGCTGGTGGGCGCGCCACCCGGATACGTCGGCTACGAGGAGGGCGGCCAGCTCACGGAGGCCGTGCGGCGCAAGCCCTACTCGGTCGTGCTGTTCGACGAGATCGAGAAGGCGCACGCGGATGTGTTCAACACGCTGCTGCAGGTCTTGGACGACGGGCGGATCACGGATGCGCAGGGCCGCACGGTCGACTTCCGCAACACGATCATCATCATGACGTCGAACATCGGCGCGCAGCATCTACTCGGCAGCGAAATCACCGATGAGGTCCGTGACCGGGTGATGGCCGAGCTGCGCGCGCACTTCCGGCCCGAGTTCCTCAACCGCGTCGACGACATCGTCCTGTTTAGACGGTTGAACCTGGAGCAGATCGAGCGGATCGTGGACCTGCAGTTCGACGAGCTGCGGGCGCGGCTGGCGCAGCGGCGGCTTCGGCTCGAGTTGACCGAGGAGGCCCGCAAAACCATCGCACGGCATGGCTTTGACCCGATCTACGGCGCGCGGCCGTTGCGGCGCTACATTTCGCACGAGGTCGAGACCCGCATCGGGCGGGCGCTGCTCAAGGGTGACCTGCCCGACGGGTCCGTGATCCGGGTCGATGCGAGCGACGGCGAGCTGCTCATCGAGCACGAGCCAGCGGCCATGGCCCGATAATGGCCCGATAGTCGCCGTGCCGTGCAGGTGTGCGCATCGGCGAGCACGACGCCGAGCGGGCCTGGCAGACCTCGACGGCGGCGCGCGAGCTGGACCTGACGTCCGACCCGTCCGCCGTACACCTTCCAGGCGTGCATCGATGCGTTGGCGCATGAGGCGGCACCGTTTTGGCGGGCGCTGCCCGGATGGGCCGAACGGGACGGACCCGACGATCCGGCGGATCCGCGCGCGGGTGCGGGCGCGGGCCGGCTCCAGAGGATGGACGCGCCAAGGCCGGGCTCGATCACGGATCGACGCGGCCCTGGCGGCGGGCAGTCGGCTCGTGACCGATGCCAACGCGCCGGATTGGTGAGCCCGACGCTCAAACCGCAGCATCACGGATCGGCGGGCCCGACACTCTGACCGCAGCAT
The DNA here is from genome assembly GCA_044869915.1 of Allorhizocola sp. Taxonomy (GTDB): domain Bacteria; phylum Actinomycetota; class Actinomycetes; order Mycobacteriales; family Micromonosporaceae; genus Allorhizocola. The sequence goes on from JBIOYB010000485.1 coordinate 6,284, forward strand.
CACGGATCGGCGGGCCCGACACTCAAACCGCAGCCATCTCACTTACCTGGGGCTGCTGGACCTCGAGCGCGGCGGGCGTCATGACGCGCAGGAACGGGTAGACCAGGCAGGCGCAGGCGACGGCAAACAGCGCGAACGCGGCGCGGAACGAAACCGCCTGCGCCACAACGCCCGCCAGCCCGGCCGCGATCGGGTTCAAACCCCACCCGACGAGCCGGCTGGCAGAGTGGAAGCGGCCCTGCAGCTCATCGGGGACCAACGATTGATAGATCGTCCGGGCGTTGACCACCCACATCGTGCCGCCCAGTCCCGCAGCGAAGGCGGCCGCGCCCACCGCGATCGCGCCGGCCCGCGTGTGTGGCGCCAGGGCGGGCACGGCCACGAGCAGAAACGAGCCCACGATATCGGTGAACATCGCGCGCCGCCGCCCCAGCAGGCGGTTGACCGGGCCGACCGCGATGGCACCGGTCACGCCGCCCGCACCGAGCGCGGTGAGCAGGAAGCCGCACTGCGTTTCGTTGAGCCCCAAGAGACCGGTTGCATAGACGGGGATGATAGCCAGCCAGGCCGACCAGCAGCCGGCCATCACCGCGACCGACAGCGCCATTGTCCGGAGTAGACGGTGCCGCCACAGGAACGCGAGCCCTTCACGGATCTGGCCGTGCACGGGCGGTCTCGGTCCCGTCGCCGCCGCGGCCGGTTTGAACGTGCCGGACAGGAGCAGGAGCAGCAGCGCGCCCGCGACATAGACCGCGCCGGTGGTGCCGAGCGCCACCGCGAATCCGGCCGCCACAAGGAATCCGCCGATCGGCGCGCCCACGAACCCGTGGCACAGATATTCGATCGCGGTGATGCGCGCGTTGGCCCGTTCGCGATCCTGGTGTGGGATCGCGGCCGTGATGATGGAGGCGCCCGCGGTCATCGCGACCACCTCCGCCACCCCGAGCACCGCCGCCACCACGAAGATGAGCGCCAGCCCGGCCGCGCCGGTGAGCACGGCGGCGAGCAGGGCCGCGACCGAGAGCATGCGCGCGATTTCGGCGGCGAACATGAGTTGCCGCCGATCGTGCCGGTCGACGAGGACGCCCACGTGCAGGGCGGTCAGCAGCCAGGGCAGCGTCAGCAGGACCGCCACCAGCGCCACGAGCGCGGGAGAGTCGGTGAACCGCAGGGCCAGCAGCGGCAGCGCCACACGCGTCACCGCGTCGGCCGTGTTGGTGAGCCCCGTGAACGCGACCAGCGCCCACTCGTTCCTACGCATCAGCCCTCCCTAACTAACCACTCATGGCGTCTAACCGGTTAGACGGTCTCATGAGTTAGACTGGCGGTCAAGGTTGGAAGGAGGACCGTGGCGCACGAGATGCCGGAGAGTCTGCGACCCGTGCTGGACTTCATCAACACCATCGATGTCGAGGACGGCACGGACCAGTTCGACGGCCCGCCCGCGCAGCTGTCGGCCTGGCTCGTGGCGCAGCGGCTCATGCCCACGCCCGCCCCGGTCACCGACGCCGATCTGCGCCTGGCGCTTGAGCTACGCTGCGGTCTGCGGGCCTTGGCTTTGATTAACAACGATGGTGTACGCGATGAGCCCGCACTGACCACATTGGACCGTGCGTTGACTCACCTTCCCCTGTCCGTCGGCGTTGACGGCCACCTCCACCCCCGTTCCCCGTCCCCCGTGCGCGCCGCCCTTACCCGAATCGTCGCCGCCTACGCCGCCGCCGTCGCCTCCGGCCACTGGCACCGCTTGCGCCGGTGCCCGGCAGACGATTGCGCGTGGGCCTTCTGGGACTCGTCCCCCAAAGGCACCCGCCGCTGGGACGTCATGCGCGTGTGCGGCAACCGGGCCAAAGCCCGCGCCTACGCCTCCCGCCAGCGCGCCACAGACTAACGGGGCTTCGCCCCAGCCCGACGAGGCATGTCTGGTTGTTGGGGTGGTCGCCTGATCGTGGGACTCCGGTCGGCGGGATCTAGCCCGTGGTCGGGCACGCCGGTCACGGTGTATGAACCGCCCAAGGCGGTTGGTTGGCCTGCTGGCCCCCGTCCGACCGGAGTCTGTGATGACGCTACCGCGCACTGTGGCCGACGTCCTGTCCCAGCACGTGAGGTTCGAGATCGAGTGCATCGACCGGATGTACCTCAACGTGTACCAGCCCCGGCTGCAACATCCGGCCGGCGCGGCAGTGATCTTCGTCGGGCACCGTGGGCATCCATTCGCCTCATCGGCGTTGATGGATCCGATCTCCAAACGGTTCGTGGCTGCCATCGACCGGTTCTGCACTGTGCAGGGCGTTCCCCGCGTGGAGTTCACCAAGGGCCAACGCAAAGACGACCTCGCCCACGAGTACCTGGGGGTTACGCACTGCCTTCGATGCCCCCTCTCCTAACCTCTCCCCCTAGCGGGGGAGAGGAATTTGAGGGCTGAACTGGAGCGAAGTGATGCGATGCGCCTCACTTGGCGACCATGCGATCGGCCTTGGGCGGCAGGTACTTGTTGGTGAAGACCTTGTCGACGGGCGGCGCGGCCGGCAGGCCGAACGCCTCGGACACCAGCTTGACCGAGCGCGCGAAGCGCGCCGGATCGACGTCGCCCATGCCGTTGGCCTTCACGTAGGGCGTCATGATGTTGGTCTGCAGCGAGATCTGCAGGCGCTCGGTCTCGAGCGCCTCGTCGATCAACGGATCGCGCTTCTTCGCGGCGGCGATGCCGAC
>JBIOYB010000486.1:0-3477 GCA_044869915.1 Allorhizocola sp.
CTGGGCCTCATCCAATGGCACAACGACTATCGGTTCTCGCCGATGACCGGAGAGCCAACGGCCATGGAGCAGGCCGGATGGGTGCGGCGGGAGGCCAACGGCGAACTGCACTTCCCGCGCACCGACCCGGCCGTGATCATGCTGGTGCACGACGGTGTCGCGGGACCGCAGGGCCGCGCGCTGCTCGGATCGGGCGCGCTGTGGGTGCCGACGCAGGGCGTGCGGCGCTATTCGACGCTCGCCGGGTTTGTGGAGCCGGGCGAGACCGCGGAGGCGGCGGTGGAGCGCGAGGTGCTCGAGGAGGCGGGCGTGCACGTGACGCAAATGCGCTACTTCGGCAGCCAGCCCCACCCCTATCCGCGATCGCTCATGCTCGGCTTCTTCGCGCTGGCCGACCCGGCCGAGCCGGTCAACGTCGACTACAACGAGCTCGCCGACGCCAGATGGTTCACCCGGGCCGAGATCGCGGCCGCCGACGCCCGCACGTCCGACGAGCTGCGCCTGCCCAATCGGAGCTCGATCGCATATCGGCTGATCACGCGATGGCTCGCGGGGGAGCCGCAGACGTCCTAACCAAGGGCACGCCTCCGGGGAACCTCTGAGTCTCCGAGAGGTGGGGTTCCTCCCGGCGATCCTTCGGCCGGAGCGAGCTCAAGTCATTTCCCTGGCTCGTGCTGCGGCACGCGTCGCCGGCGGTGCGTGGAGCGGCCGCGGGTCAAGATCGTTCGTCCGGTGGGGCGCTCCATCTTGACCCGGGGGCGTGCCGAAGGGTCGACGGGAGGAACTGGGGGAAGCCGCGTCAAAACCGCGTAGCGGATTTGGGTTAGGAGACGAGCTCCGGCGCGGCCTTGGGGGTGGCGGCGCGCTGTGGTGCGCTGAGGGCGCGGCCCGACCAAAGGTAGCCGATCGAGACGGCACCGATGACCGCCATGATGCCGAACAGGAGCCGGAACGGCAGCTGCTCCACGAGGACGGCACCCAGGCCGATGGCGAGCGCCTGCGGCCCGCTCAAGAGCGCGTCCATGGCCGCTGACACCCGGCCGACGATTTCGTTGGGCGTGACCCGCTGCATGAGCGTCATCAGGCCGACGACGGCCCAGGGCAGGCCGATGCCACCGAGCACCGCCGAGGGGAAGACGAGCCACACGCTCGGGAAGATGCTCGTCACGAGCATGGGCATGAACAGGCCCACGCCCAATGCGACCGTGCTGATCTCGCCGAAGTCCCGGACGACGCGTGCCGCGGTGAGCCCGCCGAGCAGCCCGCCGACGCCCTGCACGCTCACGATCACGGCCAGGAACTCCGGCCTGCGGTGCAGGCCCTGGTCGACGAGCGCGAAATACAGCGACTCGCTGAACCCGAGCGCGACGATCACGGCGACGCCGCCCAGCACGGCCCGGCGCAGCGCGGGCGTCGTCATCAGGTGCCTTACCCCGGCGGCGACCTCGACCAGCCAGCGGTGTTGCGACGGCCGGGGCTTCTCCTCCGGTACACGAAGAAAAGAAATGATTGTCGAAGCGAGCACGAAGCCGAGCATGCCGGCGAGCGCGAGACCCCACCCCTTGGTCGCGACATAGAGACCGGCACCCATCAGCGGGGCGACCAGGCGCAGGCCCTGCTTCACGGTCTGCAGCGCGCCGTTGGCCTCGGCCAGGAGCTCCTCGGGGACCACCTCTTTGATCAGGCCGTTGAGCGCGCCGCTGACCGCGATGTATGACAGTCCATAACCGACGGCCACCGCGTAGAGGATCCACAGGTCGCCGCGATCGCGGATGAGCAGGAGCGGGCTGAGCCCCACCGCCGAAATGATCAGTGCGGTGACCAGGAACGGGCGCCGGCGAAACCGGTCGACGACATAGCCGATCATCGGGGCGAACGTCATCGGCGCGACCACTGCCAGGATCGCCGCGCCCGCCATGCCATCGGAGCCGGTGAGATCCTTCGCCCAGATCGCGAGCGCGAGCAGCAGCATGGACTCGGCGGTCATGCTGAAGAACAGTCCGCCGAACAGCAGCCGGAAGTCGTGTCGTTTCAAGACCCTTTTCATGAGGGGGGTACCTCTTCCGTGTCGGCGGGGTCAGCGGGATGGGACGCCCCAGGCGACGAAACGGACGGGGCGGGCGTCCTCGGGTCGCGCGGCGGGATCGGTCAGGCGGTCGATGCGGCGCATAAGCAGGCCGCGAATCTGCTCGTGAATCTCGTCGAGCTCGTCGGGCGTGAGCCAGGCGACTGACTGCAGCGTGAAAGCGGCGCTCTGCCACTGCTCGGGTTCGGAGCCGCACCGCTCATCCCACGCGTTGCGCTCGGCCAGCTCAAACCCGACCAGGGTTTTGGTCACCTCGGTGCCCGCCGAGATGAGCTCGGATGAGTCGCCGGGCTGGCCCCAGCGGTTGCCCACGGGGACCCAGCGCCAGGGCCGGTTGCGCCCCTTGAGCTCGATGTCGTCGGCCTCCTCGATGTAGTGGAACTTGGCCAGCTGGCGCAGGTGCCAGGAGCAGTTGGCCGGTGTGTCGCCGATGCGGTCGGCGAGCTCGGTCGCGGTCGCGGGGCCGTGCAGGACCAGGGCGTTGAGCAGCCTGACCCGCACGGGATGGGCGAGCGCGCGGAGCGTGCGCGGGTCGGTGATCTCCCTCATGGGCCATTCGGGCATGAGTGAAAGCGTACCTTTCGAAAGAGTTCTTTTGTCAATCCTTCGGTACGTTGGCGTGTCGTGTGTGATGGTCTGTCTGGTTTCCCCTAATCTGTTCCTACGTGCCCCCAGGTTCGAGCCCCATCGTGCGCCGTCAACGCTTGGGGGCGGAGTTGCGCCGTCTGCGCATACACCTAGGCCTGACCGGCGACCAGGTCGTCGCCTCTGTCGGCTGGGCGGCCAAGTCGAAACTGTCGCGTTTGGAGAATGGGCGCAGCCGGCCCGACCTCGGCGACGTGCTTGACCTGCTCGACCTGTACCGCGTGGACGGGCGCGACCGCGACCGGTTGGTCTCCATCGCCCGTGACGCGGGCAACACGGGATGGCTGCGCGCCTACCCGGTCATGACGCCACGCCAGCGGGGCTATGCGGAGCTGGAGGCGGGCTGCGACCGGATCATCGAATACGCGGCGGTCATCGTGCCCGGGCTGCTGCAGACGCCCGAATATGCACGGCTGCGCCTGGAGTCGTCGCTGCCCCTGTTGCAGTCCAATGTGGACGATGAGGTGGCCGCGCGAATGGCCCGTCAAATGATCCTCACGCGCCCCGTGGACGCGCCCGTGTATGAGGCGATCGTGGACGAGAATGCACTGCTGAATCGGGGTGCACCGGCGGCCACCTGCAAGGCTCAGATCGCCCGGCTGGCCTCGCTCGCCTCGCTACCGAACGTTACCATCCGGGTACTTCGGTGCGGATCGGTGATCGGTACGTTTTATGTACCGTACACAGGTTTTTCGATATACCACTTTCCTGACCCGGATGACCCGGAGACGATCGCGGTGGAAGCC
>JBIOYB010000487.1:0-5152 GCA_044869915.1 Allorhizocola sp.
GGGCCGCGGACGACAATCTGCGCGGGTCGGCCCATAGGGGACGCAGGCCTCAGGACGAAGTCGTGCATTTCGGGCACTGGAAGAACCCGGATAGTCTGTCAGGGTCTCCTGTCAGCGGCGGCGCATAGCAAGCCGCCGCCGGCACGGCGGGCGCACAGACCTGCGGCCCGCGCCAAAGAGAGGCCGATACGCGGCTAGAGGCCGATACGCGGGTAAATGGAAAAAGGGGGGAACTTGATCTTCAAAGCGGTACGGGACGGGCGTCCCTACCCTGATCACGGCTACACCCTCAAGCAGTGGGCCGAGATCCCGCCGCGGCCAGTGCGCCTTGACCAGCTGGTGACCACCAAGCTCGAGCTCGGGCTCGACCGCGTGCTGGCGACCGACTCCACGTTCTACGGCGACCTGTTCCCGCACGTGGTGGAGTGGAAGGGCGAGCTCTACCTGGAGGACGGGCTGCACCGCGCGCTACGGGCCGCATTGCAGCAGCGCCACCAGATCCACGTACGAGTGCTCGTCATCAACTGAAGGCGGACAGGCCCGTGAGCTTGGCGCCGATCACCAGCTGGTGGATTTCCGACGTGCCCTCGTAGGTCAGGACACTCTCCAGGTTGTTGGCGTGGCGCATCACCGGGTATTCGCCCGAAATCCCATTGGCGCCAAGGATTGTGCGGCATTGGCGGGCGATCGCCAGAGCCTCGCGCACGTTGTTGAGCTTGCCCACGCTGACCATCTCGGGCGTGCGCTGCTCGTCGCGGCCCAGGTGCAGCGCCAGCAGGTATCCCTTGAAGAATTCGAGGGACATGTCGGCGAGCTTGGCCTGGGTGAGCTGGAAGCTGCCGATGGGCCGGCCAAACTGCGTGCGGGTGCGGGCATAGTCGATCGCGGTCTCGAGGCAGTCGCGTGCGGCGCCCAGCGAGCCCCAGATGATGCCGTAGCGGGCCTCGGTCAGGCAGCTCAGCGGGCCCTTCAGGCCTTTGACGCCGGGCAGGACCGCGTCGTAGGGCAGGCGCACGTCGTCCAGGCTGATCTCGCCGGTCGAGCTGGCGCGCAGGGACAGCTTGTGATCGATTTCGCGGACGCTCACGCCGGGCGCCGACATGGGCACGATGAAGCCCCGGATCCCCTCCTCGGTGCGCGCCCAGATGACGGAGATGTCCGCGATCGGCGCATTGGTGATCCACATCTTGCCGCCTTGCAGGATCCAGTCGTCGCCTTGGCGATGGGCCTTTGTGGACATGGCGGCCGGGTCGGAGCCGTGGTCTGATTCGGTCAGGCCGAAGCACCCGATGTATTGACCCTTGGCCATGCCCGGAAGCCACTGCTGCTTCTGCTCCTGCGAGCCGTAGCGCCAGATGGCAAACATGGCCAGCGAACCCTGCACGCTGACCAGGGAGCGCACGCCGGAGTCGGCGGCCTCGAGCTCCATGCAAGCCAGGCCATAGGCGACCGAACCAGCCCCAGCGCATCCATAACCCTCTAAATGCATGCCCAGCAATCCGATGTTGCCGAACTCGTTTGCGAGCTCCCGGATCGGGGCATGACCCTGCTCGTACCACTCCCGCACGAATGGGCGGACCCGTTGATCAACTAGGCGCCGGACGACGTCACGGATCTGCCGCTCCTCATCGGAGTGCAGGTCATCGAGGCGGAGGAGGTCCAGGGTGTTCATGAGTAGCAGGTTAGCCTTACGGTGGTTGCCATGACCGACCCCACCAAGGAGCTGCACGACACTCCTACCAAGGTGCTGCGTGAGCGCCGGAGCTTCGGCCGGCGCGTGTTCTGGACCCTGCTCATCGTGGGCCTGGTGGGCGCGATGCTCATCGGAGTGAGCGCGGTCAATCTCGTGCCGTGGTTCAAGAATCCGTTCCAGGAGCAGACGACCGACCGCAGCCAACCGCCCATTCTGTTGTCGATTAAGGATTTGGCCCGGTTTGTCGCGGCCGAGGGCAACTTCGAGGTCGTCATCGACCTGAAGAAGGACCGTAAGTACGTGCCGGACTGGCTGATCAACCAGCGCACGCTCTTTGTCGCGGCCGGCACCGTCGAGGCATACGTCGACTTCAGCGGCCTGACCGACGACAAGATCAAGGAGTCGGCGGATCACAAGACCGTGGAGATCATCCTGCCCGCTCCGCAGCTGGCCGAGCCCAAGCTGGACATCGATCGCAGTTACGTGTTCGCCGAGGAGCGCGGCCTGTTCAACAAGATCGGTGACTTCTTCGACGGCGACGCCAACCGGCAGCGGGAGACCCTGCTGGTCGCCAACGAGAAGATCAAGGTCGCGGCGCAGGCGAGCACGCTCGTGACGCGTGCGCAGGAAAACACGCGCAAGACGCTCCAGGGCATCCTCCATTCGCTGGGCTACACAACCGTGACGGTGACCTTCCAAAACGGCAGCTAGGGTTGTGCAGTGATCAGCGTCTTCGATCTTTTCAAGATCGGCATTGGGCCGTCGAGCTCGCACACGGTCGGCCCGATGCGTGCCGCCAACCGGTTCGTCGCCGGGCTCAAGGCCGACGGGCGGTTGGTCGACGCGGCGCTGATCCGGGCCGAGCTGTTCGGTTCGCTGGGCGCGACCGGGCACGGGCACGGCAGTGAGCATGCGGTGTATCTGGGGCTGGGCGGGGAGGATCCGGAGACGGTCGACACCGCGTCGGTCGCTTCACGTGTCGCGGCTATCAAAAAAGTGCTCAATGTTGATTTGGTACTGCACAAGCGGCGCACACTTCCGTATCACCCCAACGGCATGGTGTTCGCGGCGTTCGACGCGGATGGGGTGTGCATCCGCGAGCGGACCTACTATTCGGTCGGCGGCGGATTCGTGGTCGACGATGTCACGGGCGGGCTGAAGACCGACGACACGGTCGTCAAATATCCGTTCAAGACGGGCGCGCAGCTGTTGTCGCACGGTCTGCCGATCAGCGAGGTGATGCTGGCCAACGAGCTGGCTTGGCGGTCCGCACCGGACGTGACCGAAGGGCTGCTGCGCATCTGGCAGGTCATGCAGGATTGCGTCCAGACCGGATGCACCACGGAGGGCACGCTTCCGGGCGGCCTTCGCGTCGCGCGGCGGGCCGCGTCGCTGAAGCGCCAGCTCGAGTCCGAGCTCGCCGGCGCCTCCGGCGACGGGCAATATTTCTGCGCCACGGATCCGTTGCGCGTCATGGATTGGGTGACCCTCTTCGCGCTCGCCGTCAACGAGGAAAACGCGGCCGGCGGCCGGGTCGTGACCGCACCGACCAACGGCGCGGCCGGCATCATCCCGGCCGTGCTTCACTACTACACCCGTTTCGTGCCCGGCGCCTCGCCCGAGGGCGTGGTCCGCTTCCTGCTCACCGCAGGAGCCATCGGCGTACTCTTCAAGGAAAATGCGTCCATTTCCGGGGCGGAGGTGGGCTGCCAGGGCGAGGTCGGCTCGGCTTGCTCGATGGCCGCCGCGGGCCTGACCGAGGTGTTGGGCGGCAGCCCTTCCCAAGTCGAAAACGCCGCCGAGATCGCCATGGAGCACAACCTCGGCCTCACCTGCGACCCGGTCGGCGGCCTCGTCCAGATCCCCTGCATCGAACGCAACGCCGTCGCCAGCATCAAAGCCATCACCGCCGCCCGCCTGGCCCTGCGCGGCGATGGCAACCATTTCGTGTCGCTCGACAAAGTCATCAAGACGATGCGCGAAACCGGCGCCGACATGAAAATCAAATACAAGGAAACCGCGCGCGGAGGCCTCGCCGTCAACGTGATCGAGTGCTGAACCGCGTTATCCCTCAAGGCTTACGCAAAGACACGCCCCTTCCCGGTTGGCCCCCAGGGCTGGGGATGTCATGGCAGTGCTGCCAGGATCTCGATCAGCGCGGTCGTGGCGGGTGGGTCTGGCGGGTCGCCATATGTGGCGGCGTAGATCTGGCGGGCGCTGTCGGTGAGCCGAGTGGTGTGGAGGCCCGGCGCCCGGTGTGCTTGCAACGCGAGTCCGTTGAGGATGGCGACACCCATCCCGGCGGCGACCAGTGCCTGGGCGACGACCGTGTCGTCGCAGGAGTAGGCGATGCGTGGGGAGAAGCCGGCGCGCTCGCATGCCGTGATCGTGGCGGCTCGGCAGCGTTCGCAGCCGCCGACCCAGGCGGAGTCACGGTGGTCTTCGAGACGTTGATGGGGTTGGTTGCTGACGAGATAGAGGGGGTCGTCGAGCAGGTGGGTGAGCCGGAATCCCTCCTCCTCCAGCGGAGTGTCGGTGTGCCGGAAGATCAGGGCGATGTCGACGTGTCCGGAGCGGAGCATCGTCAGGCCCTCGACCGGATGGGCATCGACGAGGTTCAACTCGATCCCCGGGTGCGCCCGGGACAGCTCGGCGGCTGCCTTCGGCACCAGAGTGCTGAGGACCGTTTGGAAACCGGCGAGCCGGACACGTCCGGCACGAAGTCCGACGCGGGCGGCCAGCTCGACAGATGCGGCGTTGACGCGCCCCAGGATCTCTGTGGCCCGCTGCGCCAACAGTTGCCCTTCGGGGGTGAGCCGGATGCCGCGGCTCACGCGTTGGAGGAGCTTGGCTCCGGTGGCGGCTTCCAGCCGCGCCAGGTGGTGACTGACCGACGGCTGCGAGTAATGCAGCTCCTTGGCGGCTTCGGTCACCGATCCATGGCGGGCGACCGCCTCCAGCACCCGGAGGTGGGTCAGGTTCAGCATTCATTAATTTTATCTATGGGATCTGGGCAGACTTGGCATTTAATGTCATGGATGTGGGTGACAATTATCGGTACATGACAGAGCTGATCTGACGAAGCTCGGCAAACGGGAGGAAAGGAACACCAGCATGTCACTCACCCGCGTCCACAACTTCTCCATCTCACTCGACGGCTTCGGCACCGGCGACGGTCAGAGCCTCGACACACCGTTCGGTCATGCCAGCGAAAGGCTGCACGAATGGATGTTCACCACCAGATGGTGGCGCGAGGTGGTGGGCCAGCCCGGCGGCACCGGCGGCATCGACGACGCCTTCGCGCGGCAGCATGGTCCGGGGATCGGCGCCGAGATCATGGGTGCCGCGAAGTTCGGCCCGCCCGGATGGCACCAAAACCCGGAGTGGAAGGGCTGGTGGGGTCCCAACCCGCCCTTCCACACACCGGTCTTCGTCCTCACCCATCACCCGCGCTCGTCG
>JBIOYB010000488.1:0-17763 GCA_044869915.1 Allorhizocola sp.
CGTCGCCGAACCGGACCTCGTTGCCCCGTGTGGCGTAGACCCGTCCGCCTTGTTTGTACAGTGACGGGACCTCCTGCCACACCACGTCGTTGACCCGGACCTCCAAAGTGGACGCTCCGCCGGGCAGGTAGGTCAGCGGCTCGTGCTTGAGCTCGAACCGCTGGAACGGCCGCGCCGCCTGACCGTCGCCCAGGATCTGGTGCACCGTCACGCCGTGCGTGGCGACGGCGACGTTGCCGAAGACGGGCGTGTCGCGCGAGTGCTGCCGGGCCAGATCGCCCTGCAGCACGACCGTTGTCGCCCCTGCGGAGTGGACGGCCGACTTGACGATCGCCATCTCGTCGCCGATCAGCAGGGTGCGCCCCGGCGGCAGGTTGGCGACATTGCCCTGGAGGGTGATCTGTCCACCTTGGATCGGCGCGGTGTCGGGCTCGCCGGCGAGGATGAGCTCCTCGCTGACCGCGTAGACCGTCGTCTCGCGCACCCGCTGGTCGTAGTGCGAATAGTTGCCGCCGCTCAGGCGCACCCGGGTCACCTTGCCGGACAACGCGAACTGCGAGCGGGACAGCTCGCTGACCGCCTGCGCCGTGAACAGGTCGGCGCTCGTCCCCTCGACGAACACGAACTTGCCGCCGACCGTGATGTCGGGATGCGTACCGTCCATATCGGAGGTCATGCCCAAGGGAGAGCTCAGAAACGACGGCCACTCGGTGCACGTCTCGCAGCCGTAGTTTTTCTTGAACTCCGTCGACATCGACTTCCACATCGGAGCGTTGGCGCCGAAGAACTGCAGGCGCTTGCGCATCGCGAAGGGCGTCAGCGGGCCCGCCTTGCTCAGCGGGTCGCGCCAGGTCACCCGCTGGCCGTCGACCGTCGCGATCGGACGGATCTCCCAGCGGCTGTTGTCGCCATAGAAGAGCACGACATCGCCGGGCTTAAGGATCCCCGAGAAGTGCATCGCCGTCGATCCGACACCGAGCTGTGCGGGCTTGGTCGCCACCGCGCGCATCAGGTTCCACTCCGGGCGGGCCTGGATCGCCTCGGCGGTCTCGAAGACCTGCGACTGCTCGCCCGGCCCCGGCACGCTTCGCACCGGCGTCCCGGCCGGAATCGTCACCGCGCCCGGCATGCGCACCTTGTGAAACGGCGACGTGGCCGCGTCGACCGCCGGCGGCGGCCCGGGCTCGACGTGAAACGCCAGGTGGGTCAGTGCCGCCACGCCCGGCCGCAGCCGATATCCCACCAGCTTCCCAAGCTCCGCCAGCGAAAACCGGTCCAGCGCCGTCCGCAGATAGGCCTCCTGCGACAACCGCTCGGTGTAGAAGGTGAGGATCTCGCCCGCGCAGGCCGCCGCGTCGATCAGCGCGATGCTGAAGTCGTCGTCATGGCGTGTCGTCAGCGCGTCCAGTTTGGACAGCATGCTCGCCTTGAAAGCGTGATAGCCGTTCACTTCCCACCCCCGAGCGTCACCGTCAGCGTCCCCCGCTCCGGGAAGTTGGGGTTGTTGTCCAGCCGCGCCACCTCGAGCCGGCCCATCTTCAGCACGCCCGTGGCCACACCGCTCACCCACGGGTCGTAGCGCCGCCGGAACGTGTGCACGTTGACCGACGTGACGCCCGGGATGCCTTGCGCCGCGGCGTAAACCGGGCTCAGATAGACCGGCTGGGCAAACGTGAGCCGGTCGGGCTCAAACAGCCGCCGCAGCTCGCGGATCACCCGCTGCCGCACCGCCGACCGCAGGTGGCCTTCGGCGACGCACACGTGCAGACCTAGCTCGAGCGGCACATAGCGCGGGCCGTCAACTTCAAGATCATAACCTGCCATCCGGTATCGCTCCAGCCCGGCCCGGATGTCGCGTTCGAACTCGGCGTCGACCTCGGCGCCGCCCACCCGGTCGACGGTCAGGAAAACCGTGTGCCAGCTTCCGGTCCAGCGCCACGTGGCCTGCGCCCGCTGCACCCGCGAGTCGCGCGTCGCCACCTCCTGCCAGTCGGCGGGCGTCACCGCGCGCTGCTGCACCAGGAACGCCTCCGGCGCATCGCGCCGCACCTCCTCGGCGGCCTCCGGCTCGTGCCCGCCCCCGGCCGGCAGCGGGTTGATCAGCGCCGTCACGGTCGCGTTGGTGGCCGCGTGCGCGAACACGAACGCGCCCACGTTGCCCGCCACCCCGTTGCCCACCCGATAGCGCGCCTTCAGGCCGGTCGCCGGATGGTTGAGCCGCACATATGTGACACCGTCGTGTTCGGACTCGACCGCGAACTCGTTGGCGCCCTCGTCGCTGGCGAGCAGGTCCCACTGCGGGACCCACGTGGAGATCCCGTCGTCGAGCGTGATCTGTGGCCGCGCCAACCTCGGCTCCGCTTTCAACAGAGCGCCCGCCGGCATCGCGCGCCCCAGCAGCACCAGATTGCCCTCATCCCGCACGCGCACCACGGTCTCGCCGTCGCTGACCGACCACTCGTCGTGCCCGCCGCGCACGACCAACGGCGCGTGCCGGAACACCACGCCGTGCCCGGACAGCCAGTCCCGGATCGTTGCGGACGGGTCGAGCGCCTCGAGGTCGGCCAGGACGCCCTGGTCGGGCTCGGTCGACACGATGATCCTTGGGTTCACCTCCACCGACCGCGTGAGCGGCCCGCGCCGCAACGCCTCGCCCAGCTCCTCCTCTTTTGAAGAACCGTGATCCGCGACCACGATGTTGCCCCACGCGACGGTCGCCTTTAACGAGGCGCCCAGCGCATCCGCCTCGTCCCACCGGATTTCCGTGACCGCCACCGGATCGTTGGTGGGCGGGTCCAGGAATCGGCCGCCCGACGGGTCCTGCGACGGCACCACATGGGTGAGCCGCACCGGCCACGTCTCGGCGAGGATCAGGATGTCGCCCGCCTTCAGGTGGGGGTGGTCGCCTAGCAGCGTCGCGCTGGTCGCGCCCTGGGGCAGTTCGCAATCGGCGTCGCCCCACGTGTACAGCGTGAATTCTCGATGTCCTTCATAGAGCACCGCCTGGTCGACGGTCTCGAACACGGTGGCGCCGCTCTCCAGCGCCGCCCGCTCGCCCTCGGGATCCAGCCGCACCGGCAGCCCCGGCACCCTGCTGTAGACCCGGGTGTGCGCGTCGAGCACCACCCCGTTGCCCTCGACTCCAACGTGGAGCAACACTCGCGCCGAACACCCGTCATGCATCCGGTAGTCCACGAGCCGGGCGTGCCGGCGCAGCGAGATCCGGCTCCGTGCGGTCTCCAGATAGGACTCGGTGGCGATCGCGTCCTGCCGGTAGGACAGCCGATCCGCCTGATGCGCGAGCAACTCGACGAGCATCACGCCGATGTCGGCCGGGTTGCGCTCGCGCCAGCGCGGCGACAGCAGACCGATCCGGTCGAGCAGCATCCGCCGAAAGCTCGCGTAATCCTTGGCCAGATAGTCGATCTCGGGCATGCTCTCCGCCGGGGAAGCGCACACGCACCCATCCCGGCAGTCGAACCCGGCGTCACAGTCCACTTTGAACGAAAACTTGATCTCGCGCAGCAGCGGGTCGAACCCGGGCGAGTCGATGTGCAGGGTGTAGTAGGAGAAGTCGCCGGACTGGGCCGTGGTCACCTCGAGCACGTTGCCGCTCGCGCTCACCGACACGACCTCGACCGTCCTGATGCGCTCGCCACCGTCGATGCGCACCTGTGCGGCCAGGATCCCGGCGGCCGGCTTGAGCAGGTGCACCTGGACCACTTGCACCGTCGTCTGCGGCACGACCTCCACGAACTCGATGCCGTTGAGCACGCCCGCGAGCTTGACCGCCCGCAGCCGCCGCTCCTGCGCGCACTCGTATCTCACGCGGTCACCCCCGGCGCGGTGAACTGGTCGACCTTGCGCTGCTGCGTGCGCAGGATGACGTATTGCACCGACACATACAGCGCACCGTCCACACCGGACACCTCGACCGCCTCGACCGCGATCAGGTGCCCGAGCCACTGCTGCAGCGAGCCCTGCACGAGAAACTGTGTCGTGGCGGCCAGCTCCATGCTGTTGGGTTCGAACGTCAGCGCGAGCAGGCCGGAGCCGAAGTCGGGCCGCATGACCCGCTCCCCCGGCGCCGTGAACAGCACCTGCGCGATCATGTCGCGGAGGTGTGTCTCGTCGTCCACATTGGCGGTCCGCCCCGTCGGATCCACCCGATACGGGAAGCCCACGTTCACGTCGCCACCGCCCGGGGCTGGACCGTCACGGGCAGAAACGGCATGCCGGTGGAGGCGCAGACAGACACGCCCGCCTGCACCGCCACCGGCATGCCCATCACCAGGACGCGGGTCGCCCCCACAACCCACTGCCCGGTGGCACAGAAGACCCCGCTCGGGGTCAGCGAACAGCCCGCGATCGCATACGGCGTGCCCACCGTGACGACCGGCTGGCCGCTCACGGTCACGCGTGGATTGGGCGCGAGCGCGGTCGCGATGCCCGCGTGCGAGCACTGCACGACCGCTCCGAAGTGGACGATGGGACCCGGCATCTCAGATCACCGTGAGCCCGCCGGCGTTGATGTCGACCGGCTGCCCGACCACGCTGACCGCCGGGCCCACCATGTTGATCATCGCGCCCTTGCCGTTCATGATGGAGATCCCCGCATCCGTGACGGCTATCATCGGTACCCCCCGGCAATAGATGATGACCCCACCCACACCCGGCGCATCGTTGATCACCACGCCGTTCAAAGTCGTTGTCTGCAAAGTCATCCCGGGCACGCCGGGCGGCACGGTCTGCGACAGCGCGGGCCGCTCGGCCACGATCCCCCAGTAGCCGCCGACCCAGATCGGATGGTCCGGGTTGCCCTGCTCAAACTCGACCCACACCCCCGCACCGATCGCCGGCACGGCGAACACACCGTTGTTGATGCCCGAGATCGGCAGGCACGGCATGGCCCAGCTCGTGGGCGACACCGCCGACACGTCCGGCACGATCACCTGGATCCGCCCGATCTGCATCGGATCGACGTTGTTGAGCACCGTGCCCCGATACTTGCCGTAATACGTTTTCACGTTGTCCACCAGATGGCTCATAGCGGCACCTTCGGAAGTGTTGACAACAGGCCATTCCTGGCGAGTTGGAACGATTGCTTGTACTCACCACGCTTGATCGAATGCGTCACCGACGAGACGTAATACAGCCCGTCAAACGCCTCGCCCGCGCCACGCACGCCGACGAGCCCGCGCGAGCGCAACGCGCGGCCATAGCGGGCCACGTCCAGCGTCCCGTTGCCAAACACCGAGTCCTGATGGTTGGCCGCGTAGGAGATGCCGCGCATGAGCGCCACCCACGGCTTGAGTTTCGCGTTGTCGTTCAGGTTTTTCAGCTTCGGCGGCAGCGGCGGCACCACACCCAGCGGCGGGTTGAGCGGGGTGATGTCGGGGATGGGGATCGGGATCGGCGCCTTCGAATACTGCTCCTGGATCCAGACGATCGGCATCTCCTTGCGCTCCTTGTCGAAGGTGAAGGAGAGCGTCTCGACGTTGCGATGTGGAGTGTCCAGATCCAGATTCAGCGCGGGCTGCGGCGCGCCCACCCGGATCTGCGGCCCCCAATAGGCCTTGCTCATGCCCGGGACCGGCCCGGGGTCCAAATAGAACACATAGCCCGCGTCTCGAGCGAGCATTTTCAGGTACGCGTAATCCGTGCCCTGATGCCGCGGGATCGACTCGATCGGGATGGGCAGGTCCTCGATGATGCTCGGGATCGTCATCGGGATGACGCCAAACGCCGCATACTTCGCCAGCACGATGAGCGCCCGCAGCACGGGCGGCATCGCGGGGTAAGGGATCCCGTCGAACTCGAACCAGTCCATCACGACGGTCAGGTCCTTGCCCTTGACCACCAGCGTGAGCTCGCCGCCCGAGTCGCGCACCTCGTGGTTGGTCATCACGCCATCCATCAGGACCTCGGCCTGGCCCCGGATGGTCGCGACGATGACCACGCGCACGATGGGGATGGTCGCGCCGCCGGTGAGCAGGAAGAGCGTGTGCAGCGGCGAGCGCCGGGACAGCTTGAACACGATCTCAAACCCGCTCTGCGTGTCGCCGGAGCCCGCCTCGACGCTCACCGACTCCACGGCGTCGAGCACCTCGCGGCTCACGGGGATCGGCACGACCGGCCCGATATACAGGGAGAGGTTAACCATCGGAATCCACCCCGGCCATCCCCTCGGGCATCGTCAGCCGCAGCCGCCTGCCCACCGTCGCGGTCAGCTCATCGGGATGCTGAGCCACACCTGCAACATTGGCGTCGGCGATGCGCCACCACAGCTCCGGATCGCCCAGATAGCGCGCGGCCAGCACGTCCAGCCGGTCTCCGCTGGAGACACTGTGCTCGCCGAGCGTGCCGAGCCGCTCCGGCCGGGGCACGAGCCGCCGCCCCAGATAGGGGATGGGCGGGCGACCGTCGCCCGGGTCGTGCGCGAGGATCGGCGCTCCCGCGTAGCGGCTGTTGGGCGGGAAGCTGTTGGCCGGCACCGCACCGGCCGCGATGAGCGCCTGCAACGGATCCATCATGACGGGATGCCCTCCAGCCCCAGCGCGGACAGCACACCCGGCGCGGCTTTAGCGGCCAGCGACTCCTTGGCGCGCAGATAGTTCATGAACAGCACGCCGCCCCGGTGCTGGAAGCCCAGATCGTCCACGGACAGCACGCGCAAACTGAGCGAGACCTTGGCGCGGATCGGGTTGAGCGCGGGATCGAACGCCTCCTCGGTCACCGACAGGTCGGTCAGGCGCACCGGCACGACCCGGCTGCGCGACCACACAAACAGCGCGAGCGGCGCCTCCACCGGCAGCACCTCGAGCGTGCCGGCCGCCGCGAGCCGGTCGTTTGCCAGCAGCGCGGCCGACTGCGGATAGGCCATCGCCTCCAGCACGGCCAGCTGCGGGTGCACACCGTGCTGGACCGTGGCCGGGTTGCGGTCGGGGAACTCCAGCTGATCCGTGGCGTCGAGCACCGCCTCGAGCTTGATGGTCTCGACCGCCGCGCCCTTGAGGCGCAACGCTTGCGAGCGATCCTGCCCGTCGCCGCCCGCCGCCTTCGGCTGCAGTGTCCGGGTGAGACTGTCCGGGTTGTACTGCAGCGAAATCACCTTGAGCAGCGCGCCCGACGCCGGGTCGAGCAGCACGATCCCGCCCTTGACCAGCCTCGGCGACCCTGGAAAAGCGCTCACTGCCCACCTCCGTCCGGAACAATGCTGTGCCAAACGCTTTCGGCCACGCTCGCGGCAGGCTGTCCATGCAGGACACTCGCCGATCCGCTCGGGTAGTCGCCGGCATACGAGGAAGCCAGCTCGTGCAGTGTCGCCTCGAACGCGCCCGCGTCAAACGGGCCGTCCACCACGATCTCGCCGATGTGGATGTGCACGTCGCCCATCACGCCCACCCGCCGATCTCGGCCTCGGTCAACGGCTTCTCGAGCTTGGCGTACTCGCGGCGCGCCGCGGACAGCAGGTGCGCCATCGACACCGGCCCGCCCGCGTCGGCCGCGAGGAACGCCGCGTTCAGCGCCACGGTGCGGATGTTGCCGCCCGAAAGCTGAAGCCGCGCGAGCCGCTCGAAGTCCAGATCGGACACCGGGACCCGGGGCGGCAGCATCAGGCGCCAGATCCGTGCGCGGGCCGCCGCGTCCGGGAACGGGAACGGCACGACGAAACGCAGGCGGCGCATGAAGCTGCGGTCGAGCGCGCCGCGCAGGTTGGTGGTGAGCACGGCCAATCCCCGGTAGGTCTCCATGCGCTGCAACAGATAGGAGATCTCGAGGTTGGCGTAGCGGTCGTGGCTGTCGCGCACCTCGCTGCGCCGGCCGAAGATGGCGTCCGCCTCGTCGAACAGCAGCACCGCGTCGCTGGACTCGGCGGCGTCGAAGACCCGCTTGAGGTTCTTTTCCGTCTCACCGATGTATTTGCTGACGACCGAGGCCAGATCGATACGGTACAGGTCCAAGCCCAGCTCCGCCGCCAGCACCTCGGCGGCAAGAGTCTTGCCGGTGCCCGACTCGCCGGTGAACAGCGCGGTGATGCCCTGCCCGCGCGGCCCGCCCATGCCCCAGTCCGCATACACCGTGGTGCGGTGGCGGACCTGCCCGGCGAGCTCGCGCAGCGCCTGCACCGACGGCTCGGGCAGGACCAGGTCGGCCCAGCCCGCGTAGGGCTCGATCCGATCGGCCAATTCGGACAGCTGCGCCGACCCGCCGCCCGGGACGATGCGCCGCTCGTCGACGGGCACGCCGGGCGCGTACCCTCCAATAACGACAGTGCAACCCAGCTCCCGCACAAAGGCATTCAGCCCGGGTGCCACGTCGGCCGAGGGGATGAACAGCAGCCCGCCCAGGAGAGCGACCTCCCGCTCCACGAGCCTGGCCAGGAAGGCGTTGTCGGGCCCCGGTTGCGGCAGCCGGTCGTGCGGCAGCACCAGCAGCAGGCGCCCCTGCGCGGCCGCCATGCTCCCGGCCGCCCGTTGGCGCGCCTCCTCGTCGCCGCCCACGAGCAGGACCACACCCTTGGCCTCTCCGAACGCGTCGTCCGCTTCGCTGGGCCCGGCCTCGGGCCTGACCTCCAGCACGCCGTCCAGACGCGGGTCCAGGCACGTGACGCCGATCAGGTGGTGCAGGACGCGCTCGTCTATCCGCAGTGGACGGTTCACCAGCGCCGATCCCGCGCCGACCTCGATGAGCCGCCAGTGGCGCAGCGGCGCGGCGGGCGCTAGCGCGTCCCAGTGCCCGCCGTCCAAAGCGGACAGTGCCGCGCCGAACGTCGGCGTCTCGAACCGCCCGTCCACCTCCGCTCCGGCGCACCACAGCAGCAGGTCCCGTTCGAACGGCGACAGCCGGAAGACCGCCTCGACCTGAGCGACCCTCGCATCGGGCTCTTCTTGGAGGAAGTCCGTCTTTGTCAGGTGGGCGTGCACCCGGTCCAGGTCGGCGATCACGGAACCGTCACCTGCCGATCGCCCCGGAAGACGGGCTCCGGCCCGGACTCGTCGACGAGCCGGCTCTCGGCCAGGCCGACGCGGATCCGCAGATAGGCCGGGCCGGTGGGGATCGCGCCGAACTCGGCCTCGACCTGCCCGGCGGGCGCCGTGCGCGGGCCGACCGTCGCCTGGGCCGAGTTGAGCGCGATCGTGACCGTCTGCTCCGGACGGACCTTGGGCGTGACATCGACCACCACCTTGACCCGTTCGGTGAGCGGATCGCGGGTGAGCGTGGTCGCGCCTGGCACGGGCAGGAGCATGAGCGCGGCGGTGTTGGTGGTGCGCCCGCTCGAGGCGTATGTCGCGTCGACGCTCCAGACGCCCGCGGGCCAGGCCTGGCCCAGTGTTTCCGTTGCGGGCAGGGCGAAGCCGAGCGCGTTATCGTCCACATTGGACGCAATGGCGATGGTGTGCGGTGCGGGCAGCAGCGGGTGGCTCAGCCGCACGGTGATGCCCGTGCCCGCGAGATGATGGCCGTGCAGGAGCACGGTCTCGCCCAGCTCCACCGGCCGGTCGGCGCGCTCGAGCGTGGGCAGCGGCACGGTCAGGCTCGGCTCGACCCCGACCGTGCGCTTGAGCACCGGCAGCGGGTCGCCCGCCGGGCGGGTCGCCTCGATCAGCACCACACTGACCTGGTATCCCGCGCTGAGCCGATAATGGCTCTGGGTCGCCGACCACAGCTTCGACAGGTTCTCCAGATCGAGCGGCTCCAGCGTGACCTTCAGCGTCTCGAACTGATCGGCCAGCCCGGCCGCGGGCGGCTCCTGGAACGCGTCCGGCAGGATCGTCGGGTCCAGCGGATCGAGCTCCAGCGCCTTGCGGATCGCGGCCCGGTCCAGGAACGGGCGCTCGTGCAGCAGGTGCATGCCGTAGCCCAGCAGGATTTCGGCGTGCAGGTCCTCGCGCCCGTAGGCGGTCAGCAGGTAGTGCAGGTCCAGCGCCAGGGGCGGGTTGGTGATCCGGCGGCCATCGCTGTCGCGCGAGGGCAGGCCGGCATTGCGCCAGCCCGGGTTTGGGCTGACCCTGTATAAGAAGAGATTCAGCTGTGGCGGCTGCTGCGGATCGTCCAGTTTGATCAGATCCGGCGACTTGGCCGTCACCTTGATCGGGCCGCCGACCGACGAGACGGCGTCGATAAGACCATTATCAAGGACATTACGCAGTACGGCGCTGACCGCACCGAGCGCGAGGGCCGTGCTCACTTCGGCCCCCTATCGCCGCCGCGCAGATAATCCGAGAGGCTGAGCCGTTCTTGCCGCTCATCTCGCGCCGGCTCCCGGACGGGGACGCTGGGTTGCGTTGCGGCCCCGCGCACCTCGATGCGCCCGATGCTGATGTGCACCACGGTGTCTTTTTTGGACGGTACGGGTGGGGGCGGCGGCACCACCGGCATAGCCGGCACGATGCGGCCCACCTGCGGCGCCACCGTTTTGCCGGTGTGCGGTGTCAGCGTTTGCAGCCTCACCGTCACCTCGGGTCCGGCCGCGACCCGCACAACCTCGATCTGGGTGCTCACCGGCGCCGTCGCGGCGGCGGGCGCGACCGGTTGCGGCTTTGCTGGTGCGGCAGCCGGTGCGACGACCGGCTCAGGCCGCGCCGGGACTGCGGGCGGGCGCGCGTGGGCGTCGCGGCGGGTCGCCGACGCCACTGTGGCCGCGGCGGGCGCAGCGGTCACCCCTGGCGATGGCGTGTGCGCCGCCGCCATCGGAGGAGTCTGCGTCGCGGGCTTGGTGTGCTCCAGCACGGGCTCGGTGTACTCGGGCTCAGTGTGCTCGAGCGCGGGCGGCTCGAAGCGCGTGGGCATGCGCGGCGCCAGCGTGCCGGCCTCGCCGCGCGCCCGATCCGCCAGCCGGCCAAACAGATCAGCCATGGCGCACCAGCTCCAGGTAGGCGTCCCGGCGGCCCTGCGACAGGCCGAGGATTTCCCGCTCGCTCCAGCCGTAGGCACGGGCCAGCTCGTCCACCTCGCCCAGCAGCCGGCGCGCGTGGGTGTTCAGCTGCGCCCACACGAAGTCGGCCATGTCCAGTGCGCTCTCCCACCACGTGCCGCACTCCGGGCACGCGAGATCGAACGAAATGTCCGCATATGGGTCGGCGGCCGCGATCCGCTCCGCCAGCAGCTCGCGCAAGATCTGCGCATTTTCCGGGAAATGGCTGCCTGATGGCGCGTGCGGGGCAACCATTTCCCCGAAATTGCGCGGATCTTCGGAGCCGATGACGCAGCGCGACACGAGCAGCAGCGCCGCCTCGTCGGTGGTTGCCGCGCCCGCGACCGCGGCCAGGTCGGCGTCGTCGGGCAGTCTCCAGTGGACGGTGCGCCCGTCCACGACCAGCGGTTCGACCGGCTCCGGTGAAGGAATGCCCGCCGTGAGCTCGGCCAGCGGCACGTTCAGCTCGACCGCCGTGGCGCAGCGCGGGCAATGCGCCAACCCGTCCAGGCGCCCGCCAAATAACTCTACATGTATAGAGATCATGGCGGCCTGAACCGCGCCGAGCGACGTCGGCTGGGGTCTTCCCAGCGCGCGCAACAGCGCGCCGGGAGCCCGCGGGGTCGTGCGGGCCTGTTCCCAGGCTGTGAGTAACTCGGCCGCGGCAAGCACGGCTAACCGGCCGGCTCGGTGAAGCTCGGCTCGGACGGCTCGCCCACCTCGTAGTCGCGCTCCCAGCCCTCGTGCTCCAGTTTGATGGTCTGGATCGCGACCGCGTTGGCATTGGCGTCCAGATCGGGCAGCGCCTGATATTCCGACACCCACGCCCGGTAAACCTTGTATGCCAACGCCAGCTGGCCCGCCTCGTTGTACACCTCGATGATGATGTCCTTGCGGAAGTTTTTCAGCGAGGTCTCGGCGCCCAGCCCGGAGCCGTAGTTCCAGACGCGATTGGCCCACTTTTCGAACTCGGTGTCGTGCGTGACACCGCGCTCCAGCGTGATGGCCTCATATTTGGTGCGCCCGGGCGACTTGTGCGACGTCGACGGGTCGCCGCCCTCGCGGTGCTCGACCACCTCGGTCGTGCGCTTGAGCGCGCCGACCTTGCTGACTCCCGCGACGTAACGCCCGTCCCAGCGCACCCGGAACTTGAAATTCTTGTACGGGTCGAACCGCTGCGGGTTCACCGTGAACTTCGCCATCGCTACGCGTCCCTTCCGGCCATCTGCTGCAGCTTGATCACGACGAACTCGGCCGGCTTGAGGGGCGCGAATCCCACCACGATGTTGACGATCCCGTTGTTGATGTCGGTCTGAGTCGTGGTTTCCTTGTCACACTTGACGAAATACGCCTCCCTGGGCGTGAGCCCCTGGAACGCGCCCTGCCGGAACAGGTCGTGCATGAACGCGCCGACGTTGAGCCGGATCTGCGCCCACAGCGGTTCGTCGTTGGGTTCGAAGACGACCCACTGGGTACCGCGATAGAGGCTCTCTTCTATGAAAAGCGCGGTGCGGCGGACCGGAAGATACTTCCATTCCGAGGCGAGTTTGTCGTTGCCGCGCATGGTGCGCGCGCCCCACACCACGGATCCGGCGGCAGGCATCGTGCGCAGGCAGTTGAGCCCGAGCGGGTTGAGCTCACCGTTTTCGGCGTCGGTCAGCGGCACCTCGAGCGCGGGCACGCCCACCAGCGACGCCTCCAGCCCGGCCGGCGCCTTCCAGATCCCGCGCTGCGCGTCGGTGCGCGCGATGACCCCCGCGACCGTGCCGCACGGCGCGAACGGCTCCAGCTGGTTGTCCCGCAACGGGTTTGGCTGGATCAGGCGCGGGAAGTAGATGGCCGCGTTCTTGCTGTTGGTGCCCACATTGGACGCGAAGTCGGCCGCGCCCGTGACCGCGTCGTCCTGACTGTTCCACATTGGATCGACGACGAGCACTGCCCGCCGCTGCTCGCAATAGGCGGCCGCGTCGGTGATGACGGACTTCTCGACCGCGCCGTCCACCCCGCCGTCGGGGTCGAGCGCGTAGGGCGGCAGGCACAGCAGGTTGAACAGGTCGGCGTGCTCCAGTGCGCGGATGCCACGCTTGCCCGCGGCAGTGTACTCCCCCGCCTTGGGGATCTCGCCGTCGCCCGGCACCTGTCCCGCGGACTCGACCTTCGTGTTGGTGGCGTTGTCGCCCCACAGCGGGTGCGTCGCGTCGGGCGCGTCGTGGTCGTCGGGCCGGCTCTCGCCACCCGAGAGCGGCGCGCCGCGGACCAAAGTGGACTCGCTGCCGAGCACCTTGTCCACCCGGCGCGCTCCGGCCGGATCGACCGTCACGTTGCGGAACTGCTCCACCACGCCGGTCTTGTCGTCGCGCACGTACAGGTTGAACAGCTTGGTGTCGGCCGTGTCGCGGGTGTCGTAGTCGACCCGCGCCCGCAGCCGATTGCCCCACGTGCCCGGATTGCGCGCGGTCAGCACATATCCGCCGCCGAGACTGAGCTCGGCATTGGTGGCCTCGCCATCCACCCCCTTGAACAGCCGCACGATGATGGCCTGTGAACCTCCGTTGAGGAAGAAGTCGCGCACGGCGAACGACATCGGGCTGTGCACCCAGAGCCCGCCGAAAACACGGTCGAAATCGGACCAGCTGTTGACCACGACGGGCCCGTCGGCATCGGTCGGGCCGCGCAGGGCGCGCCCGACAAAGGCCGTGATGGACGTGGCCACGCCGGTGATGGTGCGGACGCCGCTGGGGATCTCTTCGACGTATACGCCTGGATAAGACAGGGAAACCGGCATCGCGACCTCCGCGTCACTCGAGGAACCGGTCGCGTGATCGTATGGACGTACGTTCGGCGGTGTGGTCGGGAAGGCGACGCGGGACGTACGGATATCCGACCGCCGTGCAGGCGCACGGCGGCGCTACTGTGAGGGTGATCGATGGATTTGGCTCCGCCCGCGGACGCGAAGGCTGGCCGGGACAAGACCGGCGCAATTCGCATGCAACTTTGCCCACCGCTCGAGCGTCTGTCTTTCGTGGTCAATCTGCTAGCCAAAATTACCCAGCTTCTGCTGTGCGCCGTTCTGTCCGGCGCCGTCCTCGCCGCGGCGATATTCCCAGTGCTCGCCGCGACCGGCCTGGCAGCAAAGATGGGGGGTGAGGCGTTCGCGCACCTGCCCGACGAGCTGACGGTCAAGCGGTCGCCACAAAACAGCTATGTCTACGCCTCCGACAATAAGACTCTTATCACGGTCATGTTCGACGAAAATCGCAGTGACCTAGCGCTGTCCGACATTCCGGTGATGGTGCAACACGCGATTCTCGCCGCGGAGGACCAGAAGTTCTATGACCACAACGGCGTGGACACCCAGGGCATCGCGCGGGCGTTCATCGCCAACCAGACCGCGGGCGACGTCCAGCAGGGCGCGTCGACCATCACCATGCAGCTGGTGCGCATGTCGCTGACCTACTCGCTGGACAACACGCCGCAGGGGGTCATCGAGGCGACCGAAAACACCAACCGGCGCAAGCTGCTCGAGGTCAACTACGCGCTCGCGCTGGAGCGGCGCATGAGCAAAGAGGAGATCCTCGAGAAGTACTTAAACACGGCCTACTTCGGCACCCGCGCCTACGGCATCTTCGCCGCCAGCCAGGTCTACTTCGGCAAGCACCCCAAGGATCTGACCATCGCGCAGGCCGCGTTCCTCGCCGGGCTGGTGAAGTTCCCCGGCAAGCTCGACAAGGCGTCGGGCCGGCAGGAGGCGGTCGAGCGGCGCAACTACGTGCTCGGCGAGATGGTCCAGGCTGGATACTTGACGGCCGAGCAGGGCGCCGAGGCCAAGGCCGAGGAGCTGAAAATCTCCGACGCCAAGACGCCCAACGGGTGCGTGCAGGTGATCACCAACCACTGGGGCTTCTTCTGCGACTACTTCCAGCGGTGGTGGATGCAGCAGGAGGTGTTCGGCGTGACCGACTACGACCGCGAGCGGCAGCTGCGCTCCGGCGGGTTCCGCATCCAGACCACATTGGACGTCGGCACACAGCAGGCCGCGTTCGAGAACGCGGTCAAATACGCGCCGATCGGCGATCCGCAGGCCATGCTGCTCTCGGCCATCGAGCCCGGGTCGGGCAAGGTGCGCGCGCTGGCCGTCAACCGCCACTTCAAGCTCGACACCAAGGGCGAAAACGGCGCCAACACCAACCCCAAGGCCCCGGCGGGCAGCAAGGGCTCCTACCCCAACACCACCAACCCGCTGATGTCGACCGACCCGTCCTTCCAGGGCTACCGGCCAGGCTCCGTGATGAAGATATTCACGCTGGTCGCCGCGCTGGAAAACGGCCTGCCGCTGGACTATGTCATCAACACGCAGGCGCAGGCCACGTCGAAATACCCTTACAAGAAGGACCCCAACTGCGGCGGCATGTGGTGCCCGCCCAACAGCAGCTCCGGCACGCGGATCGGGCCGCACAACATGTGGTCCGCGTTCGGCCTGTCGGTCAACACCTACTTCGTGCCGTTGTTCGACATCGTCGGCGGCGACAAGGTGATGGACACGGCCAGGCGCATGGGCGTCACCTTCTACGACGACCCGAGCACAGATGACGACGACTACACCGCCTCCACCCAGACGGCGAAGATATGGTCGCCGTTCACGCTCGGCATCTCCACCCATCCGCCGCTGCAGATCGCCAACGCCTATGCCACGCTCGCGGCCGACGGGCTCTACTGCGAGCCCACGCCGATCGAGGGCGTGCAAAACAACCGGGGCGAGAAGCTCGCGGTCGGGGCGGCAAAGTGCAAGCAGGCGCTCGACCCCGAGGTGGCCCGGGCCGCCATCGACGCTTCGCGATGCCCGGTGGGCGACTCGTCGGCCGTCGGCCGGTGTGAGGGCGGCACGGCGTCGGAGTCCAAGGGCATCATCAAGAAGCCGATCGCCGGCAAGACCGGCACGAGCGACAACGAGAGCACCGCGACGCTGACCATCACCACCAAGCAGCTGTCGGTGTCCGGCTTCCTGGTCGACCCCGACTGGCCCGACACCACCCAGAAAATGAAGCACAAGGGCAATCGCGGAGTCAACCCGGCCGTGCAATACACGCTCGCGGCGGCAATGGCCGACCAGGCCGGAGTCCAGTTCACCCCGCCGAAAAACCAGCGGCTCATCACCGGGCCTCAGTCGGCCATCCCGGATGTCACCTGCAAGCCGATCCCCGAGGCGCTGTCCCTGGTCAAGGGCGCGGGCTTCAAGGTCGAGGTGGAGACGAGGCGGCCCGTGCCGTCACCCTGCCCGGCCGGGACCGCCGCGGGCACCAACCCGACCGGCAAGACCCTCAAGAACGGGGTCGTCGTGATCCTTGTCAGCACGGGAGTTCCAGGATAGGACGGCTTCCAAGAGCGGGAGGGCGCGCAGCACGTGGCGTGTGCGAATCAGCAGGTTCCACAGCGGCTCGAGCTTCTTCCACCCGGCGGCGTAGGCCAGGTGCCGCGCCCTCCCGCGCAGGGTGTCCTTTGTGGATGCCCCGCGCCAGATCGCGCCCCAGCGATAGAAGTCCCGGTAGGCGCGCCAATACCCGCTCTCCAATTGCGACGGTGTCATGCCGCGCGGCTCAAACACGACCTGCCGCGTGTCGTAGCGTTCCCAATCCCGGTGCAACAGCCGGTCCCGCATGCGGTCAAACAGGGCCGTGCCCGGATAGGGAGTCATGATGTGAAACGTGGCGGTCTCGATGCCCACCCCGATCGCCCACTCCACCGTGCGGTCAAACACGTCCGGCCCGTCGCCGTCCATGCCGAACACAAAACTGCCGTTGACCATCACCCCGTGCTCGTGCAACCGCTTGACGACCGCGGCGTAGTCTCGCCCGATGTTCTGCCGCTTGCGTTGCGCGGCAAGGTTCCCGCCGTTGACCGTCTCGAAGCCGACGAACAGGCTGCGCAGCCCGGCCTCGACCGCCCGCTCCAGCAGGCCCGGCGCGAGCACCGCGTCAACCGTCGCCGCCGCCTGCCACAGCCGGTTGCCGCCGCGCATCCCGTCAAACAGCGCCTCCGCGAAGCGCCGGTTGCCGAACAGGTGATCGTCCAAAAAGTACAGGTGCCGCCCGGGCAGGCGGTCGATCTCGGCCAGCGCCGCGTCGACCGTCTGGGTGTAGAAGGACTTCCCGCCCTCGAAGAAGGCATCTTTGTAGCAGAAATCGCAATGATGCGGGCATCCACGCGAGACGACGATGCTATTTGGGACGAGATACAGCTCGCGCCGGATCAGATCCCGCCGGATGGGCGGGAGCCCGGCCAGGGTGCGATTCGCGGAGACGTAACGCTTTTTCGGCTCCCGCCGGGCGAAGTCGGCGAGAAACACCGGCCATGTGTCCTCGCCCGGCCCGAGGAAGATGGTGTCCGCGTGCGCGGCCGCCTCGTCGGGCAGCGAGGTCACGTGCAGCCCGCCGAGCACCACATATGAGCCCAGCGCGCGATAGTGGTCCGCGATCTCGTAGGCGCGTCGCGCCGACGTGATATACACCTGGATCACCACCAGGTGCGGCACGACACCATCGTTGAGGTCGAGCCGCTCCACATGCTCATCGTGGATGGTCACGTCCGCGCCGGCGGGCAGATATCCGGCCAGCGTCGCGAGCCCCAGCGGCGGAAACAGCGAATACTTGATCGGGCGAAACAGCGGGCTGACCGCCTCGGTGAGTGCGGGGAGGAACATCTTCACCCTCATGGCGCCACGCTAGGCGCCGGATCCGGCCCAGTGGTGCGGCAGTTGTGAACGTTCGGCGCTTTAGCGGCGTCCGGGCACGATCAGCCCGGTCTCGTAGGCCATGATGACCGCCTGCACCCGGTCACGCAGCCCGAGC
>JBIOYB010000489.1:0-4488 GCA_044869915.1 Allorhizocola sp.
GGCGGTTGGTGGCGCGTAACAATTCGCTGACCAATTCCGGGCCGTGTGAGGTCAATGGTTCGGTGGCTGGTCTGCCGTATGCGTACACGGCGGAAAATGTGAATAGTGTCAAGGCATCCGTCACGGCGGGTGCGGGAGCGGGCAGGCTGTAAAGGAGTCCCGCGTCGCGGGGAAGGGACTGTGGCCCCTTCCCCGCGACGATCACGCCCGGCCTAGCGCAGGCCGTGCAGCCGCGCGGCCTTGATGAGCAGCTCCGGGTCGTCGGTGATGATGCCGTCGACGCCGAGCGCGATGAGGCGGTGCATGACGGCCTCGTTGTTGACCGTGTAAGGGATGACCTTTATGCGGTACCGGTCGTGCAGCGCCGTCACGTCGGGCCCGTGGAAGTAGGCCGGGTTCTCGCGCAGATACCAGTCGGGTGAGCTGACCGTGCCCTGGTTGGGGTCGTGCACCTGCCAGTTGGCCGAAACGGTGTCCGCTTTGGACTCGCGCACGAGCTTGCCCAGATCCCTGTGCTTCCACCAGTCCAGGCCGCCCGTCCACGGGCTCTTGACGCTGGGGTCGCCGTAAACCGCCTGCAGCGAGCATTCGTCGGCCGGCGACGCGCACTCGGCCGGGCCATACTGCCACACGAGCGCCACGGTCCCGATGCGCGGGTTGAGCTTTTTGGCCAGCTGGATGGTGCGCCAGTCGAAGGACTGGATGGTGACACGATCCGTCATGCGGGCGCGCTCGATCGCCCCGACCAACTGCCGGGTAAAAGTGTCGAACGGGGCCGTGTCGCGTATCAAAGGAGAGATTTTTGTTTCTATGTTGAGGCGCTTATCGGTGGGCTTCACCAGATCCAGCACCTCCGCCAAGGTCGGCATGCGCTCGCCCCGGCCGCAATCGAGCGTGCGGATCTGCGCGAGGGTCAGGTCTTTGATGAGCGTGCCGGCGAAGCCGCCCGAGCACTTGGCCGGGTCGATGCGCCGCTCGTGCGAGACGACCAGGTGCCCGTCGCGGGTCACGCCGGTGTCGAGTTCGAGCGTGGAGATGTCCGGGTTGGACAGTGCCCGGCGGAAGGTCATGAGCGTGTTCTCGGGCAGGTCGCCGGGCAGCGTGCCACCGCGATGGGCTTGCACGTCGAAGGGGGACGCAAGCCCACGCGGCGGGTTCTTCACGAGCGTCCGCAGCCGGTCGGGATAGTCCGTGATCAGGCCGTCAATGCCGTCATTGATAAGCTTTTTCATGGTGGGCACGTCGTTGACGGTCCAGGGGATCACCTTGATACCGTTGCGGTGGGCGTGCCTGACCATGTCCGCGGTCACATAGGGCACATAGCCCGGGTCGTTGACCGTGCCGCCCTGCGGGAAGCCGTGCACGGGCGAAAAAGCACTGGCGCCAAACGTTTTGATGGCCGCGATCGGGTCGCCGCCGAAGTCGTCGATGTCGAGCCCGCCCAGCCACGGCGAAGCTCCCGGCTGTCCAATCTGGAGGAAGTCGCGGTTGGTGAGCGCGACCGTCTCGATCCAGGGCGCGACCTCACGGAACCGCATCAGCGCACCCCAGTCGAACGACTGGATCGTCACCTGGCGCGCGATCCGGGCCCGCGCGATTTCGGCGTTGACCACCTGCACGAACTGTTCGCGCGGCGCGGTCTCGTGCGGCGCGCCGGCCTCCACCTTGGTCTCGATGTTGAGCTTCACGTCGTGGGCGTTGTAGCGCTTCACGAGGTCGAAAACCTCGGACAGCAGGGGCATCGGCGCGCCCGGCACGATCAGCTGGCCGGGCACCACCTGCTGCGAGCCGCAGTCCATCGTGCGCACCTGGGCCAGGGTCAGATCCGTGATGTATCGGCCGCCGTGGGCGCCCAGGCATTTGGCCGGGTTGACGCGGCGGTCGTGGGTGACAACGGCATGCCCGTCGAGCGTGATCTGCACGTCGAGTTCGAGCGTGTCGACGCCCAGGCGCAGGGCGTTGCCAAACGAGGCGAGCGTGTTTTCGACCCACAGCCCGAGGCCGCCGCGATGCGCCTGGATGTCCAGGTCGGGCCGGTGGTGGGCAGGGGTGAGCGGTCCCGCCAACAGCGTGAGGGCGAGAAGGGTGGCATTCCACATGCGTGCCAACGCTTCTCGCCCAAGATGTCCTCAGGCCAAATAGCGTCCAAACCAATCGATGACTTTTTGGTACGCCTGGGCGGCGACCTCGGCATGGAAACGTTGACCGGTATCGTTGAAGAAGGCGTGATTGGCGCCCGGATAGGTCACGATCTCGTGCGTGAGGTTGGCCTTCTGCAGGGCCTGCTGGGCCGGCTCACGGCTCGCGTTGACCCGCTCGTCGAGTTCGGCAAAGATTGCGAGCACGGCCGCGTTGGGCGACTTGGAAAAGTCGGGGTTTGCCGGAGCCGGGCCGTAAAACGGCGCCGCGGCGCGCAGGCGCGGCTCGCCCGCGTGCAGCATGGCCCACGTCTGGCCCCCGCCGAAGCAGAAGCCGGTCATGCCGACTTTGGTCTTGGGTGTCCGTTTGAGCAGCTCGTCGATGCCGGACTTCATGTCGGCCAGGAAGCGTGCGGGCGGAGCGGCGTTGAGCGCCGCCGTGGCCTGCGCCGGATCGGTAAACTTCGCCGTGCCGCCCTCGGCCGACAGCAGATCGATGGCCAGAGCGGAAAAGCCGCTCGCGGCAAGCCTTCCCGCCACCGACTTGACATGGTCGGTCAGCCCACGATTCTCGTGGATCACCAGCACGCTGCCCTTCGGGCTGTCCGCCGCGGCAAAGGCGCCCATCAGCGTGCGCCCCTCGGCTCCCGCAAACGTGATGGCCTCCTGCGCCTTGGGCGCGGGCCCGGCCGGCTGCACGGCGCTTGGTGCCACGCTCGCGGGCTCCTGGACCTCGGGCTCCCGCTGAGCGTCGCACGCCGCGAGCAGGGGCGTCGCCACGGCCGCCGCGACACCGAGCAGGCCGAGCCGATGCATGGCCTCCCGGCGCGTGATCAGCCCGTCCGAGTAGTCGACCACCACCTCTTCGGTCAGGTATCGATTGATCTCGTTCATAAGCCAAACCTACCCCGGGTCGGTTGATCCGGTATGCACCCGGCACCAATTGATGAGATCACAATCCGTATCGACGAATGCACGGAATGCTGAAGTGTCGTAGCGTCGCTGATGTTGCTCAATGCCCTGGGAGGTGGCCGGTGAAGGTGGTGTCCGTCATCAACTACAAAGGCGGGGTCGGCAAGACCACGCTCACCGCCAATCTCGGCGCGGGCTTGGCCCAGCGCGGCAGCAACGTGCTCCTGATCGACCTCGACCCACAGGCGAGCCTCACATTCTCCTTCTTCAGCTCGACCGAATGGCGGGAACAGCTCGCAAGGGATCTGACGATCAAGAACTGGTACGACAGCCCCGGCCGAGGTAAGTCCGTAACGAAGCTGTCAAGCCTCATCGTCCGGCCGTCCAAGGTCAATCAGCACCTTTCACAGGGTCTGGGCCGCGGCGAGCTGGACATGATCGTGTCCCATCAGGACCTCGTCACGGTCGACACCTTGCTGGCTGGGGCAGTCGACCCGAAGACCCGCGAGGTTCCACCTAGCCGATTCGTCAAGGTGTTCCGGCGCCTTGCTGAAGGGCTAAACGACCACGCCTTCTCGATGTACGACTTCGTACTCATCGATTGCGCGCCCGACTTCCGGATGATGAACAAGAACGCGGTCATCGCCAGCCACTGCATCCTCATACCGAGCCGACCTGACTACCTGTCGACCAACGGCATCAATCACTTCGGCGAACAGCTCTTCAGCCTCATCGACGAGTACAACGCGCACGCGCGCAAGGCGGGAAACAGCCCGCTGATTCCCACACCCCAAACAGGCGTTCTCTTCACCATGGTCGACGTTTGGCGGGGTCAACCAATCGACGTCCAGAGCATGGCGATAAACCAGATCCGGGCGCTTGGAGCACCCGTCTTCAAGAGTTTTATGCGCGACCGGAAGACCTCCTACCCGGTGACGCCTGAAACCGGCATTCCAGCGATGCTGACGCACCGCGACGCCGCCGATGAGATGGACGAGCTCATCACCGATTTCATCAAATGGACCGAAGGGACACCGCTGTGACCTCTGCGCAGCTTGCCAAGCTCGCCCTCGACCACGTGACCAAGGTGCTCGACAAACTAAGCGACGAACAACTGCAGGCGCTCGCCACGGGTCGCGGCTGGTTTGAGTTCCGCTCCGAAGAGGTCGTTGTCAAGTCGCCCAAGACACGCGCGGCCCTGGTCGAGCCCACCTTCGATGTCAACGCAGCAGCCGACGAGATTCGAGGGCTGGACGGCTCGGCCGCGATCACCGCCTACCTTGACCGGAGAAACTTCAAGACTGCCGATCTCAAGGCCATCGCGATCGCTCTGGGACCGACGGTTTCGACAAAGGGACGGACCCTGGCGCAACTGAAGACGAACATCGTAGAGGGCGTTGCCGGGTTCAGGGAGCGGGCGGCGGCGATCGGCGGGTGG
>JBIOYB010000490.1:0-9241 GCA_044869915.1 Allorhizocola sp.
GGCGGTTGGTGGCGCGTAACAATTCGCTGACCAATTCCGGGCCGTGTGAGGTCAATGGTTCGGTGGCTGGTCTGCCGTATGCGTACACGGCGGAAAATGTGAATAGTGTCAAGGCATCCGTCACGGCAGGTGCGGGAGCGGGCAGGATCTGACCTCTCGCTTCCGGCAGTCTGGGCCGGCGATCGACCGCGGCATCGGTCGGTCGCCGGCCTTCGCGTGAGAGGGTGAAACATGCCCTGGTACATCCTCACCGGCACGCCGGGCTCCGGGAAGACGGCGATCCTGCGCCAGCTGGAGCTCAACGGCCACGCGGTCGTCGAGGAGGCCGCGACGGACGTCATCGCTGTCCAACAGGCACTCGGCAATCAAGAACCGTGGCGGGACGCGGCGTTCCTCGACAGCATCGTGACCTTGCAACGGCAACGGCAGCTCGCTGCCACCGCCGCCGACACGGACGCCGGCCGTGTCACGGTTTTCGACCGTTCGCCGGTGTGCACGCTGGCGCTGAGCCGCCACCTCGCACAGCCCGCGCCACGCCGCCTGCTCGACGAGATAGAGCGCATGGTTCGCGAGCGTTTCTATGCAGAGACCGTTTTCTTTGTACGAGGTCTCGGTTTCGTGCAAGCCACCGCCGCGCGCCGGATCGGCCTCGAAGACGCGCTCGCCTTCGAACGGATCCACGAACAGACCTATCGTGAGTACGGATTCGACCTCATCGAAGTCCCGGCCGGCCCGCTTCCGGCGCGCGTCGCGATCGTCGAGCAAACCCTGAATCCGTAGGCGGAGTTGGTGTCAGGTCAGGGGGAGACCTTGAGCCAGCCGCTGGTGGGGTAGAACGTGTGCGTCACCCAGTTGTACGAGCCGAACCGGGCGGCCTTGTCGGGATAGGAGTCGTCTATGTACTGCACGCCCCAGCTGGCAGGGCCGTAGGCGGTGTTCAGCTGCGGGCCTAGCGAGGCGTGCTCGACGTAACCGTCGTCGGCCTCCACGGACGGGAGGTTCCACTGGGAGAGCTGCTCGACCGCGAGCCACCCGGTGACGGGGCTGAAGGACCCGTTGACGCCGCTGAAATGTCCGGCCTGGCCGAAGAGTCCATACGGGGTGGAGCTGTAGCGGTAGCACATCTTGACCGAGCCGAAGCCCGTGGCCAAGAAGGGCTGGAATGTCGGGCACGATACGTGGACGCCTACCCCGGGCGCGGGCGTGGGAGCGGCGGCCGCCGCCGGGGCGGCCAGCGCGGTGGAGATGACAAGCGCCGCGAGTGCGGCCCCCATGCGGTGGAGAATCTTGGGCAAGGTATTCCTCCTTCGGCTCAACGGAAATTTGTTGGCAGCCCATTGTGGGATCGCCCGCGACACCTGCCGGGCACAGCGGAGGCAAACTTTGCATAGATTTAGCTGATCATCCGTGCTGTTGGTTTCCCGACTTGATCGACGGCGGTGGTTGACGGCAGGAATAGGGTATTGGCCGTGGAACCTGTGACTCTCGTAGTGTCGGCGTTGGTGGCCGGGGCCGCGGAGGCGGCGAAGGATATCGTCTCGACGACGATCAAGGATGCGTACACTCGCTTGAAAACGCTTGTGCTGAAACGGTTCGAGGCCGGTGGCGTCAAGGACGACGCGCTCGTCGCGCACACGCCGGAGCAGCGCGACACGCTGACGGGCAAGCTCGAGCAGGTCGGAGTCGACGAGCCCACGGTGAAGGCGGCAGAGGAGCTGCTGGAGCTGCTGGAGGCGACGAATAAGGCGAAGTTCGAGGTGAACGTGTCCGAGGCCAAGGGCCTCATGGTCGGCGATCATAACGTGCAGCACAACACGTTCAATTGATGGACCAGCAGTTCAACCTGCCCGGAGCGCGCGGCTTCATGGCCGGCGACCACGGCACGCAACACAACGTGTTTTGGCGCCGCCGCGGGAGGTGGTCTGGCCGGTGCGCGTGGGCGTGCCCCCGCCGCTGGCCGACTGCCTCGGGCAGCGGGCCGACTGCGTCCAGCCGTGGGGCGATTGCGTCCAGCCGTGGGGCGACTGCCTCCAGCCGTGAGGCGATTGCGTCCAGCAGCGGGCCGACTGCGTCCAGCCGTGGGGCTACTGCGTCCAGCAGCGGGCCGACTGCGTCCAGCCGTGGGGCTACTGCCTCCAGCAGCGGGCCGACTGCCTCCAGCCGTGGGGCGACTGCCTCCAGCAGCGGGGCCGAGCTCGACGTGACACGCTCTCCGCTCGATTCGACTTGGCGAGCTGGGTTGGAGCGGCTGGGGATGTCTCGGGCGCGGTGGCGGCATCGGAGCAGTTGCCGGTCGCCGAGCCTGCGGCGTGGGGCCGGACCACCCGGCACGGCTTGGCGAAGTGGTGGCGTTGGAAGGGGAGCGGGTCACCCACACGCGCTGTCGACCCGCCGAGCCTTACGCGATCGACGGAAGCGGAGTTAAGTGGCGAGGAAGGGGAGGACGGCGGACAGGAAGGCCTCGGGGGCGACTCGGTGGATGTGGTGGCCGACCGGGATTTCGGTGAGGTGGCCGTGCTTGAGCAACGGCAGGGCCTCGGTGAAAGTCTCTTGGCGCACATGGCTTGAGGGGCCGCCGGCGAGCATCAGTGTCGGGGCGGTCACGAGTGCGAGGTCGGCCCACCACTGTGGGTCGGGGGAGTTGACCTGCGCGATGACGGCCTCGAGCGCGCGCCAGTCAAACGGTGGCGGCGGATCGGGTTGCGGCCCAAGCACAATGGGCTCCGAGCCCACGCGTGTGATGGGGGTGTCGACCACGACCAGGTGGGCCAAGCGGTCGGGCTGGGCCTGGGCGACAAGCCACGCGATGGTCCCGCCCATCGAGTGTCCAATCAGGTCAGTCCGGTCGGCGCCGAGGATATCCAGCACGCCTATCACATCGTCGCGCATGAGCTCGAACGAGTAAGCGTCCGCGCGATCGCTGTCGCCGAAGCCGCGCAGGTCGAGCGCCACGACACGATGGGTTTGCGCAAAGGTGGGCATGAGATGCGTCCACGCCGACCGATCATTGCCGCCGCCGTGCAACAACACCAGCGGCATCGCGGCCGGGTCCCCCGAAACGTCGGCGGCCAACCGTATGCCACCGATGTCAAATTGTTGACGCACGCCGCCCACTATAGCCAACCGGCACGGGCCACAAGGTCTGTGCAAGGGTGGGGTTGGACCATTCCGTGCATGACGCGAGGAACGAAACGAATCCTGGCCGCCTGCGCGGCGGCCGTGACCGCGCTTGCGGGTTTGCAGGTGGCCGGCAGTGATGCCGCGCATGCCGGCTGCGATCGGGTCATCTTCATCAACCCGGAGATGACGGTCCACGAGGACGCCAATCGGGTGGTCTTCACGGTGTTTTCGAGTGTCAGCTGCACGGCCGCCGGGTCGGTTGACTACGGCATCACGCCCGGCTCGGCCCTGCCGGGGGTCGACTACGTGCCCGTCAGCGGGACATTGCATTGGGCCGCAGGGGATGTGGCCACACGCCGGATCGTGGTGCCCGTCGGCAACGACGCCGTGCCAGAGGCCGAGCTCAAGGATTTCACGCTGAGGCTATCCCTACCCACCGTGGACATCAAGGTGGGAAATAGCGCGGGCCGCGGTCGCATCCTCGACGACGACAACGCCATCGCGAACGCGGTGCTGGACGACCAGATCTGCCCTCCGATCGATCTCGGCATGACGTCACCGCCCGGGCAGCCGTGGCTCCAAGGCGAGCAAAGGATCATGTGCGACCTCGAGGACGGCGTGATCATCGGGGTTGACTGCGAGCTGTCCCATTCGAACACGATCCGGTATGGGACGGTGAACAGTGGCACTGCCGAGCCGGGTGTCGACTATGTCGCGGTGTTTAACGCCCAGGTGGTGGTGCCCGCGGGAGCCGCCCTGTTCCGGTTGCCGATCGGCTTGGTGGAGCGCCCGGCGAGTACGCCCGGCCGATGGTTCTACGTGGAGATACGGGACTCATCCGGATGCACGTTTGGCGACCCCTCGGCGGTCCTCGCGATCCCCGGGCCGCTGAAGCCAGGCTGAGTCGCCGTCAGGTGGGCGAGCGTCGCCATCTCCAGGTGGCGGTCGCCCAGCTCCCGGCCGATCGCCAACGCCCGCTGGAAGTGTGTCCGGGCGGCGGTGTGTCCGCCCCGGTCGCGGTGCACGAGGCCGATCAGGTTGTGGGTGTCGGCCTCCTTGCGCCGCTCGCCGAGCCGCCGCTTGATGTCCAGAGCCGTCGAGAGGTGCGTGAGCGCGGCATCGTGGTCGGCACGGGCCAGATGGGCCTCGCCCAGGCTGTGCAGGACGGCGGCCTCGAGGTGGGCGTTGCCGATCTCCCGGGCGAGGTTAAGCGCACGCGACAGATAACCCATGGCCGTGTCCGGTTTGGACTTGAGGGTGTGCATGTGGCCGAGGTTGTTCAGCGCCAACGCGATGCCGGGGGCATGACCGTCGGCGGTGTGCAACTCGAGGGCCCGGTGGAAGGCGTCGATGGCCGCGTCGGGGCGGCCGAGCCGACCGTACGCAAGGGCGATGTTGTTGAGCGCCATGGCCTGCCCACGCCTGTCGTCGATCACCCGCATGAGCTCCAGCGCCCGGGGCAGGTGTTCGAGCGCCTCCTCGTGGCGGTGGATCGTGTTGCAGCCCATGCCGAGCAGGCTGCGCATCATCGCCTCCGGCGTGGGGTCGCCCAGGCGCTGGGCGGCGCTCAGGCCCACGCGGCACATCTCGACATGGTCGGCTCGATAGCCGCGCAGCACGTGAAAGCTCGTCAGCAGGTAGGCGAGCTGCCACGCGCCGCGGTTGAGACCGTGCTCTTGCGCCAGCCGGACGGCCGGGAGCAGGTTGGCGCGCTCGCTGTCGAGGAACGCCAACGCTTCGTCGTGCTCGGCCGCGAACGGCGCTTTGATCGGTGGGTGGACGTCGATCGCTCCGGCCCGGTCGCGCACGGGATCGAACACCCGGTTGGCGGCGTCGGCCACGGTCAGGTGCCAATCGATGATCCTGGCCGCCGTCTCCGCTCGCTCTGCGCGGTCGGCTCGCTCCGCCGCGTAGAGACGGATCAAATCGTGCAGCCTGTACCGTCCACTGCCGACCTCCGTGACGAGGTGCACCCCGACCAAGTCGTCGAGCGTCCGCCTGGCCTTGGCCTCCGCGACCCCGGTCAGGGCCGCCGCCAGCGAGGCCGTGAAGGTCGCGCCCGGGTGCAGCCCGACCCGGCGGAACATGCCGGCGGCGGCAGGGCTCAGGGCCTGGTATGCGCTGGCGAACACGGTCCGGATGCTGCGCGAGTCGCCCGGCACGGCCAGCAGCGCGAGCCGGTCGGCACCGGCCAGCTCGGCCGCCAGCTCGGCGATGGGTCGGGGCGGGCGTGTGGCGAGCTTGGCGGCGGCGATCCGCAGCGCCAGCGGCATGCGCCCGCACAGCTCCACGAGTCTGCCCGCGGCGGTCTGCTCCTTTGCCACACGCTCGGTGCCCAGGATCCGGCCCAGCAGGACGAGCGCCTCCTCGGCGGCCAGCACCTCGAGATCGACTCCGGTCACCGCGTAGTCGACGGCGAGCCCGGCCATCTGGTTGCGGCTCGTGACCAGCAGCAGGCTGCCGCCCGACGGCGGCACGAGCGAGCCGACCTGGTCGGCCGAGGCCGCGTTGTCGAGCAGGACCAGCACGCGCCTGCCGTGCATCACCGATCGATAGAGGCCGATCAGTCCGGCCGGGTCGGTGGGCAGGTCCGCAGCCGGCACGTCGAGGCTCCGCAGCAGCTGGGTCAGCGCCTCGCCGACCGGCATCGCGGTGGCCGGGTCGTGGCCGCGCAGGTCGAGGAAGAGCTGCCCGTCGGGATAGCGGTCAAGCGCCCGATGCGCCCACTCCACGGCGAGCGCGGTCTTGCCCATGCCCGCGGGGCCGCACACCACGCCGACCCGGCCCACCCCGGCCGGACCGCTCAACAGTCCATTGAGGACAGACAGGTCTCCTTGGCGGCCAACGAAATGGCCCACCGGCGAGGGTAGCTGTGCCGGCTTTACCACCCTCGGGGTGCCGGTTGCCGCGCCCGCGAAATCCAGCTCGGGCGAGCGGCGCAGCACGGCCGCGTAGAGCGTGGCGATCCGTGGACCGGGCTCCACACCCAACTGCTCGCCCAGGCGTCCGCGCAACCGCTGGTATGCCTCGAGGGCCTCGGTGTGCCGGCCACACCGGTACAAGGAAAGAATGAAAAGCTCGACCAGCCGCTCCCGCAACGGATTGTCGACCAGAAGCTTTTCCAGCTCGTCCACTGCGGTGGCGTGCTCGCCCAGGCCCAACCGCGCTTCCCACAGGTCTTCCTGGGCGGACAGGCGCATCTCGTGCAGCCGGTCGGCCTCGGCCGCGAGCCTGCTGGCCGCGGGCGCGCCGGCCAATGCCTCGCCCCGCCACAGCGCGAGGGCGTCGCGCAGGTGCGCCAC
Source organism: Allorhizocola sp. (assembly GCA_044869915.1). GTDB lineage: Bacteria > Actinomycetota > Actinomycetes > Mycobacteriales > Micromonosporaceae > Allorhizocola. The sequence continues at coordinate 6,423 of JBIOYB010000490.1, forward strand.
GGCCTCCGCCGTCTTGCCGTCGGCGAGCATCCGCCGGCCGTGCGCGACCTTCTTCTCGAAGCGCGTCACGTCGACCTCGTCGGGCCGGACCGCGAGCGTGTATCCCGAGCCGTGCGTCAGCAGCACGCTCGGCATCCCGCAGACATCGAGCGAATGCCGGACGCGCGCGATGTGGCTGTAGAGCGTCTTGACCGCCGTCCTGGGTGGAGCCTCGCCCCACAGCGCGTCCACGAGCCGGTTTTGCGTGACCACGCGCCCGGCATCGAGCGCCAGCAGGCTGATCAGGGCTCGCTGCCGCACACCGACCAGTTCGGCCGGGCCACGCGGGCCGATGACCTCGACCGGTCCGAGGAGCCGGATGTCGGCGCGCTGGATCGGCGATCGGCCGCCCGCAGGCGCGAGCCCGCGGCGATCCTCGTCGGCGCGATCCCGCGCGGTGGCCAGCGCGCCCTGCTCGGTTGGCGAGGCGCCCAGCAGCCGGACAAGGACGTCGAACCGGTCCACGGGCGGCAACGACTTGCCGGAGAAGTATTGCGCGATGATCCCGAGGCTCCAGCCGGTCTGCGCGGCTAGCTCGCGGTAAGTCAGCTCGGCGCCGCCCCGGCGTCGCGCCTCGCGCCTGCGCAGCCGTTGCAGCATGCGCACCAACTCGGCGGCGGCCTGGTCGTCGCCCGCCATCCGCGCACCTCCTCCCCGGTCCCCGTCAGCGGCTGACGCCCGCGGATGAAGCCTAAATCTTGACCGGACGCCGGGCACATCCGCAGGTTCAACAATGTTCAACGGCGTCTGTTCAATCAAATTCAAAAACAGCGATGCCGGGCGGCGCCATGGATCACGGTGGTCACCACGAGATGTCCTTGCGAAAGAGAAAGGTAAGGGGTGGACCATGTCCATGGCCGTGCGGGTGGCCGCGTTACTTGCCGGTGTTTTAGCTGGTACCGCGCTCGGTGCGCCACCGGCGGGAGCGGTGCCCGGTGTGCCGTCGCCCATCTTCGATCCCCACTCGGTCTCGTGGCTGTCACTGCGCGACCAGACCAGCGCCCAGTTCGCCACGTCGTTCACACAGCACAGTGCTGACGGATATCTGATAGTCGATTTGGACATCGACGTCACCGGTGGCAACTACCGGGTCGGCTCGGTGTGGCAACGTAACACCGACAACCGCGCCTGGCAGGAGCTGCGCGATCTGACCGAGGCCCAGTTCCAGACGGCCTGGGCCAACGCGAGCAACAACGGCATGCGCCTGACCGAGCAGGAGACCTACCTGCAAGGCGGAGTCCGCAAGTGGGCCGGTGTCTGGGTGAGCAACACCGAAAACCTGGGCTGGGCCTCGTACCGCAATCTGACCAGCGCCGAGTTCTCGCAGATCTTCGACGAGCAGAGCCGCGCGGGCCGGATGCCGATCGACTTCGACCAGCACGAAACGTCGCAGGGCCTGCGCTACTCGGTGGTCTGGGTGCAAAACACGCAGGGCCTGGCCTGGCAGCTGTGGCGCGACATGACCTCGGCCCAGTTCTCGGCGAAGTTCGCCCAGCTGCAGGACGACTACCGGGTGCTGACGATCGAGTCCCTGCTGACCGGCGGCGCGCAGCGCTACGCCGGCATCTGGTTCGAGAACGCCAACAATCGGGGGTGGGCCGAGCGGCGCGACCTGACGGCGCAGGGGTTCACCAACTGGTGGCACCGCTACTCCGATGAGGGCTACCGTTTGGTGGCCTACAACAAGTACGACACCGCGAGCGGCGTGCGCTACGCCGGGGTCTGGCGGCAAAACAGCGATCGCCCGGACTGGGCGCTGCGCGACGCGGTCACCACCCGGATCCAGTCCGAATTGGACACCACTGCGGTGCCGGGCATCGGCGTGGCGGTGTTCCACAATGGAGACGCAAAATACATGCGCGGCTTCGGTTTCGCCGACATCGACGACGACGTGTGGCTCGACAGCGCGCACGTCAACACGATCGCCTCGGTGAGCAAGGCCGTGGGCGGGGTGCTGACCATGCGGATGGTCGAGCAGAATCTGGTCGACCTCGACGACGGGACCCGCGACTGGGTGCCGCAGATGCCCGCGCACCACACCCACACGGTCGGCGATCTGATCGCCAACCGGGGCTGTGTCGGCGACTACGGCGACTTCGACTTCGGGTTCACCAACATGCCGTACGCGACCGCGCTCGCCGCCGCCGACGAGTTCTGGGACGAGCCCCTGGTGTGCACGCTGCCCGGTTACTACTACTCCACCCCCGGCTACACGCTCGCGGGGGCGGCGCTCGAGGCGGCGGGCGGCAGCAGCGTCAAGAACCTGGTGCGCACCAAGCTGACCAACGCCTTCGGGCTCGGCACGCTCGCGCCCCAGGAGCTCAGCGGCGTGCGGCGCATGACCAAGTACACCACCGGCGATGCCGAGCTGGCCGTGGAGGACAAGTCCTGGACCACCCTCGGCGGCGGGATCGACTCGTCGGTCTACGATCTGGGCCGGTTCGGCGCCAAACTGGCGGCGGGCCAGATCCTGACCCAGGCGTCGCTGGACACCATGTGGACCCCGCCGGACGGGCTGAGCAACTATGCCTACGGCTGGGACACGGGCAGCGAGGACGGCCACCAGGTGGTCGCCAAGGCCGGATCCTGGCCGGGCACGCTGGCCTACCTGCGGATCTACCCGGACGACCAGATCGTGGTGGCCGTGATCATGAACGATCGGACCGGCAACCAAAGCGCGGTGCAACTCGGCCGCGACATCGGTGGGATCGTGCTCGACTCCCTGCCGTGATCTTCTAACCTTCTGCGGCCCGCCGCCAACCCAGGCGGCGGGCCGCGAT
>JBIOYB010000491.1:0-47951 GCA_044869915.1 Allorhizocola sp.
CCCCGCGACGCCGGGCGATGATCGCCCGGATGGCATCGCCGGAGCAAGCCTCGACGACGTGCCTGGTTGATAGCAGCGAGTAGGGGAGTCGAACCCCTGTCTCCAGAGTGAGATTCTGGTGGCCTGACCGTTAGCCGAACCCGCCTCGACGGCCGCGTCAGCTGTTGCGCGGCCGGCAGTCCGGGACCGGCGAGTCGAACGCCGTATTTCTCGCTCCCAAAGCGAGTGGATTGCCGTCTTCCTCGTCCCGGAAAGACCCGGAGAAGGGCATGCGCCGCCCGGGTTTTCATGCCGTCCACTGTGGAATTGTCAAGGTGCGGTGCCGCCAGGGCGCGCCGAGGTAGGCGCATATGCTGTCGCGTCAATGAGAGTTGTTGCCGCCAAACGAAAACGCCGCCCGATCCGGTGCTCCCGGCTGGCGGCGTCAGTCGCGCAAGAACGCGTCTAGGTCAGCCACCGGGCCGGAAGCGGTCGCTCCTCGGCGGGCAGGATGGGTCGGGCCGCGACGTGCCGCAGCACCGAACGGCCGCGCAGCGCCTGCTGTCGCGGGTCCATGCCGTCGTGCCGCATCATCGCCATAACTCCTTCACCGGAAAACGTCTGCAGATGAAGGTACGGCTGCGGGCGCCGCTTGGCAATCGGTTTTTCGCCCGATGTGACGCGGCCAATGTTTCGGCGGGTCAGATTATTCGAAAGATTTACCTACATTATTGAATCGGCCGGACCGCTTCCGGATGATGATGGGAAACTGCGTGGAAGGAGAGGAACCTATGGCTGGGGTATACGGCGTCGCCTCATGGTTCTGTTGCGGCAATGCCTGGGGGCCGTGCGGGACCACCGGTCGCGGCGCCTGCGGCACGTGCCACTCCGGCAACTACCAACACGCGTGGCCCAACGCCTCCGACGCGTGCTTTGCCGTCACCCGCCCGGACGCCTGCGGGGAGTCCCTGTCCCGGCGCACGTGCGGGTTCACCCACTACACCACCAACCTGTGCAACGGCAGGCGGATCGCGACGCAGATCGCCGACTGCGGGCCGCACACCGACATGTACTGCGGCCAGACGATCTGCTGCGGTGGCGGCACCAACTGCTGCTGGAACAGGCTGATTGACTTCACGCCGGCGGCGTTCAGCGCGATCGGCAGCCTCTCCAGCGGCGTCCTACCCGTTCTGATCGAGGCGTGAGGAGCCCACTGTGGACAGTTCAGCGGACGTTTCAGTCGACCGTCGCCGCCTGCTGAGCGCGGCCGTGCTCATGGGTGCCACCGGGCTTGGTTCGCTGGCACCGGAAGCGGCTTTTGCCGTCCAAAGTAAAGCCGCACCGGCCAAAGTGGAGCCCGGCGCGCCCGACCCCGACTTCGCCGAGGGCCGGGTGACGGGCATCAACGGGACGCTCCTGCTCGTCACCGGATCCGACAACGCCTACTGGCGCATCCGGGTCACCAACGGTTCGAGCGTATGGAAGTTGCGCCCCACCACCTTCGACCAGATCCGGGTGGGCGACGGCCTCTACGCGCGGGGCGTGCGGCTGCCCGACGGGACCCTCGCGGCCGACGCCGTGTGGGTGAACATCGTCAGCCTTCACCTGCACATCGCGGCCATCGGGCGCAACGCCGTGCACTTCGACCACGGCGGGCAGCGGATCGTCGGGCGCGTCGTGCCCGGCACGTCCGCCGCGGTCTACAACAACACCCCGGCCGTGGGCGACCTCTCGCTGCTCAAGGTGGGCTCGCATGTCCAGGTGCTCGGTGCGTGGGTCCCGGACACCAATCAAATCGACATCGCGACCGTGTACGCGGTCGTCTAAGGAGTATCCAGTGTTCTCGTGGGTCGCCTCAGTGCAGCCCGCCGTGATCGGCGTGGCGCTGGTCTGGGCCGCCGCGGTCAAGCTGCGCTCCCGCCAAGCGCCCGTCGCCGCGCGGCGTTCGGCCCTGCACCGTCTCGTCGGCGAAAGGCTTGCGCTGCCGGCATATCGCGCCGTGGGGGTGGCGGAACTCGTGCTCGGCGCGAGTCTGCTGCTGCCGCCGGCGTTGCGGGCCGAAGCCTTCGCCGCGATCGCGGTCTGCGCCGGGTTTCTGGGCTATCTCGGCTACGCTCGCCTCACGGTGCCGGAGTCGTCGTGCGGTTGCCTGAGCGCCAAGCACGTCCCGATCGGTGTGCGCGGTTTCGCCCGCACCGGTGTGCTGCTGGCCGCTTCGGTCGCGGCCGCGACGGCCGCGACCGGCTGGCCCTGGCACAAGACGCTATTCGCCGAGCCGATTTTGGCCACCGTGGTCATCGCCGGCGAGGTGGCCGTGATCGCTGCCTTGTCGTCCGAATTGGACGCGCGTTGGCTGCTCCCGTTGCGGCGCTTGCGGGTGCGGCTGACCCGTCCGCTGGCGGCCACCTCGTCATCGTCATCGTCATCGTTCTCATCCTCGTTTGAGGTGCCGTTGGCCTCGACCGTCGAGCAGTTGCAGCGCAGTGGCGTGTATCATCAAGTCTCCGGGCTGCTGGCCTCGGACGTGCGTGATCACTGGGACGAGGGCGACTGGCGCATGGTGTGCTATTCCGCGCGCTACCAAGGACTGTCGGCCTCCGCCGTGTTTGCCGTGCCACGGTGGCGATATGACCCGGCCGCCGTGCGGGTCGCCCTGGTCGACGAGTCGAGCGACGACGTGCTTGTCTTCTTGGACTCCGTACCGCATCCAGCCGCCGAAATCGGATGGCCCTCACCGGTCCCGACCCCGGCCTGAGGAGCGCGACCCGCCCATGACGGTAGCGTGCGATTGTGGCTCCGAGTTGCGCGCACCCCGGCGGCAGCCATTGCCGGGGTGCGCATCGTCGCCTGCTAAGCCTTGACCGCGTCGTTGACCGCGTCACCGGCCTTCTCGGCGGCATCCTTGACATGCTCGCCGGCCTGCTTGGCGTTAGCCTCGACCTGAGAAACCGATCTCTCGGTCCGTCCGGCCACGGAAACAGACGAGCCAGACATGGTCGCGCTGTGGCGGCGGCTGGCCGTGGCGCGCCAGTTCGCCCCGGCGCAGGAATCGTTTCCGATCGCGGCGCCGGGTCTGGACTATCTGCTCGCCCACCGCCCCGACGGCGAACTCGCCGGCTTCATCGGGCTGTGGGATCAGCACCACATCAAGCAGATGCGAGTCACGGCATATTCGCCGCGGCTTGCCACGGCCCGGATCGCCTTCAATTTCTTAAAACCGCTTTTTCGTGTACCCGGCCTGCCCCCGCCAGGCGGTGTGCTCGGTTACCGCACTGTGGCCCACCCGTGCGCGGCTGATCCGCAAACCCTCAGGACGCTGATCCTGCACGCCTGCAGCAGGTTGCACGGTCACTACGCGTTCCTCACCATCGGGCTCGACACCCGGGACCCGTTGACCCGTGCGCTATCCGGCATGCTCGCCCAACCCACAGACGTCGACGTCCTTGTCCTTGGCGCCCCACCCGGCGATCGCCTCGCGCCCGTCCACTTCGAGATCGCCACGGTGTGAGACACGGAGCGAAACACGGGGTGAGACACGGGGTGAGAAACGGCGTCAGAAACGCTCATGAGCCCGGCGCGAGACACGGTGCGAGACACGGTGCGCGAGACACGGCGCGAGACACGGGGTGAGAAACGGCGTCAGAAACGCTTACGAGCCCGGCGCGGCCAACCAGTCGGTGACCGCGCCGGCTCCTGACCCTCGTCAAAGGCGCACTCAGGCCTCGTCTACCCAGACAAAGAGCTGGTACGGCCCCATGCTGGACCCGATGGCGCCCTCGCAATAAAAGCCGTACCAAGCGTCCCCATTGCCGGCCTCGCCGGCAAACATGCAGTCAACCCAATAGTCGAAGGAACCGAACGGCAGCCATGCCGCCTGCGCGGGCTGGGCACTCGCGACAACGGCCAGCACGGTAGCGGCGGCGGTCATCGCCAGCCGCTGCGGCCAGCGCCTGAGCAGAGACTTCATCATCACCTTCCCGAATCGCGACGCCACCGGTTGGCGCCGGGCGATGCAGTCCACCAAACGCCACTGGTCATCGACTGGACATCGCCGTCCACAATCTGTCGGCATTCCGAGCACACTTCGGCCGGACGCTATGAACGCGCAACCGCAACCTTCGCGAGTTTGGAGAGTGCATTCGCCGATGATCTGCGGGCCGCCCGCACGATCGCCATGCCATCGCCATGCCATCGCCATGCCGGAGCCTGGCTCAGCCGCTGAGCCGCAGCGGCCGGGCGCCGGTTCACGCGGTCGGTCGTGCGATGCCGGCGGCAGGTCCGCGCCGGGCCCGGCTGTCGGCTCGCGCGCCTGCCGCGGGCGATTGCCCACTGCAAGGTTTCCGCAAGGTCACCGACCATAGGACCGGCAGGTACGGTGACCAGGCTGTCTGTCGTGGGCAACCCGAATCCCGGCCGGATCACCGATGAGATGTGGTGGCTGTGGGAACAGCTTCTGGCGCTCGAGCCGACGACCCGGTTGGGCGGCATATACGCCAATAAACGGGGCTATCACAACACGGGCGCGGCCAACGAGCAGCACTGGCCGGGCGACTACTCGATCCGTGATCCGCAGGACAGGCGCGGCTCGCACTGGCGGGATCGTGCCTCCGCCATCGACTGGACCTTCCCTGACGCGCAGCGCGGAGACTTCACGCGTATCGCGCGGTATCAATCGCGGCTGATCCGGGCGGGGCAGGCCAGCGATCCTCGCTTGAACGGCTGGCGCGAGGCCCACGGACAGGCCGATCACGACAACGAGGTCGAGGGCTGGGACTTCCGGCAGCATCGTGCGGTCTCCAGCGACAGCTCGCACCTGTGGCACATCCACCTGTCCGAATCGCGGGAGATGGTGGACAGCCGGCGCAACAAGGAGGCGCTGCTCAGTGTCCTCATCGGAGAGTCGCTGGCAGATTGGCTCACGCGGCAGGAGCCGTCGCCGCCGGCCTTCCCACAATGGCCGGGCCGCCATCTGCGCCATGTGCCGGGCCGCCTGATTCGTGGCGAGGACGTGCGGGTGTGGCAGGCGCGCATGCGCGCCCGTGGCTGGCACATCGAGGTGGACGGCGTCTACGGCCCGCAGAGCGCCGAGGTGGCGCGCCGATTCCAGCGCGAGAAAGGGCTTGAGGTGGACGGAATCGTCGGCCCGGTCACCTGGGCCGCCGCATGGACCGCACCGATCACGTGACGAAGGGATCGAGCAAAGTGGACACTGGTGGGGCCGCGGGCGCGGTGGCGGAGGGGTCGGCGATAGCGCTGCCCAAGGGCGGTGGGGCGATCGCCGGGATCGGCGAGACCTTTTCCGCCGATGCGCAGTCCGGCACGGGACATTTCACGGTGCCGATCGCGTTGCCGCCGGGTCGCAATGGGCTCACGCCGAACCTGTCGCTGTCCTATAGCACGGGCAACGGCAACGGCCCGTTTGGGCTGGGGTGGGCGCTCTGCCTGCCCGGCGTCTCGCGTAAGACGTCGCGCGGTGTGCCGAGTTACATCGACGGGGACACGTTTCTGCTGTCCGGCTCAGAAGACCTAATTCCTCTATCTGGTACCGATACCAGCCGCGTTCGCTATCGTCCGCGCACTGAGGGCGAGTTCGCGCGGATCGAGCATGTGCGGGAAGGGGCAACAGACTTCTGGGAGGTCCGCTCGACCCACGGCGGGTTGACCCGCTACAGCGAGGTGACGGCACGGCCGGGCGGCGGCATCTTCGCTTGGTATGTCACGCGGACGGTCGACGCGCTGGGCAACCAGATCCGCTACTCCTACCGGCGCGACCAGGGCCGGCAGGACGGGCACACCTGGGATCAGCCGCTGCTGGAGCGCGTCGAATACGCCGACTACGGCGACCGCGCGGCACCGTCCTTTTTGGTGGGTGTGGAGTTCCTCTACGAGCCGCGCCCGGACGCATTCTCGGACTATCGGGCGGGGTTCGAGATCCGCACATCGTTGCGGTGCAAGCTGATACGTGTCTACACGCGCACGTCCGACGGCGCCGTGCACTCCGTGCGGGAGTATCGGCTGGGCTACCGGACGGCCGCGTTCAACGGAGTCTCACTGCTGACCCGGATCGACGTGGTCGGGATCGGCGAGATGGACGGCGGGATACAGCTGCCGCCCGGCGACAACGAGACGCTCGTGTTCAGCCTGACGTCGACCCCGGTGCCGGATCCGCCCGAGGAGCCGTTGCCCCCGTTGACGTTCACCTACGCGGAGTTCGATCCGCGCGGGCGCCGCTTCGCGCCGGTGACCGGCGACGGGCTGCCGCCGCGGTTCGGCGATCCGGACCTGGCCATGGTGGATCTGCGCGGCAGCGGCCTGCCCGACCTGGTGGAGCTGGGTGGGGCGGCGCGATATTGGAGCAACCGGGGCGGGGGCGCGTTTGACCTGCCCCGCCCGATCACCGGGGCGCCGCCGCACGCGCTGTCGGACGAAGGCGTGCTGATGCTCGACGCCGACGGCGACGGCCGCACCGACCTGCTCGCGGGCGGGGGCTACTTCCCGCTCACCTTCGGGGCCGCCTTCCGCAGCGTGGGAAGCGGCGGGTCCTTCCGCGCCTACCGGCAGATGCCGAGCGTCGACCTGGCCGATCCGGCGGTGCGGCTGATCGACCTGGACGGCGACGGGCTCACCGACGTGCTGCGCTCGGGTGCCCGGCTGGAGTGCTGGTTCAACGACCGCGACCCGGATCGGGCCTGGCGGCGACAGGTGCTCGTCAACGGCCCGAACGTCGATCTGGCCGACCCGCACGTGCGGCTGGCCGACATGACCGGCGACGGGCTGCAGGACATCGTGCTGCTACGTAGCGGCAACATTTCGTACTGGCCCAACCTCGGGCACGGCCGGTGGGGTGCGCCGGTCCGGATGCGGCAGTCGCCGCGGCTCCCGCATGATTTCGACCCACGGCGGGTGTTGCTGGGCGACGCGGACGGCGACGGGGCGGCCGACCTGTGGTATGTGGACAGTCGCCGGATCCTGCTGTGGGGCAATCGATCCGGCAACGGGTGGACCGCCGGGCCGACCATCATCGCGGGCACACCGAGGGTGGTCGACACCGACGACGTCCAGCTCATGGACCTTTACGGCACGGGCATGGGCGGGCTGCTGTGGAGCCGCGCGGACGATGGGCAGGCTCGCTTCCTCGACGTGTGTGGCGGGGTGAAGCCCTACCTGCTGTCCACGATGGACAACCACCGGGGCGCGCGGACGACCGTCCACTATCGATCGTCCATTGACGACTACCTGCGGGACGGGTCTTGGCGCACGACGCTGCCGTTCCCGGCGCACGTCGTGGCGCGGGTCGAGGTGGAGGATCTGATCTCGTCGAGCCGGATGGTGACCGAATACCGCTATCACCACGGCTACTGGGACGGGCTCGAGCGCGAGTTCCGCGGGTTCGCGATGGTGGAGCAGCTGGACACGGAGGTGTTCGACCCGGCCGGTGTCCACTACAGCCCGCCGACGCTGCTCAAGACCTGGTTCCACGTCGGGCCGGTCGCGGCGATCGAGGCCGGCGACTGGGTGGAGCTGGACCTGAGCGACGAATACTGGGCGGGCGACGCGCCGCGGCTGACCCGGCCGGCCGCGTTCACGGCGTTTCTGCACGGGCTGGACCGGCAGGGGCGGCGCGACGCGCTGCGTGCCATGCGCGGCCGCCCGCTGCGCACGGAACTGTACGCATTGGACGGAACGCAACGGCAGGACCGGCCCTACACGGTGACCGAAGCGCTGACCGGGGTGCGGGAGGAGGGGCCGCCCGCACCGGCGGAGGATGGGCGGCCCCGGGTCTTCTTCCCGTTCGCCATGGCGTCGCGCACGACCCAGTGGGAGCGCGGCGAGGAGCCGATGACGCGGTTCTCGTTCAGCGCGGGATACGACGCCTATGGGTTGCCCACCAAGGAGATCAGTGTGGCGGTGCCACAGGGGGCCGGCGAGCCCTACCTGGCGACCCTGGCGACCACGGAATACGCGCAGCGCGACGACGCGCAGCTGTTTATGGTCGACCGGGTGGCGCGCACGACCGTGCACGAGGTGCTCAACGACGGCACGATGAGCCCGTTCGAACTGCGCCAGATGGCGTTGGCGGGCACGGCGCAGCTGCGCGTGATCGGGCACAGCCGCACGTTCTACGACGGGCCCGAGTTCGTGGGGCTCCCGTTGGGACAGCTTGGCGCCTATGGGTTGCCGGTCCGCTCCGAATCGCTGGCCTTGACCGACGGGCTGCTCGCCGAGCTGGGCCTGGAGCTCCCGTATCTGAACTCGAGGGACTTGGGTTGGCCCGCCGCGTATCCACAAGAATTCCAAGACCTGACACCGCAGATAGCCGGTTATGCATATTACGGCGAGGACCAGGTGCCTGGCTCTCCGGGAGGCTACTACGTCGCCTCCGCCCGGATGCGTTACGACGCACATGATCCGGCCCTGATCCCGCGCGGGCTGCCGCTTGCCGTCCGGGATCCGCTCGGCACGGAAACAAGGACAGAATACGATATCTATGGTCTGCTGCCGGTGCGATCGATCGACCCGCTGGGGCTGCGCACCGAGGCGGTCAACGACTATCGAGTCCTGCGACCGCAGCAGGTGACGGACGCCAACGGCAACACGGCGAGCACGACGTTCTCTCCCGCCGGGTTTGTCGTCGAAACATTCGCGCGCGGCAAGGGCGGCCGTGGAGATGCCGTGCTGCCGAGCGTGCGCCTGGAGTATGACCTGCACGCGTTCGCGAGCAGGCAGCAGCCCGTTTCCGTGCGCACGATCCGCCGTGTCCACCATGACACGGCGACCGATGTGCCCGCGGGACAGCGCGACGACGTCATCGTTTCGGTCGAGTATTCGGACGGGTTCGGCCGGCCGCTGCAGACCCGCGCCCAGGCCGAGGACACGCTGTTCGGCGATGTCGTGTTCGGCGGCGGGGTGCTTCCCGTGGACCAGTCGTCGCCGGCCCCGATCCCGGCCGGCCGCACGCGCAATCCCGCCAACCCGCCCAATGTCGTGGTGTCGGGCTGGCAGGTCTACGACAACAAGGGCCGGGTCGTGCACAAGTACGAGCCGTTCTTCGGCACCGGTTTCGGCTACGCGGCACCGGTCGAGGCGCACCTGGGGCGCAAGGCGGTCATGTTCTACGACCCGCGTGGCCAGGTCGTGCGCACGGTCAGCCCGGACGGCAGCGAGCAGCGCGTCATCCTCGGCGTGCCGGAGGATCTGGCCGACCCGGAGTCGTTCGTCCCGACACCGTGGGAGGCATACACCTATGACGCCAACGACAACGCCGGCCGCACGCACGGCACGGCAGCCCAGGCGTTTGCCGGACACTGGGACACGCCCTCGAGCGTCGGGTTCGACGCCCTCGGCCGCGTCATCTTCTCGGTGGCGCGCAACGGCGATCAGCACCTGTCGACCGTGTCCACATACGACATCCAGGGCAACCTGACCAGCATCACGGATCCTTCGCAGCGCCAGGCGTTCCGGTATCGGCACGATCTGCTCAAGCGGGTGTGGCGAAGCGACAGCATCGACGCTGGGCGCCGCGACGTGGTGCACGACGCGCTCGGCCGGGTCGTCGAAACGCGAGACAGCAAGGGCGCGATGTCGTTGGCCGCGTTCGACATCGTGCACCGGCCGAGCCGGGCGTGGGCGCGCGACGGCGCCGCCGGACCGGTGACGTTGCGCCAGCGCGTCGAATACGGCGACGGCAGCGACCCCAACCAGCCGCCCGCGCAACGCGACGCGGCCCGCGCGCAAAACCTGCTCGGCCGCGCGGTGCGCCACTACGACGAGGCGGGTCTGAGCGCGGTGACCGATGTGGACTTCAAGGGCAACGTGCTGGAGTCGGCCCGCTGGGTCATCGCCGACGCGCCCATCCTGCAGACCTATGCCCAGGCGGTGTCGCAGGGGTGGCGGGTCGCGCCATTCCGCGTGGACTGGACCCTGCCCGTGGCGCAGCTGCTTGAGCCGGTGGCCTACCTGACCAGCACGCGCTATGACGCGCTCAACCGCGTCACGCGGCAGATGGTGCCCACCGATGTCGAGTCACGCCGGCGCGAGTTGCGTCCTGTCTACAACCGGGCGGGCAGGCTGGAGCGCGTGCTGCTCGACGACACGGTGTATGTGGACCGGATCGCCTATGACGCCAAGGGCCAGCGCACGATGGCGGTGTATGGCAACGGGGTCACGACGCGTTACGCCTATGACCCCGACACGTTCCGGTTGGCCAGACTGCGCAGCGAGCGACAGGGCACGGTGCTGCAGGACCAGGGCTACGTCTACGACCTGGCCGGCAACATCCTGACGATCCGCGATCGCACGCCCGGCTGCGGCCTGCCGGTCACGCCCCACGCCCTGGACCGGCAGTTCGCCTATGATCCGGTCTATCGCCTGCTGTCGGCGACCGGACGGGAGTCCGACGACCCGCCGCACAGTCCACCGTGGACGGTCATCCCGCGGCACACGGACATCACGCGGACGCGGGCCTATGCCGAGACCTACACCTATGACGCCAACAACAACCTGACCGGGCTCGGGCATGTCTCGGCGGTCGGCTACACCCGCTCATTCGCGCTCGACGCGGCCGGCAGCCGCCTGCGGCGCATGACCGTCGGCACGACCCCGTTCGACTACACCTACGACGCCAACGGCAACATGCTGTCGGAGACCGCCTCGCGCCACTACACGTGGGACCATTCGGATCGGCTGAGCACCTTCGCCACGCAGACCGCCGGCGCGGAGCCCTCCGTGCACGCGCACTATCTCTACGACGCCACCGGCCAACGGATCAAAAAACTGGTGCGGCGCCAGGGTGGCACGGTGGAGGTGACGCACTACCTCGGCGGGTTCGAGCACCATCGCTGGGGCACCGGCCCGGCCGCACAAAACAACCACCTGCACGTGATGGACGGCCAGTCACGGATCGCCATCGTGCGGGTCGGCCCGGCCGGGCCGGGCGATCAGAGCCCGGCCGTCGCCTTCCACCTGGCCGACCACCTCGGCTCCAGCACCGTGATCGTCGACGGGGCAGGCCAGGTCACCAACCGCGAGGAATACACGCCCTACGGCGAGACCAGCTTCGGCAGTTACACGCGCAAACGTTATCGCTTCACGGGCAAGGAACGCGACGAGGAGTCCGGCCTGAACCACCACGGCGCCCGCTACTGCCTGCCCTGGCTCGCCCGCTGGGCCTCGTGCGACCCGATCGGCGCCAAGGGCGGCCTCAACCAATACACCTATGCCGCGTGCAATCCGGTCGCCTATCACGACCCCGCCGGCACGAATCCCAAGAGGTCGCAGCAGAAGGACGCGGAGCCGTCCCACGCCGACAATCGCAGATCCGAGCGGGGCGGGGAAAAGCTTTCGCAAGTCCGCACCGAAGAGCAAGCGCTGGGCGCCATCAGCAACTTCCTGCAGGAGCTCGCGGACCAGTTCCTCGAGCCCGCGCTGCGCCGCCAGCCCGGTGAGGGCGCGAGCCCGTTCGGCACGAGAATGCACGACGTGCTGCAGGGCATCGTGGAAAGCGGGCAGTTCAACGCGCCCAAGGGCGTGCCGGCGCGGCGCGTGATCACAGAAGTGATCATGACGGACGACGGCCGGATCCATAGCTTCGCCGGGAAACCGGGCGGGGCGCCGGCCGGGGCGGTCACCGTCGATATCGGCATCTTGAAACCGGGACTCACCAACGATGACGCGCTGGTCGGCATGAAGGCCAAGGACGTGCTCGAGGCGGGGATCGACTACAAGACCGGCGATGCCAAATTGGCGAAGCGGCAGCAGGACTTCTTCAAGAAGATCGGCACTCCGCTGCACAAGCTGACCGCTTACGGCAACCTGGAAAGCGCGATGGTGGGGCCGGACAGGGCTCGACCACGCGGCTCCAAGCGTGGCTGGAGTGGGGTCGCCTTGGCCCTGCTGGAGATCGGACTGTCGGTGTCCGTGGACGCGGCGGCCAGAAACAGCGCGCCCACCGTGCAGGACGTGCTCACCGAGGTCGCGCTTTCCGTCGCGGCGACCAGGGTGCCGGCGGTCGGCCTGGTCACCGCCAGCAATCACGACGAGACCGTCCTGCCGATCCTGTGTATCCCGCTGTGGAAGCTGTGCGCGGTCGCCGGGGCCGGTCTCGCTATCGGCGCCGGGGCGTTCTACGCATACGACGCGATCGGCGATGCCGCGAAGGATGCGGGCAAGGCTGTGGACGAGGGCATCAAGGCGGGCGTCGACCTGTACAAGTTCAACACTCAGGGGCTGAACATACCGCCCGGATTGTGACGAGAGAGGAGTCAGCGCAGTGGCGCAGAGTTTGTCGATAAACATTCATGGTCCGGTCGCGGGGGAGGAGGTCGATCTGGTGGTACCGGTTTCCGGGACGTTGAGCGTGGTGGGGACCGGGTTTCCGCTGATCGTCCGGGTGGACCGGGTAGATGTCCAATTTGGAGCGGGCGGGCCGGTGGTGCAGGCGCAGATCACCGGGTCGGGCAACCAGGGCGCGTTCCCGCGTTCGTTCAGCTGTTCCGGCCCGTTGCCAACGGGTGTGCACGGCGGCCAGCCGCTGACCATCACGGTCACCGCGTTCGGCCAGATGAGGGAGCAATGATGGCCAGAAACCAGGATCCGAACGAGCCCAACGATCCACACGAGCCGCCCGATGAGCCGGAACCGCCACAGCCGCCACCACTGGAGCCGTTTCAGACCTCGGCCTCGGTGACGGTCACGGTCCGGCCGCCGTTTGTGCCGGGCCCGGTGGAGCGGGCGTTCGACGCGACGACCTACCTCGACGAGTTGCTGAGCCTGGCCAACCGTTATGCCCGGGCCACGGGCGCGACCACCGGGCCGACCAAGGAGCAGTTGGCGGCTCGGCTGTTCCAGCCGCTGGACCGGTTGACCCAGGCCGCCTTCTACGAGCAGGCGACCGCGCCGGTGGCGCAGGCGCGGATCGCCGTGGAAGTGCTGCGCGGAGTGCTCGGCGCCACGCCGCTGCCGGGCGAGCAGGGGTTCCGGGGCATGGCCTACGACGCCCTGCTCCGCGAGCTCGGCACGACCTACCACGAGCTGCGCCAGGCCCGGCTCGAGCAGCCGCCCGCGCGCATATCGCTGGCCAACCGGCTGGGCATCGAGCTGGGCGGCACGCGGCCCGACCGGCTCGACGAGATCGCGGTCTCGCCGGAGGAGATCACCAACGCCCAGCTCGCGCAGCTGTTCGGCTACCGGTCGACGGCTTCGTCCGACCCGCTGCAGCCGTCGAGTGGCGCGCCGGTCATGCTGGTCGCGTTGCAGGCGGGCCTGAAGACGGTGTGGCGCAAGCAGGACGAGGCCGACCGGGACGTGGAGGGCCAGGAGCTGCCCGTCATCGACCCCGACATCATCCCGTGGCGCAACATCCGCACCGGGGCGGCCGCGGCGAGGACGCTGTGGTCGGCCCGCGAAGGCCTGATCGCTGACTGGCACGAGGATATGCTCCTGGCGATCGGCACCACCCTGGCCCAGCTTGACGCCGCGATACACGAGGCGGTGGGCGCCATGGACATCGCGGCACTGGCCGCCGGCGACGCGGCCGGCGAGGACGTCACGGCCGCGCTGCGGCCGACCGGCCTGAGCCTGCAAGCCTTCCGGCATCTGGTCCGCCTGCGCGCCGTCTTCCCCGGCGGGGCCCTGCTCGCGAGCGAGAAGGGCGAGGTCGCCAGCATCCTGGTGCAGGCGAGGAAGGTCAAACAGGCGGCGCTGTGGCGCCGGCAGGAGCGTGATCAGGGCATCATCCTGCAGCCGGCGACGTTCGTGCCCGACCCGCTCGGGACGATCGCCATGCCGCCGCCGTGGCGCGGCGAGCAGTCCACTGTGGACGGCTGGCACGCCACGCTGCGCAACCGCATCCAGGAGGCCGATACCCGGGACGCGCAATATCGCGCGATGGTCGAGTCGGCGGAGGCGCTGGTGCTGCCGCAACTGCGCGACGCCCTGCTCACCGAGATCGGCAGGCCGCAGTCGCACACCGCCGATCAGGTGGCCGAGCGGCTGTCCCGGGAGCTGTGCCTGGACCTGCGTGCCGCGGGTGGCCTGCGCACCAACCGCGCCGGCCACGCCATCGGCACGGTCCAGAGCCTGCTGCTGTCCGTGCGCACGGGCGTGTTCGGGCAGCTGCCCGACCCGGCCAAGCGGCTGACCATCCCCGCGCAGGAGGACAACTTCGACCTCGAGTGGGAGTGGCTGGTCAGCTATCCGCGCTGGGTCTCGGCGATGCGTGCGTTTGCCTATCCGGAAAACCAGCTGCAGGCCAACCTGTTCCGCGCGGGCGAGAACTCGCCGCCGCAGGGGCCACCGGCAAGCCAGCTCCTGCCGACCCAGGAATATCAGGACCTGATCCGGGAGTTGGGCCGGCACAAGCGGATCAGCCCGGCGAAGGCGCGCGAGCTGACGGCCGCGTTTGTCACGGCTCTGCGCATCCGGCTGGGCTCGACCGTGGTCCCGGCGATCCTCAAGCTGACCGACAGCCACACGAGCAGCAGCCTGACCGCGCACGAGGGCCTGCAGCAGCAGCTGATCCCCGGCACGGCGGCCAAGGAGGAGCAGATCCCGCAGACCGTGCGCGAACTCTTCTGGCTGGCGCCGATGGCGGTGGCGCGCAAGCTGCAGGACTCGCGCGAGTTTGGCGCCGCGCTGGACTGGTATCAAACGGTGTTCAACTATCAGGCCGAGCCGGTGAGGCGCAAAATCTATCGCGGGCTCACCAAGGAAATGACGATCGTGCCCAACCACGACCGGATCCCGGGCTGGCTCGCCCAGGTCAACCTCAACCCGCAATTCATCGCGCGCACCCGGCCAGGCGGCTACACCCGATTCACCGTCGTGTCCATTGTGGAGTGTGTGCTCGGGTTCGCCGATTCGGAGTTCGCTCGCGACACGCACGACGCCAACGCCAGGGCGCGCACGCTGTACCAGACGGCGGTGGACCTGCTGGGGCTGCCCGAGATGGTCGTGCCGGGCCAGGCGCCGCCGTTCCCGGCAAACCCGGTCGTGGGCTCGCTGCGCTCCGCGGCCGAGGCGGGGCTGGCGAAAATCCACGCGGGCCTCAACATCAGCGGGTTCGCGGGGCCGTCGGCGGCGCGCGGCGAGGAGTCCTTCCTGCCCAGCCAATACCGGTATGCCACGCTCGTCGAGCGGGCCAAGGCGCTCGTGGCCACGGCGCAGCAGGTCGAGTCGGCCTATCTGTCCGCTTTGGAGCGTGCCGACGTCGAGAACTACAACCTGCTGCAGGCGGGCCACGACCTGCGCGTGGCGGGCGCGGCCCTCGACATGCAAGAAATCAAGGTGGCGGGCGCGGAGCTCGGGTTCAGGCTGGCGCGCCTGCAGCGGGACAAGTCGCAGGCCCTGGCGACCAGCTTGACCCGGCGGCTCAACGCGGGGCTCAACCCGTTCGAACGGCACCAGCTCGACGCGCTGCGGTCGCAGCGGCAGCTCATGCGCGAGGCCTCGTTCTTCGGCGCGTTCGGCTCGCTGTTCTCGGCCGTGACCAGCATGGCCTCCGGGGAAGGGTTCAACCCGTACGGCCCGATCGCCGAATACAAGTCGGGGCAAGCCGAACTGGCCGCGCAGGAGGCCCGCATCATGGAGGTGCAGGCGGGTTACACGCGGCGGCAGGAGGAGTGGGCGATCGAGCGGCTCCAGGCGATCCGGGATGTCGAAATCGGTACCCAACAAATAGATCTGGCCTTGAATCAACGCGAACTGGCTCTGCGGGAGCGCGCGGTGGCCCAGCTCAACCGGGAGCACGCCGAGGCCGTCGCCGAGTTCCTCGCCACCAAATTCACCAACGCCGAGCTGCACGAGTGGATGAGCGGCGTGCTCGGGCGGGTCTACGCGTACTTCCTGCAGCAGGCGACCGGCATGGCCCAGCTCGCCCAGGCGCAGCTGGCGTTCGAGCGGCAGGAGCTGTCGGTCGGGTTCATCGCGGCCGACTACTGGCAGGACTCTTCGGGCGAGCTCGCCGACCCCGGCGACTCGACGGGCGGCCGGCGCGGGCTGACCGGCTCGGCCCGGCTCATGCGCGACATCGACCGGCTCGACCAGCACGCCTTCCAGACCGACCATCGCAAACTGCACGTGTCCCAGACGTTTGCGCTGTCCCAGCTGGCCGCCTTTGAGCTGCAGCAGCTGCGCCAGACCGGGGTGCTCACCTTCGCCACCCCGGAGGCGGTGTTTGACCGGGACTTCCCGGGCCACTATCTGCGCCTGATAAAGAAGATTACGGTCGATATCGTCGCTCTGGTACCGCCCACGCGCCGCATCCGCGCGACGCTTTCCACGGCGGGCATCTCGCGGGCGATCGTCGCGCGTGGACCGTTCGACACGGTCACGCTGCGGCGCGACCCCGAGGCGATCGCGTTCACCTCACCGGTCGGCGCGACCGGCGTGTTCCCGCTGCAGCCCGACAGCGGCATGCTCCTGCCGTTCGAGGGGATGGGCGTGGACGCGGTGTGGCGGCTGGAGCTGCCAAAAGCGGCGAACCCGTTTGATTTCAACAACATCGCCGATGTACTGTTCACGGTCGACTACACGGCCCTGCACAGCGACGACTACCGCGCGAGGGTGATCCGGCGCCTGAGCCGCAGGTTCAGTGGCGACCGGACGCTGAGCCTCCGCAACGAGTTCCCCGACAGCTGGTATGCGCTGAACAACCCGGACACGGTCGAGGAGCCGGAGATGCGCATGCGGGCCGTGCTGCCGCTCACCCGCGACGACTTCCCGCCGCACATCGAGGATCTGGCGGTGCGCGAGCTGAGCATGTTCGTGGTCTGGCGGGACGCCGACGCGGGCAACGAACTGACCGTGACCTCGCTCGCGCACGACAAGGACGGGACGGGTCCGGTGACGACGGTCGGCGGGATCGCCAGCACCCGCCGACCGGACGGCGCCGCGTGGAAGGCGTTGACCGGGCCCGAGCACGATCCGGCCGGCGACTGGGAGATCCAGCTGCCCGACACGGCGATCGTGCGGTCGTGGTTTGCCGACGGGCTCATCGAGGACATCGTGTTGGTGATGAGCCTTTCCGGTACGACGCCGGCGTGGCCTTAGACGAGCCTGCATCAGCGGCGCCGGCCTGCGGGTCGGCGCCGCTGCCGTGTCCGGAAACGACTGTCGCGATTCGTGTCCCGGACACGGGTCGGTCGTGGATCCAAGACATTGGTATCTTCGGTTGGGCAGGAGACAGGTGGGTCCGGAGTTTAGGCGTGTCTGGTTGGGGCCGCGAACGGCGTGATCCCATCGAGGCGTGTCGTACTGCGGGCCCGCGTATACCCGTAGAGTAGACTCGCTGAGTATAGTCGGGTCTGGTCACCGTTCGCTCCTGGAGGTTGGCATGCGCAAACGCTATCGATTTGGTCGACGGGCCTTCATCTCCGCCGTGTCACTCGGCGTGCTCGCGTCGCCGGCGGTGTTGCAGTCGGCCGCGGCGGCAAAGCCCGAGGAGCCGGAGGCGCCCGATCAGCTCGGGCAGCTCGGGCGCTCGGACGACGCGCGGCTGCGCGACAAGATAAACAAGCTGCTCCGGCACATGACACTCGAGGAGAAGGTCGGCCAGCTCTTCGTGGTCGAGGTGTACGGGCAGGAAGCCGAGGTCGCCTCGCCGGCCATGGCCGCACGCAATCAGGCGCTCTACGGCGTGGACACCCCGGCGCAGGTCATCGACAAATACCGGCCGGGCGGGATCATCTATTTCAACGCCGGGCGCGGTCCCGACAACCTCCAAAATCCACGGCAGATCGCCACCCTCTCCAATGGACTGCAGGCGGCGGCGCTGCGGCAGGCCCAGCACATCCCGCTGCTGATCTCCACCGATCAGGAGGGCGGGGCCTTCGTCTTCCGGCTCGGCGCACCCGCCACCGCGATGCCCGGCAACATGCCCCTCGGGGCCGGGCGATCGAGGCCGGACGCGCGCCGCTCGGCCGAGGTGATCGGCGCCGAGCTGGCGGCGGTCGGGATCAACCAGAATTACGCGCCGGTGGCCGACGTCAACATCAACCCGGCCAACCCGGTGATCGGCATCCGGTCGTTCGGCGAGGACCCCCGCCTGGTCTCCGATTTCGTGGCGGCACAAGTCGACGGCTACCACGCCGGTGGTGTGGCGGCGGTCGCCAAGCACGTCCCGGGGCACGGCGACACCGCGGTCGACAGCCACTTCGGCCTGCCCGAGGTCACGCACACCCGGCAGCAGCTCGCGGCGATCGACCTGCCGCCGTTCCGGGCCGCCATCGCCCGGGGCGTCGACACGATCATGACGGCGCATGTGGTGCTCCGGTCGGTCGATCCCACAGGCGCGCCGGCCACGATGTCGCAGCCCATCCTCACCGGTCTGCTGCGCCGCGAGCTGTGCTACGACGGGCTCATCGTCACCGACGCGCTCGACATGGGCGGCGCCTCTAGCACTTACCCGCCGGATGTCGCGCCGGTCGAGGCGTTCAAGGCCGGTGCCGATCAGCTCGTGCTTGCGCCGCAGATGGACGTCGCCTACAACGCGGTGCTGAGCGCGGTCCGCGGCGGCGCGATTTCCGCCCGCCGCCTGGACGAGTCGGTCTACCGGATCCTGCGGCTGAAGCTGAAGCGGGGCCTGTTCGACCGCCCGTTCGTCGACGTCGACCGCGCGGAGCAGGTCGTGGGCGCGCCGGAGCACCGCGCCGACGCGCAGGCCATCACCGACCGCACCACGACACTGGTCAAAAACGACGCGGGCCTGCTGCCGCTGGCCGCCGCGCCGCGCAACGTGCTCGTGACGGGCTGGGGCGTGACCACGACGGCCACGATCGGCGCCGCGATCGGGCGGCGCGGGCAGACCGTCACGGTCGTCGAGACCGGCGCGACGCCGAGCGCGGCGAGGATCGCCCAGTCGGTCGCCGCGGCCGAGGCCAACGATCTGATCGTGGTGTCCACGATGAACGCGTCCAATGTGGACATCAATACCGGGCAGCCGACGGCGTCGGCGGCGGCACAGCAGACCCTGGTCGCCGCGCTGCTCGCGACCGGCAAGCCGGTGGTCGTGTCGGGCATGCGCAACCCGTATGACATCTCGCGCCTGACCGCCGCGCCGACCTACCTCGCGACCTACGGCTACACGGCCGGCTCCATCGAGTCGCTGACCCGCGTGCTGTTCGGCGAGATCAACCCGGTGGGCAGGCTGCCCGTCACGATCCCGCGGGCGGACGGGTCGGGCGCGCTCTACCCGTTTGGGCACGGTCTGGGCTATGGACCCGCGGCGACGACTGTTCCCGCTGGGTATAGCTCTGGAGTACATTAAGCCCTATGACAGTCTCGTACGCGCTGTTGGGGCTCCTCAACCAGGCCGACCGGCACGGTTACGACCTCAAGCACTCCTACGACCGCCGGTTCGGCGCCATCCGGCCGCTGCGCTTCGGCCAGGTGTATAGGACGCTCGCGCAGCTGCAACGAGACGGGCTCATCGAGGTGGTCGGGGTCGAGCATGGGGCCGGCCCCGACCGCAAACGCTACTCGATCACGCCCGAGGGCGTGACCGACCTGGAGCGCTGGCTGTCGGAGCCGGAGGACCCGCAGCCACAGCTGCAGACCGTGCTGTTCACCAAGGTGGTGCTGGCGCTGCTGTCCGGCAAACCCGCCGAGCAGTTCCTCGACGATCAGCGCCAGCGGCACCTGGCGGTGATGCGCGAGCTGACCGCCGAGCGGCGCACCGCGTCGCTGCGCGACAGCATGCTCATCGACTACCAGCTGTTCCACATCGAGGCGGACCTGCGCTGGATCGACCACGCGTCCGGACGCCTGGACACCCTGGCCGCCGAGATACAGGAGGCTTCGTCATGAGTGCCCCGGTGTTGGTGGGGCGCGACCTGCACAAGAGCTTCGGGCAGACATACGCGCTGCGCGGTGCGGAGCTGTCCGTCGCCGCGGGCGAGGTGCTGGCGGTGATGGGGCCCAGCGGTTCGGGCAAGTCCACGCTGCTGCACTGCCTGGCCGGCATCCTCACGCCCGACGCCGGTGAGGTCGTCTTCGACGGGCAGCGCATCGACCGGCTGCCCGACCGGCAGCGCAGCCTGTTGCGGCGCACCGTGTTCGGGTTCGTGTTCCAGTTTGGACAGTTGGTGCCCGAGCTGCCGGTGCGGGAAAACATCGCCCTGCCGCTGCTGCTGGCCGGCAAGGGACGGCGCGTGGCGCTGGCCGCGGCCAAGCAGTGGCTGTCCCGGATGGGGCTGCGAGACGTCGAGGACCGGCTGCCCGGCGAGGTCTCCGGCGGGCAGGGGCAGCGTGCGGCGATCGCCCGCGCGCTCATCTTCGGGCCGCGCCTGGTCTTCGCCGACGAACCGACCGGCTCGCTGGACTCGGTGTCCGGCGATCAGGTCATGGAGCTTTTCGTGAGCACGGCCAAGGCCGAAAACGCCAGCGTCGTCGTGGTCACGCACGAGGCACGCGTCGCGGCCTATGCCGACCGGCAGATCACCGTCCGGGATGGACAGGTGGTGCAACCGGCGGCCGTGTCATGATCCTCATGAACATCCTGCTCGGGATCCGCATCGCGTTCGCGGGCGGGCGCGAGGCCGCGGCACGGATGGCGCTGATGGCGATGGGCATCGCGGTCGGCGTGCTCATGGTGCTGCTGACCCTGACCGCGCAGCCGATCATCCAGAGCCACACCGAGCGCCTGACCTGGCACCGCACCAGCGCGGGCAGCCCGCAGACCGCGCCCGATCCCGCGCTGTGGATCGCCGTCACGGATCGTTACGCGGGCCGGGACATCATCCGGGTCCACGTGGCCGCCCTGGGCGCGCGGCCGCCCGTGCCCCCCGGAGTCGACCGGTTGCCCGGCCCGGGCGAGGTGTTCCTCTCGCCCGCGCTGGCCGAGCTGATCCGGACCGTGCCCGACGACCAGCTGCGCGACCGGTTCCCGGGGCGGATCGCGGGCACCATCGGCTCGCAAGGTCTGATCGGCCCGGCCGAGCTGGTCGCCATCGTGGGCCACGCACCGGAGCAGATGCAGGAAACCTATGGCGTGCAACTGATCCGCGGCATCGAGCAGCCGCCGGGGCCGTTCAGTCTGGCCGCCCTGTGGGGGATCTTGTTCGGCATGATCGCGGTACTGATCCTCGGCCCCGTGGTCGTGTTCGTCTCCATGGTCACGCGCATCGGCGGCGTGCGGCGAGAGCAGCGGTTCGCCGCGATCCGCCTGGCCGGGGCGACCAGGCTGCAGACCGCCGGGCTCGCCGCGACCGAGACGGCGGGCGCGGCGCTGGTCGGGATCGCGTTGGGGCTTTGGGCATTCCGGGCGGCCCGGCCGCTCGTGGCCGAACAGGTGACGCTCGGGCACGGCATCCCCATCTTCGCCGAAGACGTGCGCGTGCCGCTGCCACAGCTGATCGTGGCGATGCTGGCGGTGCTCGCGGTCGCCGTGGGCACGACCCTCGTGGCGCTAGGCCCGGCACAGATCACTCCGCTCGTGCGCCAGCGCGTGCGGCGCCGCCCGCCCCAGGCCGGGCGGCTTGTGCCGCTGGCGATCGGGGTGCTTGGCCTCTGGTACACGGCAAAAGCAAGCCAGGGCAAGGAAAACCCGCACGAAATCTTCGGCGTCCTTGGCTTCTTCTCCTCTCTGTCCATATTGGTCGGTCTGTTCCTGTCCGGAGCGTGGGCGTGCATGTGGGTCAGCCGCGGCCTGGCCCGGGTGAGCGGCCGGGCGACCGTCGTCATCGTGGCGCGGCGCATCGCCGCCGACCCCTACGGCGCGTTCCGCTCGGTCAGCGGCGCCGCGCTGGCCATGTTTGTGGCGACCACGCTGGGCCTTGTCGCGGCGGGCGAGCGGACCCACGGCGACACGCCCGACGATCGCCCGTCGTTGCTCAAAGCCGGGGTCGTGGCGGTGCACGTGCGAGGCGCGCCGGAGGCGTCGCTGGCCCCGCTGATGACCGACGGCGTGGTGGTCGCGCGGCTGCGCTGGCGAGGCCAGATCGACGGACAGATCGTGGTGGCATGCGCCGAACTCGCCCGAGTCGCCGAGGTGACCTGCCCGCTGCCGACGATCCTCGACGACTCCGACTGGCACGCGCACAACCTCTTCGCCCTGCCCTATCCCGGGCCCAGCGACGCCGACCTCATCTTTGACCCGCAAGGGTTCGCCGAGCCGGCCCCGGCCGACGCGGAGCTGCCCATCCAGACGCTGTTCATCCCCACCGACGGCACGCGAGCCGCGCAGGAACGCGTGCGGACGCTCGCCGCGATCGCGGTGCCGTTCTCGCGCAACAAGACCGGCGACGATCTGACCGCGCGGCCGGCGATATACGTGACCGGCCTGGCCGACGTCCTGCCATACGCCATAGTGTTCGTGCTGCTGGTCACGGCATGCAGCCTGACCGTGTCGGTGACCAGCGCGGTGCTCGAGCGGCGGCGCCCGTTCGCTTTGCTGCGCGCGTCGGGCGTGCGCCTGGGCGAGCTTCGCCGCATCGTGCTGCTGGAAACCGGAGTCCCGTTGGCGCTCACGGTTTTTGGGAGCGTGGGGTTGGCCGTGCTCGTCACGTATCTCACGTTGCCGCCGAGTCAATGGGTGCTGCCCGAGGCCGGGTTCTTCGCGGGACTGGGCATCGGGGTGCTCGCCGCCTTCGCCGTATCCTTGATCACGTTGCCGTTCATGAACATCGCCACCCGCCACGACACCGCAAGGTTCGAATAGGCCTTAGGCTGGGCGCATGGTTCGGCGGTTCTCAGCGGGGGTGCGGGCGTGGGTGTTCGACGCCCTGATCGGAGCCGGGGTCGCGGGGCTCACCGGGCTGGGCATCTTCATGCGCGAGACGCCGCGCGAAACCATGCTTCTGGGCTACATCATGGCCGTGGCGGTCCTGTTCCGGCGGCGGCATCCGTTGATCGCGATGGCCGTGATCTCGCTGGCCGCGCTGGGCCAGGTGATCTTCTTCCCGCCGGAGTTCGACCCGCTGCCCTACGACCTCGCCGTGCTGGTGGGGATGTTCAGCGTGGTCAAGTACGGCCGGCGGATCGCGGGTGGCTTCGTGGCCGCGGTGGTCGTGGCGATCGGGATCGTGATCGAGGTCTGGCGGCACTTCGAGAACGACTGGTGGGCGCTGGCGCTGTGGTATCTGGGCGTTTGCGGCGGGGTTTGGCTGATGGCGTACACGATGAGGACTCGAAGGCTCTATGTGGCGAGCTTGGAGGAGCGGGCGGCCACGCTGGAGCGCGAGCGCGAGCACCTGGCCCGGATCGCGGTGGCCGACGAGCGGGCCTCGATCGCGCGGGAGCTGCACGACGTGGTGGCGCACAGCCTGGCCGTGATGATCGTGCAGGCGGATGGGGGCCGATACGCGATCGAGGCCGATCCGCAGCGTGCCCGGCAGGCGCTGGAGACCGTGGCCAACACCGGGCGTGACGCGCTGGAAGACATGCGGCGGCTGGTTGCGGTGCTGCGCGGCGACGGCGTCGAGGAGCCGGCCGAGCGGCGGCTCGGCACACTGGCCGACCTGGTGCACAGCGCCGAGGCCGCGGGGCTGTCGGTCACCGTCACGGAGCAGATCGCCGCCGGGCTATCGCCGGCTGTGGAGCTGGCCGTGTACCGCATCGTCCAGGAATCCTTGACCAACGTCATGCGCCACGCCGGGCCGTCGGCTTCGGTCGTGCTCAGCGTGTCGCACGAGTGCGACCTGCTCACGGTGTCCATTGTGGACGATGGCGGCAGTGTGCCCGGGATTGCGCCGCAGCCGGCCGACAACGGCCGCCCGGCCCGGCCCGCACTCGCCTCCGTGCTTCCAGCGCAACAGACCGACGACCGGGGAGCGGCTTGGCCCGCGCTCGCCTCGGCGTCGCCGCTGCCGCAGCGGGCTGACGGCCGGGCAGCCGGGCCCGCGCTCGCTTCCGTGGCGCCGCTGCCGCAGCGGGCTGACGGCCGGGCGACCCGGCCCGCGCTCGCTTCCGTGGCGCCGCCGTCGCAGCGGGCCGACGGTCACGGGTTGACCGGGATGCGGGAGCGGGTCAACGTCCACGGCGGCACCCTCGAGGCGGGCCCTGTGGGCGGCGGCGGCTGGTCGGTACGGGCCTGCATCCCCGTACCCGCAAAGGATAAGGATGTGGTGACGGCATGACGATCGGAGTCCTGATCGTCGACGACCAGCCCCTGGTGCGGGCAGGCTTCCAGATGATCCTGTCGTCGCAGCCGGACATCGCGGTCGTGGGCGAGGCGCAGGACGGCGCCGAGGCGCTCGACCTGGTCAAGCGGCTGGCTGACGCCGGCACGCCCGCGGACATCGTGGTGATGGACATCCGCATGCCCATCATGGACGGCGTCGCGGCCACCCAGCTGCTGACCGCCTCGGCGGGCGGGCCGCGAGTCATCGTGCTCACGACTTTTGACACCGATGCCGACGCGTTCGCCGCGCTGCAGGCCGGGGCCAGCGGGTTCCTGCTCAAAAACGCGCCGCCGGAGGAGCTGCTCCACGCGATCCGGGTCGTCGCGAGCGGCGACGCCGTGGTCGCGCCGCGGATCACCCGGCGGCTGCTGGACCGCTTCGCCGGCCAGTTCACCGCGCCGCCGCGCGACGACGGGCAGCTTGGCCAGCTCACCGACCGGGAGCGCGAGGTGGTGCTGCTAGTCGCGAATGGACTGTCCAATGCGGAAATCGCCACCAAGCTCGTGGTCGCCGAGGCGACGGTCAAGACACACGTGGGCCGGATCCTCACCAAACTCGCCCTGCGCGACCGGGTCCAGATCGTCGTGCTGGCCTACGAATCGGGCCTCGTCCGCCCCACCGGCGGCTGACAATCAGGCCTTCGTCTCCCAAATACGGGGGCCGGACCCGAGAACGCTTTTCACCACAGCGTCGGTGTCCCGTAGGTCTGGCAAGACCACATCCGCTCCCGCAGCCGACAGCTGGTCAACCGTGAACGCGCCCGACGCCACTGCCACGACATGGGCGCCGCCCACCCGTCCGGGCTCCACATCCCGCAGCGTATCCCCGATGAGGACCGTGTTCGAGGAGTCAAACACGGCTCCGTAACTCGCCGATGCCTTGGCCTGAGCCACACCCACCAGGTTTGCCCGGATCTCGTCGTCGGATCCGTAGCCGCCCACCTCGAAGTCCAGCCTGGCGTCCAACCCAAACGCGGCGACCTTGGCCCGCGCGTTTGGTGCGACATTCCCAGTCAAGACCGACTGGACCACGCCGGGCTGAATCGCCAGCGCCTCCAACGCTTCCGCCGCACCTGGCATAGCGTGACCACGCTCCCGCAACAGAGGCACCAACGACGCCAACGCCTCCGCCATCACCTCCGGCACCCAGCGCACGTGATATGGATCCAACTCGAGCCCGTGCCGCTCGAACAACAATCGCATGATCGCGATATCGGTCATCCCATCGGTGACCACCGGCTCGACGGGCAACCGGCCGGTCAGCAGCTCAAAGCCCAATGCATATGCATATTTGCTGATGCCACCGTTGTCTATCAGCGTCCCGTCCACGTCCCACAGCACCAGCAAGCTCGACGACCGCACCACGAGATGGAGCATAGAGCCGCCAGCCCTCACCCGAGCTTGGGGGTGGTAATTCACCGACATCGCCGAAGCTTTGCCGAGTGTATGCCTACGACGTTGCCCATGAGATTGTCGATATCGTGATTTCCATCCGGTCCACGGCCGCGCCCTGGGGGCTAATCTGTAGGCAGTGGTCGGCCCATCGCAAGATCCCGTGGACCGGACGGCACACGACGTGCGATGTGTGCTTGATCCGCCATCCGGTCGCCTCATAGTGCGTGGCGATTCTCGCGGCGAACTCTTCGCCGGCGATCGGTTGGTCGACAACGAGTGTGATGATCGGACAAGGCATGTTGCCCGGTCTGCGGCACACCGAATCTTTGATCATCGTCATGCCCGGGGGGATGGGTAGATATTCGTGGTCGGCCACGCCGGACACCAGGAACTCTTCCGATTCTCCCCGGTCGCGATCCACGAGGGAGAAAGCCCCCAGGACGCAGACCGTCACCACAGCGGGGACGAACAGCAGCGCGAAGTTGAAACGCTCGTCAAACAGCCGCCGCCCGGCCCGACGGAGGTCGCGGTGAGTAAACCCCACCAGCACGATCAGAGTGGGTATCGCCGCGATCCAACTAGCGATCGCCCACTCGAGCAGGGGAGGGGCGATGGCATCCGGACGCAGCTGCGACCACACGAACAATCCCGAATAGAGCATGGTCAAGACGGCCAATCCGGCGGCACGGCGCTTGCGGCCCATAGGTATCCAGCACCACGCCAGGATCGGAAAGCCGAGCATGACCGCGATGAAGGGAAGCGCGCCAAGCTGAGCTGTGTCCAACATGGACGGATGATATGCCGGAAGCGAAGATCCTGCGGGACCGTGGGTCAGGTGCCATCCCGACGCGCGGGCGAGGGAAAGCGTTTGTTTCCAGGTGATGCCCGCCACGCCGCCGCCGCCCTTCGCGCCGAACTTTGGCGCCATCTGTTGGGAATACCAGACGACGAAGTTCTTGCTCAACGAATATGCCATGCCGGGGCGCGCCGGCCTGGACGCGATGCGGCACCTTCGCGGCATCTTCGTGAGAAGCAGCTGCGGATCGCCCATCGCGTACTATCGCTGGTCCCGTCGAAGGTGACACCGGTCGCCGAGTGCATCCTCGACGGGCACGTGCTTGCCGGTGCCGCCGCCCACCGCCGGCCCGGACGGCCAGGCTCGCGCGGCCGGCATCAGTGTGCCTGGCGGCTGGGTCCCGGCTGGGTCCCGGACACCGGCGACATCCGCCGCGACCTGGCCGCGCGCCTGCACGCGGCCAAGCGGTCCGGTCGGCTCCAGCCCGGCAGTTCGGTCACGGCCGTCGTCGAGGTGCTTATCGGGGCGATGCTCTACCGGATGCTCGTGCGCCAGCCGCCCACGAAGCACGTCGCCGACGACCTGCTGGAGGTTGTGCTCGACGGGGCCGTGGCTGGGCCGTGATGTGGGTCACGGCGGAATAATGCGCCGGGCCGGTCGGTTAAAGTGTATGCAAACGCATAGACTATAGGTGTGGAGGTGGGTCCGATGCAGTTCGGAGTGTTTTCGGTCAGCGACATCACGCGCGACCCGGTGTCGGGAGAGACCCCGAGCGAGGCGGAGCGCATCGACGCGGTCGTGCGGATCGCGCAAAAGGCCGAGGAGGTCGGGCTCGACGTGTTCGCCATCGGCGAGCATCACAACCCGCCGTTCTTCTCGTCCTCGCCGACGACGCTGCTGTCGTTCATCACGGCGACGACCAAGCGGCTGATCGTGTCCACGGCCACGACACTGATCACGACTAACGACCCGGTGCGCATCGCGGAGGAATATGCGATGCTGCAACACCTGTCGAAGGGCCGAGTCGACCTGATGCTCGGGCGGGGCAACACCGCTCCCGTCTACCCCTGGTTTGGCAAGGACATCCGCCAGGGCCTGCCGCTCGCGCTGGAAAACTACAACCTGCTGCACCAGCTTTGGCGGCAGGACGTGGTCGACTGGGAGGGCAAGTTCCGCACACCGTTGCAGGGCTTCACCTCGACCCCGCGCCCGCTCGATGATGTGCCGCCGTTTGTCTGGCACGGCTCGATCCGTACCCCCGAAATAGCAGAACAGGCCGCATATTACGGCGACGGCTTCTTCGCCAACCACATCTTCTGGCCCAAGGAGCACTACATGCGCCTGATCCGGTTCTACCGGCAGCGCTACGCGCACTACGGCCACGGCACCGAGAAGCAGGCGATCGTGGGGTTGGGCGGCCAGGCCTACATCGCCCGCCGGTCGCAAGACGCCATCCGCGAGTTCCGGCCCTACTTCAACGAGGCACCGGTCTACGGGCACGGCCCCGCGATGGAAGACTTCATGCAGTCGACGCCGCTGTCCGTGGGCAGCCCGCAGGAGGTCATCGACAAGACGCTGACCTTCCGCGAACACTTCGGCGACTACCAGCGCCAGCTGTTCCTGATCGACCACGCGGGCCTGCCGCTCAAGACCGTGCTCGACCAGCTCGAGCTGCTCGGTGGCGAGGTCGTGCCCACGCTGCGCAAGGAGCTGGCCGCCAAGCGCGACCCATCCGTGAGCGAGGCGCCGACGCACGCCAGCCTGGTCAAGGCGAAGTATGGCGATCAGCCGCCACGCCAGCCGCGCCCCAACGCTAACCGCGGTGACAACACGGCCGGTCCCTCGCCCTACCAGGACACCAAACAAGACAGTGAAACGGCCGCGCAAGCGTAATGGCCGACCGGACCAGGCTCGCCAACGACGCATGGGAGGCCCTGCTGTCCGCCCACGCCCGGCTGATGAAACAGTTCGCGGCGGAGGACTTGTGGCAGGACCTGTCCATGCGCGAATACGACGTGCTCTACACCCTGTCCAAGTGCCGCGAGCCACTGCGCATCGGCGAACTGCACCGGCACGTCCTGCTCAGCCAACCGGCGCTGTCGCGCATGGTGGACCGGCTGGTCGAGCGCGGGTTCGTGCGGCGGCACGCCGATCCCGAGGACGGGCGCGGCGTCCTGCTGTCGCTGACCGGCTCCGGGCTGGAGCGGCAGCGCCAGATCGGCCGCCTGCACGCCCGTTCCGTGGCGCGTGCGGTGACCGCACCGCTTAACCCCGAAGAGCTGCGCCAGCTGGCCACCATCTGCTGGAAGCTGGCGCAAGGTGGGAAGGAAGAATCAGACACATGAGTTACACCCTCGTGGTCGTCGCGGCCGGTGCCAGCGATCCGTCCTCGACCCGGATGCTGGCCGACCGGATCGGCCAGCGCGTCGCCGACGTCGCGCGCCGGCGCGGCAACGAGCTGGCCATGCAGGTCATCGACCTGCGCGAGCTGGCCAGCGAGATCACCACCGCGCTGGTCTCGCCGCTGGCCGGGCCGAAGCTGCAGCAGGCGATCGCCGCGCTGGG
This sequence comes from Allorhizocola sp., assembly GCA_044869915.1. GTDB lineage: Bacteria > Actinomycetota > Actinomycetes > Mycobacteriales > Micromonosporaceae > Allorhizocola. The sequence continues at coordinate 28,848 of JBIOYB010000491.1, forward strand.
CAAGGCCGACGGCATCATCGCGACCACGCCCGTCTACAAGGCCGCGGCCAGTGGGCTGTTCACCTCGTTCTTCCAGGTGCTGGACAACGACCTGCTGATCGCGAGGCCGGTCGTGCTCGCCGCGACGGCGGGCACGGCTCGGCACGCGCTCGTGGTCGACGAACAGCTGCGGTCGCTGTTTGGCTATCTGCGGACCGTGGTGGCGCCGACGTCCCTGTTTGCGTCCACTGAGGACTGGGGCGATCCGGCGCTCAACAAGCGCATCGATCGGGCCGCGCTCGAGCTTGTGCTCCTAATGGAGAGCGGTTTCGCGCAGCAGATCCGGGACGAGGCGTGGAGCAGCTATCGGCACGAGTTCGGCAGCAGTGCGGGCGCGGACGATGAGCCCATCGAGCTCGACTCGGATCTCATGCGATTGGCCGCTGGCGGGTCGGTGGCGGGCGTGCCCACGGGCGGTGTTCCGGCGGGCGGCGGGTCGGTGGCGGGCGTGTCCACGGGCGGTGTTTCGGCGGGCGGCGGGCCCGTGGCGGGCGTGTCCACGAGCGGCGGGTCGGCGGGCGTCTCTTCGGGCGGCGGGTCGGCGGGCGGTGTTTCGGCGGGCGGCGGGTCTGTGGCGGGCGTGCCCACGAGCGGCGTCTCTTCGGGCGGCGGGTCGGTGGCGGGCGTGCCCACGGGCGGTGTTTCGGCGGGCGGCGGGTCTGTGGCCGGCGGATCGGATCGGTGACAGATGGGTCGGGCGTCTAAGCCTTAGGTCGTACGCGGAATACGTCCCAGATGGTGACGCCAGGCGGATACCGGTTGCATAGATTCGGCATCCATGACTGTGGCGATAGGGACAGCGACGAGACCGGCCGTGGTAGTGACCGGTCTCGTGAAGGTGTACGGTTCCGGCGAGACGGCCGTCCGTGCGCTCGACGGAATCAGTGTCACCTTCGGCGCGGGCCGGTTCACCGCCATCATGGGCGCGTCCGGCTCGGGCAAGTCGACGCTCATGCACTGCGCGGCCGGGCTCGACACGGTTACTGCCGGGACGGTCCAGCTCTTCGATGAGACCGATATCCCCACGGAGCTCACCGCGCTCAGCGATGTCGCGCTGACCAGGCTGCGGCGGCGGCGGATCGGTTTCGTCTTCCAGAGCTTCAACCTGCTGCCCACGCTGACGGCACGGCAGAACATGCTGCTGCCGCTCGAGCTTGCCGGCGGCAGGCCCGACCCGCAATGGCAGCGGACCGTTGTCGGTGTGCTGGGCCTGGCCGACCGTCTCGACCACTTCCCGAGCCAGCTCTCCGGCGGCCAGCAACAGCGGGTGGCCTGTGCCCGGGCCCTGCTGCCCCGGCCCGACGTCATCTTCGCCGACGAGCCCACCGGCAACCTCGACTCCAAGACCGGCCACGAGGTCCTGGACTTCCTGCGGCACAGCGTGAAGGAGCTCGGCCAGACGGTCGTGATGGTCACGCACGACCCGAACGCGGCCGGCTACGCCGATCGGGTGATCCTGCTCGCCGACGGGCGGATGGTGGACGAGATCGCCGAGCCGACGGCCGGTCGCGTGCTGGAACACCTCAAGCGGCTGGGGGCGTGAGGATGCTGCGGACCACGATCGCCGGGCTGCGGGCGCACGCGCGGCGGATGATAGCGACCGGTCTTGCCGTCGTCTTCGGTGTCGCGTTTGTGGCCGGCACGCTCATCTTCGGGGACACGGCGCGGGCCGGTTTCTATGACACGTTCGCGCGCACGGCCAGAAACGTGGACGCCATGGTCGATCCGCCGTCGGGAGACCGGTCCCAGCGCTTGACCGCCGATCAGGTGGCGGCCGTCAGCGGACTGTCCGCAGTGGACGCCGTCGACGCCCGGGTCGTGCACGAGCTCGCGGTCCTCGACCGGCGCGGCAAGCCCATCGTCAACTTCGACCGGGTCGGCTTTGCGATCTCCACCGACGGCGCCGCGGCGCTGCGCGGGTTTGACGTCGAGGGCGCGCTTCCCGCCGGTACCAAAGAAGTATTGATAGACAAGGAAACAGCCGCACATCAAGAGCTTCATATCGGAGACACGGTCCGGGTTTTCCATGTTTCTGTTTTCGAGTACCGGATCAGCGGCCTGATCGACTTCGGGGTCAACCGATCCTTCTCGGGCTCGTCCGTCGTCGGGCTCCCCGCGGCCGAGATCGCCCGGGTGACCGGCTCGGCGGGGGTCGCACAGATAGCGGTCTCGCAGATAGCGGTCTCTGCCCGGCCGGGCGTGAGCCAGGAGCAGTTGGCAGACCAGATCCGGGCGGCGCTCGGCGCGGGACCGCGGGTCACCACGGGCGACCGGATGCGCGCAGAACTCGCCGACGACGCGACATCGGTTGCTACCGAATTCACGTTCGTCCTGCTCATTTTCGGCGTCATCTCGCTCATCGTCGCCGTGTTCGTCATCTACAACACGTTCGCGATCCTTCTGGCGCAACGGATCCGGGAAACCGCGCTGCTGCGCTGCGTCGGCGCCACCCGCAGACAGATATTCACCTCCGTCGTGCTGGAGTCCGCCATCGTGGGGCTGGTCGGCGGGGCGCTGGGCATCGTGCTCGGCGTCGGCGTGGCCTACGGCCTGTTCGTGCTGCTCAACGGGCTCATGGACTCGGGTGTCCCGGCGCATGCGGTCGTCCTGGACGGCCGGCCGGTCGCGATCGGACTCACCCTCGGCCTCGTGGTGACCGTGCTAGCGGCGCTGATCCCGGCGATCCGGGCAACCCGCACCGCACCGCTCGCGGCACTGCGCGACCTGCCCACGGGCACAGTCACGAGCCGAGCCGTGCGCATCCTGCGAGTCATCAGTGGGATCGGTCTCACCGCGGCCGGGATCGACCTGACCATTATCGGTTGGCGCACAAGCGATCCGGAGATGGGCACGTATACCATCGTGGCCGGCGGTGTCGTGGTCTTCCTCGGGCTACTGGTGTTTTCGCCGCTGTTTGTGGGCCGGCTGTCCGCCCTGGTCGGCACGCCGCTACGCGCCACGACGACGGGCCGGCTGGCGGTGGCCAATGCGCGGCGCAACCCCGGTCGCACGGCCATCACCACAGCCACCCTGATGATCGGCGTCGGGTTGATGGCGCTGTTCAGCGTGATTCTGGCCAGCATCCGGGCGACCGCCGAGGCGCAGCTCGTCGGGCACTATCCGGTCGACTACGCGCTGTCGGGCGTCCGGTATGCCAACGAGCAGCAGGCAGGCGTCCCGGAGGCGCTCCTGCAACAAATCAAGGCGCGGCCCGAGTTCCCCGGCGTCGCCGTCACCCGCGTCGTCGAAGTGATCGTCGATGGGCAGCAAACCCGCATCGCCGCAATGGATTCCGGGACGCTCACCTCGGTCGTCAAGCCGGAAGTCCGCTCGGGGTCGCTTGCCGATTTGGGGGCCGGCACGGCGTTTCTGATCGGCGAACGCCCGCACTGGCGCGGCCGGACCCTGCAGGCCGAGTCCGGACCGCTGCGCGTCGTCGGTGAGGCCGTGGTGCCGTTGCCGGGCACGGTTTCGGCCGACCTGCTCGTGACGTGGGAACAGCTGCGGGCGATGGCCGGGCCGGGCGACTACACGACCGTGCTGGTGAAGGTCGGCGACGGGATCTCGGCGACCGCCTCGCGCGACCTGCTCGACTCGCTCACGTCGCCCTATCCGCTCGTGCAGATCAACAGCATGGCCGACCTCACCGACAGACTCGAAAGCGAGGTGTCGGACCTGATCACACTGTTTGGCGGGCTGCTCGGGACGGCGGTGCTGATCGCGCTGTTCGGCATCGCCAACACGCTCTCACTGTCCGTTGTGGAGCGGACGCGGGAGTCGGCGACGCTGCGTGCAATCGGTCTCACTCGCGGGCAGTTGCGGGGAACACTCGTGCTTGAGGCCATCACGATGGGCATGCTGGGAGCGCTTACCGGGGTCACGTTTGGTCTCGTCTACGGCAGACTGGTGGTGGGCAAGGCGTTCGCGGACATGCAGCCCGTCGTCGTGGTGCCGTGGACGTGGCTCGCCGGGCTGCTCGCCATCGCCGCACTCGCCAGCACCCTGGCCTCACTCCTGCCCGCCCGCCGCGCCGCACGCGCCTCCATCGTCGCGGCGATGGCCGAAACCTAAGCCGTACATCCCTCCCGGCCCGGGTCGCACGGCGCCGCCTCGCCGCACGGCCCGGGCATCAGGCGTGCGGCCCGGGCATCACCTGTCGCATCGTGACCGCGTGCCCATCCCGCCGCCCGACGGCCACCGGATGGCCAGCGCCGGTGTTTCCGTCGCCTCGATGCGCGCGGGTGGAGGCCCTCGCGCAGCACTGTGCGCCGGGCGCGCAGGCCGCGCAGCAGGTGATTCCGCCGGGCGGCAAGGCTGCGTTGGACCGCAGGCCGCTGCCACGGCCGGTCTGCGGCGCCGGCGGCTGTGACGGCCTGCGGCGGTGATGGCCTGTGGCGGTGATGGCCTGCGGTGGTGGCGGCGGTGATGGCCTGCGGCGGTGATGGCCTGCGGTGGTGGCGGCGGTGGTGGTGACGGTGACGGCCTGCGGCGGTGGTGGTGGTGATGGCCTGCGGTGGTGGTGGCGGTGGTGACGGCGTGCCGTGGCTGCTGCCCGCCGAGGTGTTCACTGTGGACGGTGCTTCCAAGTCGATCGATGTCCGGTTAGGCTGGCTGGCATCGAGTGGCGACGATGCCGCCGAATGGACGCGCCGGAGTGTGCCTGATGCGGATGATTCGGTCGAGGCGGTTGCGGTTTCGGATGGTCGGCGCCTTCGCGGGCGCGACGGCCGCGACGCTTGTGGTGAGCCTGCTGTCCCTGGCCGGGAGCCCGCTTCCGCCGAGTGTCGCGGGCGGCGCCGAGGTGGAAAATCCCGCCGAACCCTACGAGTGGATGTGGCTGCAGCGAGCCAACGCGGACGGTTCGATCCCGCCGGCCGCCTACCGGGAGGCGCTGGAGCAGACGGAACGGCTCGAGGGTGAGACCGATATCAGCGCACCGAACATCCTGGGTGCGCGCTGGCAGCTGGTCGGCCCCAGCAACGTCGGCGGCCGGCTCATCGATCTCGTGATAGACCCCAAAACCCCTGGCATCGTGTACGTGGCGGCAGGCACCGGAGGCGTGTGGAAGAGCACGGACGGCGGCGCCACGCTCGGCAGCGTCTGGCCGGATCGCCTGCCCCAGTCGATGGGCGCGCTGGCGATCGCGCCCGACGGCACGCTCTACGCCGGCACGGGCGAGCCCGACCACGGTGGCGGCGGCTCATACTATGGGACCGGTATCTACCGCTCGACCGACGGCGGCGCGCACTGGAAGAGCCTCGGCCTGACCGACACCGGCGCGATCGGGCGCATCCGCATCGACCCGTCCAACCCGAAGCGCATCTTCGCCGCCGCACAGGGCCGGCTGTTCGACACCGGCGGGGACCGCGGCGTGTACCTTTCCGAAAACGGCGGGCTCACCTGGCGCAAGGTGCTCGACGGGCTCAACAGCTCGACCGGCGCGATCGACCTGTCCATCAACCCGGCCAACCCGCGCATCGTGCTCGCGGCGATGTGGGACAAGCTGCGCTTCCCCGACGGGCGGGAGTATGGCGGGCCCGGGTCGGGCGTGTATCGCTCCACCGACGGCGGCCTGACGTGGGCGCGCGCCGGCGACCCGCTGCCCGCGCCCGAGACCGAACCGGGCCGCATCGGAGTCGCGTTTGCACAGAGCAACCCCAACCGGGCCTACGCCATCACCAACGACCGCATCGGCAACCTCACCGGCTTCTTCGTGTCCGACGACGCGGGCGCCACGTGGACCCGGCCCATGTCCGGCGAGCCCGCGCTGGACGCCGGCGACGGCGGATTCGCTTGGTGGTTTGCCCGATTGTGGGTTGACCCCGCCGACGCCAATCATCTGTTCTCCGCGGGCGTGCCGATGATGGAGTCGCGCGACGGCGGCGGCAGCTGGACCGCGAGCCCGGGCGGCCGCTTCCACGTCGACCAGCACGCGCTGGCGTGGGATCCGCACCACCCCGGCCGGGTCTACATCGGCAACGACGGCGGGCTCTACTGGAACGACCAGAACGGCGACGTGACCGGCGTGTGGACCGCCGCGACGTACCAGCCATATATGCAGTTTTATGCGATGGACGTCAGTGTGCAGGACGTGACAAGAGTTTCCGGGGGTACGCAGGACAACGGTTCGCTGCGCTCGTGGGGCGCAACAGACTGGAACAACTATCGTGGCGGCGACGGGATGATGAACCGCATCAATCCCGTGGACCACAACAACGTTTACGCCTGTGCGCAAAACGGCGCGTGTGTCCGGTCGGACGACGCCGGTGACACCATTACCAACATCCGGCCGCGCTTCGCGGGTACCAGATTCAATTGGGTATCGCCCTTGGAAATCGCGGCGAGCGCGCCGGACACTGTCTATTTTGGATCCAACCTGCTCAACCGCTCCGACGACCGCGGCGTCACATGGCGGGCGGTGAGCCCGGATCTGACGGGCGGACCGTCGCCGCGCGGCACCTTCGGCACGATAACGTCGATCGGCATCGCGCCCACCGACAAGGAAACCGTCTACGTGGGTACCGATGACGGCCGGCTGTGGGTGACCCGCGACGGCGGCGGCACCTGGACCCAGTTCACCGACCCGGATCTGCCGCAACGGTGGGTCACCCGGGTCACCGTCGACCCGCAGGACGCCGACACGGCTTGGGTTACCTACTCCGGGTTCAAGTGGGAGAGCGAGACCCAGCCGCACGTGCTGATGACCACCGACGGCGGCGCCCACTGGGCCGACATCTCCGGCAACCTGCCACAGGCCCCGGTCAACGACGTCATCCGGCATCCGAAGCTGCGCAAGTGGCTCTATGTCGGCACCGACATGGGCGTGTTCTTCACGCCCAACCTGGGCAGGCACTGGTTCAAGGTGGGCAGGAGCATCCCGGCCGCGCCCATCATGGACATCTACTACCACGAGCCGACACATCAGCTTTTCGCGGCGACGTTTGGGCGGAGCATCCTCAAGACCCGAGTCCTGTAAACCCTGTAGACCACCGCCTTAACGCGCCACTCCCGTCGCCGCTGGCGGATGGCGCCTGATGGGGCCTCCATCTCTGCACCGGTCGTATGCCGATGCAGAGATGGAGGGTCGCGAAGAAACATCGGTCCGGCAGTCAAGCCAACGCGAAGGTCCTTGTCAGCGCGGGTGCGTGGTCAGCCGCGCGGTCAGTGCGCCACGGCACCCCTCGGGCCGCCGGCCGCATGCCCGTGGCCGCGTGCCATGAAGCCCAGCACCAGCTGCACGATGCCGATGGCGACCAGCCACAGGCCCACCACCCACACCAGCACGGTCAATGACGTCTGCGGCCAGAAGAACAGCACCAGCCCGCCCACCACGTACAGCAGGCCGATCACGATCGCGCCCGCGCGGCTGGCGCCCGTGCCGCCGTGCGTGAACCCGAACGCCACCTCCGCGATCCCGCCGATGATCCAGCCGATGCCGATCAGCACCGCGAGCACGGTGATCGAGCCGGCCAGGTTGCGCAGACACGCCACGCCCACGACGATCAGCAGCACCCCGATCACGGCCCGCAGCGCTCGGACCCCGCCCGGCAGGCCCGGCCGGAACGCCTCGAGCAGGCGCACGATCCCCCACAGGACGAGGAACACGCCGATCAGGGCCGCCACGACCAGCAGCGTGCTCTGCGGCCACACCAGCAGGACCACGCCCATCGCCAGCGAGATCGCGCCCGACCACAGCACGGACCGCCGGAACGCGGCGGCGGCCTCCACCTCATCCCCCATAATCCGACGATAGGGGCGAACCACCGCTGTCCACTGGACAATCGCGGATCCCGCCGTAAGATCCCTCCGTCAACCCCTACGGCGACCACTTTGGACTGGACATGGCTCAGGACACGACCGCGAAGCGACCCCTGCTCGGCTCGGGCACCGGCACCCAGCTCTTCCTGGGCCTGCTCTGGCTGGGCATCACTGTCTGGACCACCCACGCCACGCTGACCGCCACCCAGGACGGACCCTCCGGCGCACTCGGCGCCGCCGCGGAGGCCCTGCCCGGCATCGTCACCACCGCGATGGTCACCGGCGCGTCGATCGCCTCCGCGGCCGGGTCGCGCTATGAGCGCGCGCTCGTACGCCTGCTCGTCGGCCTCGTCGCGGGCGTCCTGTTCGGCGTGGCCGTCGCGGCCGGCCTGCGGTTCGCCTTCGGCGAAGGGCCGTCCATCTCGGTGCTGGCCATCACGGTCGGCATCGCGTGCGTCGTGGGCGGCGCGGCCGCCATTTTGCCCAACGCGGTGCTCGAATCCGCGCTGTGGGCGGTGTCCTGGGTCTTCTTCGCGTTCCTGATCCTCGGTGTGCTGCAGCCGCAGGCGCTGAAGATGCTGGGCGGCGGCCCGACCGCGGGCGAGGCCGCGCAGGCCACGGCCGACGCCCGCTTCGCTTATATCGTCCCGGTCGCGGCGGGCCTGCTCGGCGCCCTGCACGCCTACCGGCAGCTGCGCCTGGACCGGCCCGCCGTGCTGTGGTATCTGGTCGCGGGCGCACTGCCCGGCCTGATCCTGCTCGCCGGCGAGGCGCTGACGAGCACGGGCGGCACGGCGCTGGCCGCCATCGTGCACGGCTTCTCCGCGGGCGACACGCCCGTGCCGGTCGAGGACCTGAGCAGCGCCACGCGCATCCGCGACGCGTTCATCGTCGTGGCGGTCGGCGCGGTGGTCAGCCTGCTGGGCGGGGCCCGCGCCAACCGCGCCGCCGCCAAGGAAGAGGCCCAAGAAGCGGCCCGGGAAGCGGCCCAAGCGGAGGCATGACGCTCCGGTCTTCGCCGGCCAACGGCGACGAGGTCGTCCTCAACGCCGCGCTCGCGAGGGACGGTCGCCGCGTCCAAACAGGACGCGGCGACCCCGAGCGGACTAGCTGAGTGGCATCACCCGAGCGATCCGGACCGAGGTGTTGTTGCTTCCGGCGGCCGGATAGGCGACGCTGCCGTCGGCGTAAGCCTTGAAGGCGAGATAGTTGTGGTCCTTCACCCCGATGGTGAACTGGCTGCCCACGGTCTGGCCGCTGCTGGCGTCGAACACCTGGGCGGCCTGCGATGAGCCCGACTCCCACGCCAGCAGCATCCGGCTCGCGCCATAGCCCACCAGGTGTGGATGTTTCGAGTCGGCCGCTGTGTTGATCCGGCTGCTCGACGCGCCCGTGGTGAAGCGCTCGAGCCGCACCTGGTTGCCCTGGCTCCAAGCGGCCCAGTAGCCCTGGCTCTTGGCCAGCACCAGGTCGCCGCCGAACAGGGTGCCGTCGCACGCGCCCGTGGCCACTGTCCTATATGGATTTGGCTGCGCGATGCGGCACGAGTTGTCGGTGGCGCACACCATCGCGAAACGACTGGTGCGCGGGTCCCACGCGATGCGCGTGTCCCAGCTGTGACTGCACCCGACCTCGAAGCTGTCCCGGTGCCCGGACACCAGGCCCCCGCTGGCATTCACCACCTGCATGCGGTCGCCCTCGTGGATGTCGACGCAGCTGCCGTTTTGCACGGTGATGGCGACGCTGAAGTAGGCCGCGAAATTGCTGCCATCGGAGGCGAGGCGGCCGTGGTGCTGGTACCACCAAATAAACCTGGCGCCGTTGTCGTAGCCGGCCCGGCTGCTGCTGAGGTTGGTGACCTGACGCTCCCATACCTGGCGGCCGGAGTTGTCGAAGCGAATCATGTGCATGGTGTTGCACGGGCTGGACGACCCGCCGCACAGCGGGCCGCTGCCGCAGTTGCCCCGGCGGGTGAGCAGCACGACGCCGCCGTTGCTGTCGGCGATGACGTCCTGCAGGTCGATCCCTTCGAAGCTGGTGGGCGTGCCGACCAGCTTGTCGTCGCAGTCAAGCTTGCCCAGGTAGACCCGGCTGTCGGTGCCCAGCCAAGCCAGCCAGGAACCGCCGTTGGGCGTGGCGGCGAGGGCCATCGGCACCGGGTCGGTGTCGCGCTCCTGCCCGTAACCTGTCACTCGCACGCCCAGGTTGACGTCGGTCACTCTCACCTGCGGCGAGCCGCCGGCCGGCCGCGCGCACTTGCCGTCGGCCGGAGGCGTGGGCGAGGGCGGGCTTGCGCTCGGGGTCAGGGTCGCGTCAGGAGTCGGGGTAGCGGCGGCGTCGGACGGTGCCGCCGACGCCTCGGCCGGCAGGCCGCTCTGGTCGGCCGCGGGTCGCTGGCCCCGGGCGGCCGCCGTCAGCGCGGCTGCGGACAGTGACGCCACGGCGACCGTGCCGACGACAACGGCGACGATCGTGACGCGCCGCCGCAGCGGCGAGAATCTCCTGCGATGACTGATCGGTGTGGGCTCGATGGGGTCGATGGGGTCGATGGGGTCGATTGGCTCGGTGGCACTCATGCCCTGTTTGCCTCACATGTCCATTCGGGGTCATGGCTGCGGGCCCGGTCCGCGTCGAACAGACTCTACCGATCTCCTGGTTGTGCTGGGCGGCGATGGCGAGCGCCTCGTCGGCCTCTGCCAGCCGGTCCAGCTCCAGCAGGCAGTAGCCGCGCATCGCATATGGATCGGCCTGCACGTCGGGCTGATCCCGCGCTCGAACGCCGGCACCGTGAGCTCGGTGTGGCGCAACGCCTCGAGCATGTCGCCGTGCGCGAACCGGGCCGCCGCGAGGGCGAGGTGCCCGAGCGCACCCGCCTGGGGATCCCCGTGGGTCTTGCCGATCTCGATGGCCTCGCGTGCCGACCGCTCGCCCTCCTCGAAGCGCTCCAGGTAGAACAGGCACGTCGCGCCGAACCCGTGGAAGCGGCCCACCTCCGCGGGGGTCAAATGCGGTGACGCGAGCGCCGCCTCGATCACCTCGACGGTGCCGGCCAGGCGCCCCTGGCGGTAGACCGCCTGCACGAGCAGCCAGTGCAGCCCGCCATCCCCCGGCACCGCCCGCGTTTCGCGTTCCGCCTCGGTCAGGATGCCCACCCACAACAGCGCACGCACAAGGTGGAACCGCAGCGCGTCGCGGGCCGCGTCGTCGGCGACCACGAGCACCCGCCGCAGCAGGCTCACCGCCTGCAGCGGTGCCCGCACGGTCAGGTCCGCAGCGCTGTCGAGCACCCACTGGACGGTCTTCTCGTCGAGCACGGTCCCGGCGAGCAGGTGCTCGGCGGCCCGTTCGACCGGCACGTTGGCGATCGCGAGCACCTGGCCGGCCCGCAGGTGCAGCGCGGCGCGTACCAAATGAGGCATTTGAGCGGCGAGCGACCCCCTGATCAGATCGTGCCGGAACAGCAGCCGCCGACCGTTATCCGCCAGCAGATCCGCCTCGATGACGACGAACTCGTGGTTGGCCGCGGCGATGCTCTGCCCCAGGACTTCGGCGCCGCTGAGCAGCGCGGCCAGGCGGGCCAGCCGCCCGTCGTCGGTGTCGAGGCTTGGGCCGAGGCAGTTGGCGATCGCGGCGAACGGCAGCCGCTGCTCGAACTCTTGGGCGCCACCGAACGCGGTCTTGACGCCCAGCCGTTGGCACTCGCCGGCCATGGCTCGCAGGAGTGTGGTCCTGCCGATGCCCGGCTCCCCGTCGATCAGCACGGTCGCGCCGTGCCCGTCGACCGCCCCGCGGGCGATGCCGATAGCCGATCGATCTCCGCCTGGCGCCCCACAGGCGACGTGTCCGCCGCCTTCATGGGGCCTAGCCTACTGTCGGGCGTCGTTGCCGGCGTAGGCTTTCAGGACTGTCTCGCGCGCCCAGCGCATCCGCATCGCAGCGGTTTCGGGGTGGTCGCCATATTCCTGCGCGACGCGAGCGGCGCAGTCGTTGGTGCCGAAGGTGTGCAGAGCTCGCTGCACCGCCGCCCGCACCATCCGGGGCAGGGGGCGCTGGGAGGACTGCAGGTCCGACACGAACAGCGCCTCGCAACGGGTTGCCAGCGTTAGCCGGTTCATGATGGCCTCCTACTCCTCTATGATCGCGCTGTCGCGCTGGTCTGCTCGGCAAAAACCTGATTGATCACGCCGCGCACTCCATGTCCGCTCGCCTGCACCTTCCTTGCCTTTCGGGAGCGATCTCCCGGGGGTGGTGAGACCGCTCCCAACGACTAAAGGATGCCAGCCAGGCTGGGCAGGAAACATCCGCCACCGCACGTATCTGCTCCCCGCCCTACGCTCACGCGGTGGCGCAGGCCACATTCCGGGCACCGTTTGACGGCGAACTCCCGCGGCCTCAGATTGATCAGGGGGTGGCAAAGGTCTCAGATTGATCGATGTAGTCGTGAAAATCTCAGATAGATGGATACGGCCGTAATGGGGAGGAACGGGGCGGATGGGGGTACGCGTTCAAATCCTGGGGCCGGTGCGAATATGGCGCGCCGGCGTGGAGCTCGTGCCCACCGGGGCGTCGCGCACGGTGCTCGCCCTGCTGACGCTGGCCGCGGGCGCGCCGGTGTCCCGCGCGGAGCTGGTCGACCTGCTGTGGCCGTACCGGCCGCCGGCCAGCGCGGCAAACGTGCTCCAGACATACATCAAGCGGCTGCGCCGGCTGCTGGAGCCGGACCGCGCGCCGCGCACGCCGAGCGCGATCCTGCCCGGCATCGGTGACGGCTACGCGCTGCGGATGCCGGACGAGCAGGTCGATCTGGCGCTGTTTCGCCGGCTCGTGGCCACGGCGAGCGGCGCGCAGCGGGAGGGCGACGTCGTGCGCGCGGGGCAGCTGCTCGGCGACGCGCTGCGGTTGTGGCGCTCGCGCCCGCTCGCCGACGCTGGCCGGATGGCCGATCACCCCAAGGCGGTGGCGCTGGGTGGTGAGCGGCTCGCCGCCCTGGCCAGATACAGCGACGTCATGATTTCATCCGGTACCGCTGACGAAGCCATCCCGGCGCTGGAAGAGGCCACCGCGCAGCACCCCCTCGACGAGTCCGTGCACGCGTGGCTCATCCGGGCATACGGGACGGCGGGGCGGCGATCACAGGCGTACTCCGCGTTTCACGACATCCGCCGCAGGCTCGCCGAGGAGCTCGGCGAGGACCCCGGGCCGGAGCTGTCCGACGCCTACGCGACCCTGCTCGACGCCAACACCCACTCCGGCGACGAACAGCTTGTCCCGGCACAGCTGCCGGCCGACGTGACGGCGTTCACCGGGCGCGCCGCCGAGCTGGCCGGACTGGACCGGCTCGCCTCCGGCACCACCGCCGGCGTGGTGATCTGCGTGGTGTGCGGCACGGCGGGTGTGGGCAAGATCGCGCTGGCCGCCGACTGGGCGCGCTCATCCGGCGCGGCCTGGCTGACCGTCGACCGGTTCGGCGCCGAGCCGGAAGCGTTGTGGGCGTATGTGATCGCGGCACTGGCGCACGCCATCGGGGTCCCGGGCGACACCACGCTCGACGCGCTGGCCGGCCGGCTCAGCGAGTCGCCTGAGCCCGTCGTCCTCGTCGTCGACAACGCCGAGGACCTCGCCGACGACCGGGCGCACGAGCTCGTCACCGGCCTGCTGGGCCCGGGACTGTCCAATGTGCACCTCGTTCTGCTCGCCCGCAGGCGGCTCCCGCTCGGCCTCGGCCGGCTGCTCGTGGCGGGCGAGGTCACCGAGATCGGCGTGGATGAGCTGGCGCTCGACTCGGGCGAGGTGGCGCGGCTGCGCGCCGCACGGCGGGTGGTCGGCGATGAGCCGGTGGAGGAGCTGCTCGAGCGCACGGGCGGGCTCGCGGCCGCGGTGCGCCTGGCCATGTGGCCGGGGGCGGCGATCGGTGGTGACGACCCGCTAGCCTCGTTTGTCCGCTCCGAGATCTATCTCGCGTTGCCGCCGGACGTCCGCGACATTCTTCTGCGTGCCAGCGTGGTCGAAGAGATTGATGGCGATTTGGTACGCGTGCTGACCGGCCGGCGTGACGCTGGCGATGTCATGGACATCGTGCGCGAGCGCGACCTGGCCCGTCAGGTGGGCCGGGACGGCGCGTCGGTGCGGGTGCGCCAGCCGCTGCTGGGATTCCTGCGGGCGGAGGCGCGGCGCACCATCGGTAGCGAGCTGCGCGGGCTGCACGCCCGCGCCGCGCGCTATCTGGCAGCCGGCGGCGACGAGCTGGCAGCCGCCGAGCAGGCCGTCGCCGCCCGCGACTGGGGCTACGCCGCGCGGCTGCTCGTGCCGCACGCCGCACCAAGGCTCGCGGGGCACGACGCGCCGCGCCTGCGGCGGGTGCTGGCCCAGATCCCCGCGCCCGAGGCCGCCCGCCGGCCGGAGGTCGCCGCCACCCTGGCGCTGCTGCGGGCCGACCAGGACTCGCCGCAGGGCGCGGCCGCCTTCGCGGCCCTGGCCCGCCAGCGCCTCGGCCGGCTGCCCACCGAGCGGGGCTTCGCCGTCCGGGCGCTGCTGGACGCGATCGAGATGATGCTGGCCGGCCAGCGTGGCGACATCGGAACCCTTCGCAAGACGGCCGCCGGTGTCATGGCCCTGCTCGAAACCCCCGGCGGGGTGGCGATCCCGGCCGCGCCGCAACTGGCGTCGATGGCGCTCAATGCCGTCGGCACGGCCGAGCTGTGGGCCGGGCACACCGGTGACGCCGAGAGCATGATCCGGCGGGCCATCGAGTCGAGCGAGCACGGCGGGCTCGAGTTCGTCACCGCCGACGGCCTGGGCAAGCTGGCGTTCCTCGACGCGCTGTCCGGCGAACTGAGCACGGCGACCGAGCGCGCACGGGCCGCGCTGGAGCTACTCAAGCGGGCCGGCTCGACCCACCCCTGCGATGCGGTGCTGAGCTGGGTCGCGCTCGGGCTCGTGCACTGGCTGCACGGCGATGCCGAGCAGACGCAGCGGTGCCTCGCGAGGCCGAGGACGCCTGCCCGGATGCCGTGGCGCACAAGGTGAACGCCGGAGTGGTCGCGGTGTTGCGCGCGCATCTGCTGATGTCGGCGCGCAACGCCCCGGCGGCCCGTGCCGCCCTGGCCGACGCCGAGCACGTGGGCAACGGCGACGGCACGGCGCCACTGCTGGCGGATTGGATCGCCGTCACCAAATCGGCGCTGCACCTCACGGCACAGCACGAGGCGATCGTGAAACCCAAGCCGCAGCGCGAAAACCCGGCCCCTGACACTGGCGCGGTCACCCCGATGACGCCCCGCGAGGCGGCCGTGCTGCGCTACCTGCCGACCCGGCTGACCCGCGACGACATCGCCAAGGAACTGTCCCTCTCGCCGAACACGGTGAAGGTCCACATCCGCGGCATCTATCACAAGCTGGGCGCGACCGGCCGGCGTGAGGCGGTGGACCGGGCGCGTGCGCTCGGCCTGCTCGGCTGACACGGGTTGGGCTCGCCCGACACGGGTCGGGCTTCGTGGCGCGGTTTGGGCTTCGTGGCGCGGTTTGGGCTTCGCGACGCGGGTTGGGTTTCGGGACGCGGTTTGGGTTCGTGGCGCGGGTTGGGTTTCGGGACGCGGTTTGGGTTTCGGTTAACCCGGTTTGGGTGAGGCCCGCCCGGCCCGGTCTGTTGATGCTCGAGCCATGACCAGTGCGGCGATGCCGGGCGGCTACCCGGCGATCGAAGACCACGGCCTGATCGGCGACCTGCAGACCGCGGCGCTGGTCGCCACGGACGGCACGATCGATTGGTTCTGCGCGCCCCGATTCGACTCGCCCAGCATCTTCTGCTCCCTGCTCGACCGCGACCGCGGCGGGCACTTCCAGATCGCGCCGGACGGCGTGGACTACACGACCAAACAGCTCTACCTGCCCGGTACCGTACCGCCATCCTCATCACACGGTTTTTGAGCACGGGCGGCGTCGGCGAGGTGGTCGACTTCATGCCCATCACCGGCGACCGGCCCGTGGGCGGCCACCGGCTCGTGCGCATGCTGCGGGTCGTGCGTGGCACCATGCGGTTCCGTCTGCGTATCCAGCCCGCGTTCAACTACGGCCGCGACCCGCACACGACCGAGATCTACCCGGAAGGCGTGGTGTTCCGCAGCGGCGAGCACAACCTCACGTTGCACGCTGCCAGGGTGGGCGAACCCCTGATCGACCGCGACGAGCTGCGCGAGCGCGACGGCGCCATCGAAACGACGCTCACGCTTGGCGAGCGCGATTTCGCCGGTACCGTGCTCGAAACCCAGGCCGACGGGCCACCGCGGATCGTGCCGCCGGCCGAGAAACTGGAGCTGTTCGAGAAGACGCGCGACTTCTGGCGTAGCTGGATCGGACGTTGTCAATACCGTGGGCGGTGGCGCGAGATGATCGAGCGATCGGCGATCACGCTCAAGCTCATGACATACGCCCCCACCGGCGCGCTCGTCGCCGCGCCCACTGCCGGGCTGCCCGAGCAGATCGGCGGCGAACGCAACTGGGACTACCGCTACACGTGGGTGCGCGACGCGTCCTTCTCGGTACACGCCCTGCTGGGATTGGGATACACGACAGAGGCCGAGGCCTTCATGCACTGGCTGCGCGGACGCGCACAGGATGCGCACGAAGCCGGTACCAGAATCCAAATAATGTATCGCATCGATGGCTCCAGTGACCTTTCGGAGGAGGTCCTTGACCATCTTGAGGGGTACCGCGGATCGCGCCCCGTGCGCATTGGCAATGGCGCGTCCGACCAGCTCCAGCTGGACATCTTCGGCGAGGCGCTCGACGCGGCATACCTGGCGGACGCCCACGCGCTGCGCTTGACGCACGCGGGCT
This sequence comes from Allorhizocola sp., assembly GCA_044869915.1. GTDB lineage: Bacteria > Actinomycetota > Actinomycetes > Mycobacteriales > Micromonosporaceae > Allorhizocola. Next base: position 45,480 of record JBIOYB010000491.1, read on the forward strand.
GGACCGCGATCGCCGGGATGGTCGACAGGCTTTGCGCCGGCTGGGACCAGCCCGACGAAGGCATCTGGGAAACGCGTGGGGGACGGCAGGATTTCACCTACGGCCGGCTCATGTGCTGGGTCGCGTTCGACCGCGCGATCCGGCTCGCCCAAAACCGGGGCATGCCCGCCGACCTGGAGCGGTGGACGCAGGCCCGCGACGCGGTCTACCGCCAGATCATGGAGCGCGGCTTCCACCCCAAGCGCGAGGCGTTCGTCCAGCACTACGACACCGGCGTGCTCGACGCGTCCCTGCTCTACATGCCGGTGGTCGGATTCATCTCACCGTCGGATCCCATGTGGCGCACCACTTTGCAGGCTATGGAGGAGGAGTTGGTCTCCGACAGCCTCGTCTACCGCTACAACCCGGAGGCCTCACCCGACGGCCTGCGCGGTGACGAGGGCACGTTCACGATGTGCAGTTTCTGGTACATCAACGCGCTGGTCAGCGCCGGCCGGCTGGGCGAGGCTCGATACACGTTCGAGAAGATGCTCACCTATGCCAACCACCTCGGCCTGTACTCGGAGGAGATCGCGCTCACCGGCGCGCAGATCGGCAACTTCCCGCAGGCGTTCAGCCACCTCGCGCTCATCAGCGCCGCGGTGGAGCTCGACCGCGCCCTGAATATGCCTTAACGCTTGGTGCGCTGGCGCGTACAGTGTCGGCTGTGTCCGACCCTGAGTCGTTTGGGGAGTTGTTGGCGCGCCACCGCGAGGCGACCGGCCTGAGCCAGGCCACGGTCGCCCGGCGGTCCGGGCTCAGCGAACGGGCCTTGCGCGCCCTAGAACGCGGCGTCACCAAGCGGCCGCGCCGGCACACGGTCACGGCGCTCGCCGAGATCCTGGGACTGACCGGCGCCGACCTCGTCGCGTTCCAGGCCGCGGCGCACGGCCGGGCGGGGCTGCCGGCCGGTTCGCTGGTGCCGGTCCCGTTCACATCGCAGGATCTCATCGGGCGCGAGCGGCAGCTGGCGATCCTCACCGATCTGGTGCTGGGCGCCCGGCACCGCATCGTGACTGTGGTCGGCCCGGCCGGCGTGGGCAAGACCCGCCTGGTCGCCGAGCTCGTGGCCACGCAGCCGGCGGCCTTCACCCTGGAGCTGTCGGCGGTGTCCGATCCCGACCTGCTCGTTGAGCTGATCGCTGAGGCGGTGGGCGCGGGTGGGCCGTCGCGGCTGGGGCCGCAGGAACGGGTCGCGGCACACCTTCGAGGCCGCCAAGCGTTGCTGATACTGGATTGTGTGGAGCGGTTGGTGGCGGCGGCACCGGCGGTGTCGGAGCTCGTGCGGCGCTGCCCGGGTCTGACCGTGCTCGCCACGAGCCTGCGGCCGTGGAACGTCAGGGGCGAACGGGAGGTGCGCCTGGAGCCGCTGCCGATCCGCGCTGCCACGGAGCTGTTCGTGCGGCGCGCGTCCGCCGCGCGTCCCGGGTTCGCGGCGGAGGGGGCCGACGCCGATGTCGTGGCCGAGATCTGCCGCCGCTTGGAAGGCCTGCCGCTGGCCATCGAGCTGGCCGCCGCCCGGATGCGTGTGCTGGGCGTGCGCGAGCTGGCCGAGCGGCTCGACCGGCGGCTGCAGATCCTGTCGGGTGGGCCGGTCGATCAGCCGCCCAGGCACCGTTCCTTGCGTGGGGCCATCGAGGCGAGCCTGGAGCTTGTCGGGCCGGAGACCAAGACGGTGTTCGCTTGGCTGGGCGCCTTCCCGGCCGGGGCGCGGTTGGGCGACCTGGAGGCAGTCGCGGGCGCGGTGGGCTCCCTGCCGGATAGTTGCGTGGCGGCTGTCGAGGAGCTGGCCGAGACCGGTCTCATCCGGGTGGCCGCCGACGCGGGGGTGTCGCGCTACACGCTGCCCGATGCGGTGCGCGAGCTGGCGGTCGAGCAGTTGGAGTCCACTGTGGACAGTGAGCCCGTGCGTCGGGCCATGGCCGCCGTGCACCTCGATCGCCTCGTGTCTTGGCGGGGCGATCCGGCGCCGGGCGGGGCGATCACCGGGGCGGAGGCCGACAACCTCCGTGCCGCGGTGGGTGTCGCGATCGGCGGCGAACCGGCGCTGCTGACCGGGCGGGTGCTCGAGGCGCTGTACCGCCACTATTTCCTGACAGGCCGCTACAGCGAGGGAGAGGCTGCGCTGGCCCGGGCGGGGGCCAACGGGCCCGGGCTGGGCTTCACCTTCGCCGGGCGGCTCGCGCTCGTGCGTGGCGACACCGCTGGTGCCACGCACCTCGGCGAGACCGCCTTGGCCCGCTTGGCGTCCGATGGCCGTGCCGGGTTGGCGTCCGATGGCCGTGCCGGGTTGGCGCTCGACGGCCGTGCCGGGCTGGCGTCCGACGGCCGTGCCGGGTTGGCGTCCGACGGCCGTGCCGGGTTGGCGTCCGACGGCCGCGCCGCGCTGGCGCTCGACGACCACGCCGGGCTGGCGGAGACCCGGCTGTTGCT
>JBIOYB010000492.1:0-25918 GCA_044869915.1 Allorhizocola sp.
GGTGGAGTTGACCGGTTACTGTTACCGCATGCTCGGCTCCGGTTTCGAGGCCGAGGACGCGGTGCTGCTCAAGCATCAGCGAAACGTCGGTGGTCGCGATATCGCCCATGGAGCAGAAACTACCTCAGCACAGGATGAGAACGCACGCCCGATATATCGCCGTATAGGTCGTGTCGGTGGTCGGCGCGATGATGACATGGGTTTGTGCGCCACCGTCGGACCAGCGATCGAAGAGATATTTTTGCAGCCCCGAGGTGTACGAAGACGGTGCGCTCACGGTGTTGGTCGAGCCCTGGATGACCTCTCGGGTAAAAGGCGCCGGCCCAGAGAACGATCCCACGGTGAGTGTCACGCCGGCGGGGGTGGACGCAAACGTGAGCCGCACCGTGCGCGGGTCGAGCCGGCGCACGGCGGTGTGGGTCAGGCCTTGCGCGTCGGTCGCGGTCAGCGCGAGCTCCAAATAGGACGGAAACTCGTGGTCGGGGGCGATGAACGAGCCGCTCGCCACGCCGTTGAAGTTTTGCAGCACGTGCGTGTGGCAGTTGCCCGCCGATTCGCAGTGTTGCAGGCGCAGCTGCCAGCTCAGGGCCGAGGCCGGAAGCGTGCCCTGTTGTGGATCCGTGGCATGGCCGGTGAACGACAGCGAATCGCCCACCTTCCACGTGGTCCCGGCGACCGGGGTGTCGATGAACGCGGTGGGCGCGGCGTTGCCCGGCTGGATGAGAACGGTTTCCTCGTCGAACGCGCCGAGCGTGTCGGTGACACGCAATCGCGCCGTGAACGTGCCGGCGGTCGTGTAAGTAAACGACGCTGTCACACCCGTGGCGTCGAAGGAACCGTTATTGGTGAAATCCCACTGGTACGTCAGGCGCCCCTGGTCGGCCGGGTCGGCGTCGGTCGATCCGGCGGCGCTGAAACTCACCGCGAGCGGGATCTGCCCCGTGGTCGGGTTGGCCGCGATGTGCGCGATGGGCGGCTGGTTGGCCGGGAAGTAGCGGATGCGCCGCACGGTGCCGCCGAGGTCCACATAGTACAGTTCGCCGCCCGGCCCGACGGCCAGATCCACCGGCCCGGCCGCCTGCTGCACGAAGTTGGTCACGGCACGCGTGGTCGTGTTCATCGCCCAGATGCACCCGCGCGAGTAGTCCGCGAAGAACAGCGATCCCGCATACGAAGCCGGATAGGGTCCGCCGCCGGCCGGATAGAAAGCGAGCCCGGAGATCGAGTCGCCGCCCGCCGCGCACTGCTCGCCGGGCACGATCGCGTCGGCGTGGTTATACGTGAAGAACGGCGCCGTCTGGCCCGCACCCGAATACAGCGACTCGCACAGCGGCAGGTTGGCGTTGTCGTAGCTCGGCATCCGTCCCGCGCCCTCATAGCACGGCCAGCCGAAGTTGGTCATCGGCGCGGTCGGGTTGGCCAGCCGCTCGATGTCCTCCCATGTCGTCCAGCCGACGTCGCCGATCCACACCTCGTTGGTGCCGGGCCGGATCGTGAACCGGAACGGGTTGCGCAGCCCCAGCGCGACAATGCGGCGCAGATTGAGGTCGGGCGAGCCGATGTTGGGATTGCCGGGCGCGGCGGCGCCGGTCGCCGGGTCCAACCGCAACACCGTCCCGCCGAGCTGGGTCGGGTCGGCCGTGGTGCGCGCGTCCTGGGAGCGCAGCGCGCCGCCCTCGTTGGCCGGGTCGCCGCACGGGTTGACCGGCGCCCCGTGCTGGCCGTAGTCGACCGCGCTGAAGCTCGCGCCGTCGCCGCCGGACACGTAGAGCATGCCGTCGGCACCGAAGTGCAGGTCGCCGATCGAGTGGGACGGGAACTGCTGGCACCAGTCGTGAATGAGAACGGTCTCCACCCCGCTGGAGTTGAGCCGGGACAGCCGCCCGGTGACTACGCAGTTGCCGCCGTTGGCCCCGCCGGCGGCCGTGTTGCAATTGTCGTTCCAATACGGCGCGGTCTGGCCGGGCGGTGCGTCGTATGCGTACAGCACATAGACGTCGGGCAGGGCGAGGGCCAGGCCCAGCATGCCTCGGTCCCACACGTTGTGCGTGTTGGCCGACAGGTCGGCGAACACGGTCGGCGTCGGGTCGGCGATGCTGTCGAAAACCTTTATCACGCCGCCCTTTTCGGCGACGAAGACCCGGCCGTCGGGCGCAAACTCGATGTTGGTCGGCTGGTTGAGCCCGCTGAAGACGATCTGCTCCTGGAAGCCGCTGGGCAGGATCGCCGCGGTGGCGGGCGTCACCACGACGAACAGAGCGCCGAGCAGCAGCACGCTGACGATCCAGGCAGCACGAGTCCTCATGCAGCGCATCGTATTGATGTGTGCACATGGTCAAGTAGTGACTGTTGTCATCGGAAGTCACCGGCCGAGCACCGCCAACCGAGCACCGCCAACCGAGCACCGCTGACCGAGCACCGCTGACCGAGCACCGCGCCAACCGGGCGCTGCTGGCCCAGCACCGGCCTACGGCTCGTCGTGCTCGATGATGCGGTGAGCCTCGAACGGGTGACCCCGCTGCTTCCGGGTCCGGGCGAGTGTGCTGTGCTCGTCACCGCGCGCCGGCGGCTGGGCGGGCTGCCCGGCGCGCACCACCTCGACCTACCTCGGCCCGCTCTGCGACGCGACGCGGTCGAGCTCGACTAGCCGTGTGCGTCCTGTGCGCGCAGTGCGTCGCGCAGCTCCTCGAGCCGCGCGGCCACGTGCGGGTGGGCCCGAGACAGGCCGTCGAGGTCGGTGCCGAGCTGGCCCATCTGGCTCCACATCACGGCCCGGCCCGATTCGAGCAGCTCGACTGCGCGCGCCGGGTGGTGCGTCTGGACCGCCCAGGCGGTCGCGTCGGCCACGGCTCCGCCGGTGCGGATCAGCCACGTCTCCTGATCCTGCCGCTCCAGCCCGCGCCAGGCCAGCTCCGGCAACAGTTCCACGGCAAGCCGGTAGGAGTCGGCCGCGCCGCCGGGGTCGTGCTGGCGCGCCGCGATCGCGCCCGCGGCGGTGGCGGCGTCGAACCGGATCGGCGCCGGCGCGAGCCGATCCCGTGCGGCATCCCGGAAGCGCCGATAGGCCGACCCGGCCGTGCCGGGGTCGCCGCCGGCCTCGGATTCGGCCTCGAGTAGCTGCCCCCAGCGCAGTAGCACCAGCCCGCGATCCGGCTGGCCGTCCAGATCGGACAGACCGGCGAGATGCCGGTGCGCCACCTCCCGGTCGGCCGGATCGAAGCGCAGGGTCAGGGCGCGGACCAATTCTGCCGTCACCCTCGGCTGCCCGTCCGCCAGGCAGGCCGCCCACGTCAGGGCGGTCACCGCCTCGTCGAGGTCGGCCGGGTCGCCCATCGCCGCGTGCCGGCCGAGCAGCGCGTTGCCGAACGAAGCCAACGGCTCGGTCCGATGATGGGCGATGGCGGGGCTCGCGGCAACCGCCGACCAGGCCGCGTCGACGGCGTCCTGCGCGTCTTGCGGCCGCCCGCCCAGCTCAAACCGCGTGAGCAGCGCCTGGCTCAGCCGGCCGGCGCTGCCGGCGCGCTGGTAGGCCTCGATCGCCTCGTCCAGATCGGACGATGTGCCGAGCAGCCGGTGCCGCACGAGCAGGGCGCCCGCCAGGCCGGCCTGCGCATCGGGGTGGGCGGTGTGCTCCGGCCGGCATCCGGCCACGGCCGCCCGCAGTCGCCGGATCGCCGCCTCCAGCTCGCCTACCGCGCCGGTGAGGTGATAGCGCGCAAGCAGCGCCTGTCCAAGATGGACCATCGCCACCGGGACGCGCAGGTGTTCGACTGCCGTGCCCGCCGGGCCGTCCACGATCGCGGTCAGGCCGGCGATCGCCCGCTCGAGGTCGGCCTGGTCCCCGCCGAGCTCGAATCGGAGCTTGCGGGCCAACGCGAGATCCAGCTCCCGCCGGGGCTCCACTGGCAAGGTCGCGAGCAGGCCGATGGCCTCGTCGGCACCGTCCACATCGCTGTGCCGGGCCGCTTTGGCCAGCAGGCTCCTGACGCGCAACGGTTTCGCGGCCTCATGCAGCCGCAGTATGTCTTTGGCCAGGATCGCGTCGGCGGCCTCGTGGTCGCCGGCGACGAGCAGCTTGGCGCCATAGCCGGCGAGCAGACCCGGCCGGCCGGGCCCGGCCGCGCCCTCCGCGGCGAGGCGCGCGATGGCCAGACCGTGATCGAGGTCGGCCTGCTGCGAGGTCTCGAGGAAGCGGGCGACCAGCAGATCGGCCAGAAACCCTTGGCGCGCCTGGCGATCCGGCGCCTGCGGCGGTGTGGCCGCGTGGCCTTCGGCGACACGCCGCACGGCGGCCTCCAGATCGGGCAGCGAGGCCGTCCGGTGAAAGCGCTCGGCCAGCATGCCGCCGAAGGCGATCAGCCGGCCGGGGTAGTCGGCGTCGCCCTCCGCGCTCTCCCCGACTGCGGCCTCGAGCAGGTCGATGGCGGCGTCGAGGTCGCCCGGGCGGTCACGCAATCGGGTCACGGCCGCGAGGTGGGTCAGCGCTCGCAGACTGTGCCCGCCCTCGTGGTCTGGCACCGAGAGCAGCTCGATGGCGCGTTCGGCATGGCCGATGGCGCCGGTGTGGAGGAAGTGCACCCGGTGGGCGATCCCGAGCTCGTGCAGGCAGTCGACGGCCACCCGGTCCGGCTCGAAGCCGATCGCGGCCAGGTCGGCGGCGTGCCGGGCGGGCATCGGGTGCGCGCTGTGCGCCTCCCACGCGGCGGTCACCTCCCGCTCCGCGTCGGCCAGCGCTGCCGGATCGTCGCTGTGCTGCGCGCGGACGGCCGTCGCCGTGGCGGCGAGCAGGAGCGTGGCCGCGTGGAGCGGATGCCCGGGGGAGGCCGCCGCCGCGGCGTGGCGTGCGGCGGTCTCGGCCGGCTCCAGATGATCCATGGCTCCGCCCGGCACCGCGGGCTCCGTGCGATGCAGGTGCAACCGGAGCCAGGCCACGCGCAAAGCCGTTGGTACGAAAAGGGCATCGTCGGCGTGCAGGAACCGCAGCCGCGACTCGGCCTGCAGGACCGCCGCGCGGATGTGGCCATCGGCGATCGTGGAGTCGGTCAGTTCCGCGCCGAGCGGGGTCAGCAGGCGTCGGCGCATCCAGCGCAGGGACATCGGCACAGTTTTAACAGAGAGTCGCGCATTCGTTACCGTCCATGACCGATAGACGACAAGCCGCTTGGCGGTGGCGGCAATCGGCCGAAAATGGTGTGCCGTGGCCAGTCCCCAAACCAGTCCGGGGCTCACCGTTGTCGTGGGCGCGGCGCACACGGGCGTTTCGACCACCCTGCGCCGCGAAGCCGGCGAACTGCAGGGCGCGCGACGGGTGGCACTGCTGGCCTCCGCGACCCGCTGGGCGCCACACCGGCGCACGCTCGCCGACTGGCTCACCGACGCGGTGATCCAGCAGCGGCCCGAGCAGGCCCATCCGGCCCACGATGACCGGATGCTGGCCGAGCACACGGTGGAGGACCCGGGCACGGTGGCGCTCATCGATGATCTGGAGGCCCTGCCGGTCGACGCCCACGGGGCCGCCTGGGTCCAAATCGCCGAGTACGCCAAGACCCACACGGTGTTCGTCGGCTGCCGGGAGAGCGCCTTCGACCGCATGCCCACGACCGGATCACCCACTGTGCTGCGGTTGAAGCGGCCGCGACTGTCCGAGGTGGAGTCTGCCGACGGCAGCGCCTACACGCATCCCGACGCCATGCCGGTCCTCGCCACGGCGCGGCGGGCGAGCGAGCCGGCCCTCGACACGCAGACCTTCCTCGTCACCACCTACCTCATCGGCGCGCTTGCCGACGCCGGGCCCGGCCGGGCGTCGCTGGTGCGGCGGCTGCGTTTCCTCGCCCGGCACCTGGACCGCCAGAAGTCCGACGAGTTCCGGTTCTGGCGGCTGATCGCCGAGGTGCCGTGGGCCGTCACGGCAACGGTGTTCGGGGCGGTCGCGGCGGCCGCGTTCGAGCTGACCTTCTGGGCGTCCTATCTGCTCGGCGAGGCGCTGACCCCGGGCGTCATGTCCGACATGGTGGGTGCCATCAACCACTACCTGGACATGCGCGGGCTCTCGTTTCTTAACCTCACCGATCCGGCGTGGATGCCGGGGCACCTGTGGTGGGTGGGCATCTTCACCGCGCTCGGCGCCTCGCTCGGGTTCGCCGCGCCCGAGGGCAAGACCGAGCTGCCGTCGGCGGGTCGCGCCCGCACCCGGCTGGACTGGGCCGGCGGGGCGCGCGGGGTGCGGCGGGCCTTCCTGTTCGCTCCCCTGTTCATCGCGGTGACGTCGGCCATGCTCGTCGCCGACTGGCCCAGCGCCCTGTGGCAATCGGAGCGCGAATGGCTCGCGGGGCTCGGCTACCACCCGGACAGCCTGTGGGAGATGCTGCTGGTCAACCTGAGCGGATACCCGGCGATCGTCACACTGATGGGCGTCAACGGGTTGCTCAGCACGCTGGCCGCGCCGACGATATCCTTGCGCCGCAATGACTTCCGGGCGACACTGGCGCAGACTCGGCGCCGCGCCGGTGCGGCGGCCATCGGGGCCACGGCCGGGTCGCTGCTGTTCTTCCTCGCCGTCTTCCCGGTGATCGATCTGGGGTCGGACGAGTTCATGACGACCCGGCCCGGGTTCGGCACGCTGATCGTCATGGGCACGCTGACCGGGCTCTGCCTGGCCCCGCTGGTCCTGCTCAACTCGACCTGGGGCGAGTTTGCCTTGGCGCGGGCCTACTTGGCGGCCACCGGCCGGCTGCCCTACCGGCTCACCGACTTCCTCGACTACATGCGGGAGCGAGGCGTGCTCTCCGGCTCGGGGTCGGCGCTCACGTTCCGCAATCCGATCGTGCGGCAATACCTGACGCAGGTCAGTCCGGCTCGAGGAGCGCGGGCGCGAGGACCAGCCCCAGGCCACTCATGATGATCAGCTCCCCGAGCCGGTTGCCCGCCCCGCTGAACCGCATCCGCCGCCCCGCCCGCCGCGCGGTCAGCTGCAGGCGCAGCATCGCCTCCACGGCGACCATGTCCGGCTCGGTGAGCGCGCTGACATCGCACACCACCTCACCATCGTCCTCACCATCGGCGCCCGCCGGCAGAAGCGCGTCGAGCCGGTCACACAGCGCGGCGATGTCCGCCCGCACGATGACCGGCCCGATGGCCCAGCGAATGCTCACATGGGTTAGACCGCTCACGCGGCCCAAACTCATCGAGGATCAGGACAGCAGGTGCTTGACCAGGTCGCGCTCCTGCATGAGCTCCTCGGTGGTCTTGCGGATCTTCTCCTGGGCCAACTCGGAGTGCTCGACGCCTTCGACCACAGACCACGTGCCGTCGGCCTTGGTCGCGACCGGGTAACCGAACACGAGGCCCTCGGGCACGCCATATTCGCCCTTGCTGACGACCGCGAGCGACGTCCAGTCGCCCTCGGGCGTGCCGTTGAGCACGGCCTTGACGGAGTCGATCGCGGCCGAGGCGGCCGAGGCGGCCGACGACAGCCCGCGCGCCGAGATGATGGCCGCGCCGCGCTTCTGCACGATCGAGATGAACTGGTCGTTGATCCAGTCCTCATCGCCGATCACGTCGGTCACGCGCTGGCCACCGATGCGGGCGTTGTAGGCGTCGGGGTATTGCGTGGCCGAGTGGTTGCCCCAGATGGCGAGGTTGGTCACCTCAGCCACCGGCACGCGGAGCCGCTTGGCCAGCTGGGCCTTGGCCCGGTTTTCGTCCAGCCGGGTCATCGCGAACCAGCGGTCGGCCGGGATCTCGGGCGCGTGCGCCGAGGCGATCAACGCGTTGGTGTTGCACGGGTTGCCGACCACGAGCACGCGGATGTCCGACGCCGCGTTTTTGGCGATCGCTTGGCCCATCGGGCCGAACAGCCCGCCGTTGGCGGCCAGCAGGTCGCCGCGCTCCATGCCCTCCTTGCGGGGCATCGCGCCCACGAGCAGGGCCCAGTTGGCGCCGTCGAACGCCTCCGATTGGTCGGCGGTCAGCACCATGCCGGCCAGCGTCGGGAAGGCGCAGTCGTCGAGCTCCATCGCGACGCCCTCGAGCGCCTTCATCGCGGGCTCGATCTCCAGCATCCGGAGCACGACGGGCGTGTCGGGCCCGAAGACCTGGCCCGAGGCGAGCCGGAACAGGAGCGCATAGCTCACCTGCCCGGCGGCGCCGGTCACCGTCACATGCACCGGGTTACGCGCAGCATCCACCATGCCGCCATGCTAACCAGCAGCAAGATGCCCCAGCGCGCCGGGGCATTCCTGCGACCTGGGTCACCCTGAGCCTGCCCGCCCGCTAACCGCGCGGCGGAAGCGTTTGGCTTTGGCCACGAGCGCGGCGGCCAGTCCGGACCGCGGGTCGACGTCGAAGTCCACCTCGAGCGCGGCCAGCAGGAACGCCAGGCTCTTGGGATCGTCGGACCCCACGTGATAGAGGCATGACTTATCGTCGATGGGCTCGACCCGGCCATAGGACCCATATGCCTGCGCCGCAACGGTTTCAGCGGACGCGTGCAGCCGGATGGTCGCCTGATAGGGCCACGCACTGGCGACGCTTTGTGCCACAAACGTGGGCGCGTCGAGCGTGCGCGGCTCGAAGCGCGGGCCCGTCGGCTCTAGCGGTGCGAGCCGGTCGACCCGGAAGGTGCGCCACGCGTCACGGTCCAGATCCCAGGCGACCAGATACCACCGGCGGCCCCAGTTGACCAGCTCGTGCGGCTCGGTGCGCCTGACCTCGCCGCGATAGTCGAACCGCAGGCGCTGGTGGTCTCGGCACGCCGCCGCCACCGCCGCGAGCACCCCGGCGTCCACATCGGACTCGGTGAACGGCGTTGGCACGGTGGAGATGTGCAGGGCCGCGACGCGGTGGCGCAGGCGGGCCGGCAGCACCTGCTCGAGTTTGACCAGGGCGCGCAGCGCGGTCTCGCCGATGCCCGCCACGCTGCTGCTCGCCGCGGTGCGCAGCGCGATCGCGAGCGCCACCGCCTCGTCGTCGTCGAGCTGGAGCGGGGGCAGCTCGGTGCCGGAGCTCAACCGGTACCCCCCTGAAATGCCTTTGATTGCTTTTATCGGGTACCCGAGAGAGCGCAGTTTATCGATATCCCGGCGGACCGTCCGCGTCGTGACCTCGAGGCGGCCGGCGAGCTCGGCGCCCGACCAGTCGCGCCGGGTCTGCAGCAACGTCAGCAGGCGCAACAGCCGGGCCGAAGTCTCCCTCACGACATCCCACTATAGGACCGAAGCTGTCCGCTACGGGATCTAGCGTGGTCGGCATGGAAGAGATGACCATCCAGATCCCGCAGCCCGCCCTCGACGACCTGCACGCCCGGCTCGACCGGACCCGCTGGCCGGCCGAGGTCACCGGGGATTGGAGCCGGGGCACGCCCGTGGCGCACGCCCGCGAGCTCGCGGCATACTGGCGCACGGGCTTCGACTGGCGCGCACAGGAAGCGGCGTTGAACACCCTGTCGCACTTCACCACGACCATCGACGGGCAGAAGATTCACTTCGTGCACGAGCGGTCGGCACGGCCGGACGCCCAGCCGCTGATGCTGCTGCACGGCTGGCCGGGATCGTTCGTCGAGTTCCTGGACGTGATCCCGCTGCTGCGCGAGGACTTCCACCTGGTCATCCCGTCGCTGCCCGGGTTCGGCTTCTCCGCCGCGCTGGCCTCACCAGGCTGGACGGCCACGCGGATGGCCGCCGCTATGGTCGCGTTGATGGGCGAGCTGGGCTACGAGCTGTTCGGCGTGCAGGGCGGCGACACAGGTGCCTTCGTGGCGCCGGAGATGGGCCGGCTCGCGCCCGACCGGATCGTCGGCATCCACCTCAACGCGATGCTCACCTTCCCCGGCGACGAGCCCGCACAACTGTCCGAGGCGGACCAGGCCCGCTGGGCCGAGCTCGAGGCGTCCAACGACGGATACTTCCAGATCCAGTCGAAGTCGCCCGCGACCCTCGCGTTTGGACTCAACGACTCGCCTGCCGGGTAGCTGGCGTGGATCGCCGAGAGCTTCCACCGCTGGGCCGGATCGCCCATCGACCGGGACCGTTTCCTAACCAACGTGAGCCTGTACTGGTTCACCGGCACGGCCGGTTCGGCCGCGATGGTCTACTACGAACAGGTCAACGACTGGTCCTCGCACCCCCGTGGCACGGTGCCGACCGGTGTCCTGCTCGCGGCCACGCACGAATACGCCATCCGGCCCTACGCGGAGCGCGACCACAACATCGTGCACTGGTCGCAACAGGAGGCGGGCGGCCACTTCTTCGCCCTCGAGCAGCCACACGCCTTCGCCGCCGACGTGCGCGAGTTCTATGAGAAGTTGATGTGAACCCGCGTGCGTTGAACCGGGCCACCCTGCACCGGCAGTTCCTGCTGGGCGGGGTGCCCCGGGCACTGTCGCTCGTGGACACCGTGCACCGCCTGGCAGGCCTCAACGCGCAGGACCGCGACGGCCCATCCCTCTCGCTCGCCGCACGCGGGCGGCCCGACGCCGACATCGTTGGCGCGCTTGAGGATCGCACACTCGAGCGGGCGCCGATGCTGCGCGCCACCCAGCACATCGTCACCGCGGCCGACTATCTGGCGTGGTGGCCAGCGCTGCGGCCGGTGCTCGCGCGTGCGCAGCGCTTCTTCGCCCGCCAACTGGACGGGGTCGACACGCACGACCTGGCCGTGACAGCGACCGACATCCTCGCCGAAGGCCCGCTGACCCGCACCGAACTCGGCGTGAGGCTGGCCCGGCGCTGGCCCGGCAACGACCCGAAGGCGCTCGCCTCGTCCGTACAGTTCCTCGTGCCCATCGTGCACCCGCCCGGCCCCGGCACGCGCACCGCTCTCGCGCTCGCCGTCGCCTGGCTGGGCCGGCCCATCCCGGCCGGCGACGACCCCCGCCCACTGATCACGAGCTATCTCGCCGCCTTCGGCCCGGCCACGGTCAAGGACATCCAGGCGTGGTCCGGCCTGACCCGCCTGCGCGACACCGTCGCCCGGATGTCACTTCGGGAGCACGAGGGCGGCCTCTACGACCTGCCCGGCGCGCCGCTGCCCGACCCCGAAACGCCCGCGCCCACCCGCCTGCTGCCCTATGTCGACAACCTGCTCACCGCGCACGCCGACCGCACCCGCATCATGGACCCCGAGGTGCAGCGGCAGGTGTGCGTCGGCGCCGTCGTCAAGGCCACCGTCCTGCACGACGGCCGCGTCGCCGGCACCTGGTGGGTCGACAGCGACCGTGGCCGCCTCGAGCTGGACCTGCTCACCCCCGCCCCGGGTCTGGACCCCACCACCCTGGTCCCGCCCATCGCCCACTACCCCCGCTACTGAGCAACCTTGTCGGCGTATGTGCGGTTTCATGCGGTACGTTCCCGGGTAAAAGGCTGCCGATGGTCAGTGATGTATCCATTCCGGCCCCACGTGTGCCCGGCGAGGATGGACTCGGGCTGCGTCGCGTCATCACGCGCCCGATGCTCATCTTCTTCATCCTGGGCGACATCCTCGGCGCGGGCATCTACACGCTGACCGGCCAGGTGGGCAGCGACGCCGGGGGCGCGATCTGGGCGTCGTTTCTCATCGCGTTTGGTCTGGCGTTCCTGACCGCGTTCGCCTACATGGAGCTCGTGACCAAGTATCCGCAGGCGGCGGGCGGAGCGCTCTACTGCGACCGGGCGTACCAGATCAAGTTCCTGAGCTTCCTGGTCACGTTTGCCATCATGGCCTCCGGGGTCACGTCGGCGAGTTTCGCCGCCACCCGGATCGGCGGGCGCTACTTCACCGGGCTCACCGGCGTCGAAAACCCGCCCATGGTCCTGATCGGCGCGCTCGCGATCCTTCTCGTCGCGGCCGTCAACTACTGGGGCGTGTCGGAGTCCATCAAGATCAATATCATCATCACCTGTATCGAGCTGTCCGGCCTGCTGTTCATCATCGGCATCGGCGCCTCGGTGCTGGCCCGTGGCGAGGGCGATCCGGCAGCGGCGTTCGACTTCGCCGGCGAGGGCTTCGCCGTGGTCACGGGGCTGCTGGCCGGGGCGGCCACGGCCTTCTACGCGTTCCTGGGCTTCGAGGACTCGGTGAACCTCGCCGAGGAGACCACCGACCCGTCGCGCGACTTCCCGCCCGCGATGATCACGGGTCTGACCGTGGCGGGCATCGTCTATCTGCTGGTCGCCTTCACCGCGGCGATGACCGTGCCGCTGGACGTGCTCACCGAGTCCAGCGGGCCGCTGCTGGAGGTGGTCCGGATCGGCGCGCCGGGCCTGCCCGCCTCGCAGATCTTCTCGGCCGTGTCCATGATCGCGGTGTCGAACACCATGCTGATCAACATGTTGATGGCTTCCCGGCTGCTGTACGGCATGGCCAACCGCGGCGTGCTGCCGCGCCCGTTCGCCGTGCTGTCCCCGCGCCGCACGCCTTGGTTCGCGATCGTGTTCACCACGGCGCTGTCGATCCTGCTGCTCATGACCGTCAACGACCTGACCAGCCTGTCCGACACCACGGTGCTGCTGCTGACCGGCGTGTTCCTGCTGGTCAACATCGCCGCGCTGGTATTGCGCCGGGAGCGGGTCCCGCACCGGCACTTCCGGGCGCCGACCATCGCCCCGATCCTCGGCGCCGCCGTGTCGGCGATCTTCCTGCTCCCGTTCACGCGCGAGCTGTCGATCTATCTGCTCGCGCTGTGGCTCCTGCTGGGCGGCGTGGCGCTGTGGGCGGTCAACCGGGCGTTCCAGCGGTCGGCCGCGTCACGCTAGCATCGCCCGTGTGCTGCTACGGGTGTTCGGGATCAGGCATCACGGGCCGGGGTCGGCCCGGGCGCTGGTGGCCGCGCTGGAGGAGCTGAAGCCCGACATCATTCTGGTGGAGGGGCCGCCCGAGGCGGACGGGCTCGTGGCGCTGGCCGGCAGCGAGCAGATGCGCCCGCCCGTGGCTCTGCTGGCATACGCCGACAAGTCGTCTTCGTTCTGGCCGTTCGCCGTGTTCTCGCCCGAGTGGCAGGCGATCCAATATTCGGTACGCCAGGGCGTGCCACTGCGCTTCTGCGATCTGCCCGCCGGCCAGCGCGTGGCGAGGGGCAAGCAGGAGGAGGACTTCGACCCGATCGGGAGCCTGGCGGGCGCGGCCGGATATGACGATCCCGAGCGGTGGTGGGAGGACGTGATCGAGCATCATCGCGATGGCACACCGCCGTTCGAGGCCGTGGCCGAGGCGATGGTGGCCGTGCGGTCGGCGCACCCGGCGCAGCACTACGACCTCGTGCGCGAGGCCCACATGCGGCAGGTGTTGCGCAAGGCCGTCAAGGAGGGCTTCGAGCGGATAGCCGTGGTGTGCGGGGCCTGGCACGTGCCCGCGCTGATCGGCGACCTGCCCAGCGCCGCGAGCGACGCCGCGCTGCTGAAAGGGCTTGCCAAACAACAGGTTTCGATGACGTGGGTGCCGTGGACGCACGGGCGGCTGGCCTGGTGGACCGGTTACGGCGCCGGCGTGGCATCCCCCGGGTGGTATCACCACCTGTTCACCGTGCACGACCGGGTCATCGAGCGCTGGCTGGTGGGCGTGGCCGGGGTGCTGCGCGACGACGACCTGCCGGTGTCCAGCGCACACTTGATCGAGGCGACCCGGCTCGCGCAGGCGCTGGCCGTGCTGCGCGGGCGCCCGCACGCCGGCCTGTCCGAGGTGACCGAGGCGACCCGGGCCGTGCTGTGCGACGGCGACGAGACACGGCTCAAACTGGTGCAGCGCAAGGTGGTGGTCGGGGAGCAGCTGGGCACGGTGCCCGACGCGACGCCTTCCGTGCCGCTGGTGCGCGATGTCGAGGCCGCGCAACGGAGGCTGCGCTTCCCGCCGCAGGCCGTCGGCCGCGACGTCAACCTCGATCTGCGCAAGCCCAACGATCTGGCGCGCAGCCACCTGCTGCACCGGCTCAGGCTGCTGGGCATCGGCTGGGGCACGCCGCAGGAGCACCAGGGCGGGCGCGGCACCTTTTGGGAGTCGTGGCATGTGGTGTGGCAGCCCGAGTTCGCCGTCGACCTGATCGTGGCGAGCGCCTACGGCACGACGGTCGAGGCCGCCGCGACCGCCAAGGTGATCGAGGTCAGCGGGAGCGGCGACCTGCCGGCGCTCACCGATCTGGTGGAGTCGTGCCTGCTCGCCCAGCTGCCCGAGGCGCAGGAAAAGGTGTTGCGCGCCTTGGATCAGCGGGCCGCGCTCGACGCCGACATCGTGCACCTGATGGCCGCGATCCCGCCGCTGGCAAGGACTTTGCGCTACGGAGACGTGCGCCGCACCGACCTGGCCGACCTCGCGCCCGTCCTGACCGGGCTCGTGCAGCGGGTCCAAATCGGACTGCCAGGCACGATCACCGGCGTGGCGGAGGAGGCGGCCAAGGAGCTCGCGGGCGTGCTCGACCGGGTGCACGAGGCGATCCGGCTGCTGGGCGACCTGCTCCCGTTGCGCGAGGAGTGGGTGCAGACGCTGCGCGGGCTGGTCGACCGGACCGACCTGCCGGGCCTGCTGGCCGGGCGGCTCACCCGGCTGCTGCGCGACGAGGGCGGGTTGGGATTCGACGAGGTCGAGCTGCGCCTGGCGCGGGTGCTGTCGGTCGGGGTGCCGCCCGCACAGGCCGCGTCGTTTGTGGAGGGTTTCCTGAGCGGTGGCGGGCTCCTCCTCGTACACGATGAAAAGCTCTTGCAATTGATTGATCGTTGGGTGTCCGCGCTTCCGGCCGACAGCTTCAGTGCGACGCTTCCCTTGCTGCGGCGGACTTTTTCCGAGTTTGCCGGCCCGGAGCGCAGGGCGATCGGCGAGCGGGTGCGGCAACCCGGCGCAAAGCGTCCACAAACGACAGAGGATCTGGACTTCGATCGCGTGTCCACGATATTGCCCACGCTGAAGGTGTTGCTCAATGTCCGATGAGGAGAGACTACGGCGGTGGCGGCTGGTCCTCGGTGGCGAGGACGGCCAGGACGGCACGGGGGTGGAGCTTTCCGGTGACGACCAAGCGATGGACGGCACGCTGTCGGCGCTTTATCGGGGCCAGTCGGCGCAGCAACAGCGCAAGGGCGGGCTCGGCGCGAGCGCGCCAAATGTGGCCCGTTGGCTGGGCGACATCCGGCAATACTTCCCGTCGTCGGTCGTGCAGGTGATGCAGGCCGACGCGATCGAACGGCTCAACCTCACCCAGCTGCTCATCGAGCCGGAGATGCTGCAGGCGGTCGAGCCCGACATCAACCTGGTGGGCACGCTGCTCTCGCTCAACAAGGTGCTGCCCGAAAAGGCACGCAGCACGGCCCGGCAGGTGGTCGCGAAGGTCGTCGCCGACCTCGAACGCAAGGTGGCGCAACGGACCCGGGCCGCCGTGACCGGCGCGCTCAACCGGGCCGCACGGATCAGCCGGCCGCGCCACCACGAAATCGACTGGAATCGCACCATCAAGGCCAACCTCAAGCACTATCAGGCGGCGCATCGGACCATCGTGCCCGAGCGGCTGATCGGCTATGGGCGCAGCGCGCGGGCCGTGCAGCGCGATGTCGTGCTGTGCGTGGACCAGTCCGGGTCGATGGCCGAATCGGTTGTCTACAGTGGAGTGTTCGGCGCTGTGCTCGCGTCGATGAAGAGCCTGCGCACGTCGCTGGTCGTGTTTGACACGGCCGTGGTCGACCTGACCGAGCAACTTCACGATCCGGTCGAGGTGCTGTTTGGCACGCAACTGGGCGGCGGCACCGACATCAACCGGGCCATCGCCTATTGTGAAGGGCTGGTCACCCGGCCGCGCGATACCATCTTCGTGCTGATCAGCGATCTTTATGAGGGTGGGGTACGCGAGGAAATGTTGCGCCGCATGGCATCCCTGCAGTCGGTCGGCGTTCAGGTGATCGTGCTGCTGGCGCTGTCCGACGAGGGGCGGCCCGCATACGACCACGACAACGCGGCGGCCCTTGCGGCGATGGGGATCCCGGCGTTCGCCTGCACACCCGACAAGTTCGGCGACATGATGGCCGCCGCGATCGAACGGCGCGATGTGCTGGCGGCCGTCGGGCAGCGCTAATCATGCGATCCGGGCCCATCCGCCGCTGAAACCACAGGCAACCATTTGGGCGGTCGCCCCGTGGTAGGACTGTGACGGACACATCCAAGGACGCGGCGTATGTGGCGTTCGTCGAGGTGGCGTGGCAGCGGCACCTGCGGCTGGCCCTGCTGCTGACCGGCGACCGCTGGCAGGCCGAGGAGCTGCTGCAGGACGTGCTCGTGCGGATCTATGAGCGGTGGCACAGGCTTTCACGCACCGACAATCTGCACGCCTACCTGCGCAAGGCGCTCGTGAACGGCTCCACCTCGATCTGGCGCAGGCGCAAACGGGAAAGCCTCGTCGCCGAGGTCCCCGATCGCGCCGGACCCGAGGAAGAGCGGGCCGACTCACTCGTGCTGCGCGACGCGTTGCGGACGCTGCCGCCCAAACAGCGGGCGGTCGTGGTGCTGCGCCATTACGAGGATCTCACCGAGCGGGAGGTCGCCGGCCTGCTCGGGTGCACCGTGGGCACTCCCAAGGGTCTATAACAGCTAAGCTAGTCCTAGCTGATCGGGATATGGTTAGGGCTGGTGATATAGACATGGTACGACGGGCCGCGCGGCGGCGGGTATGGGAATCCAAAACGGATCTCCTCAATGGTGGGGATCTGGTGTCGGCGCTGACCTATGAGCGGGCCAGCCAAGACAAGAAGGAGCAAGGTAAGTCGGTCACGGATCAGCGCAAGTTGAACCTTGGCGAGATCGACCGGCACTCGTGGCGGCATGGGAAGTCGTTCTGGGACAACGACCGGTCGGCGTCGCGGCACGCGACCAAGGACCGGCCTCAGTTCGAGAAGTTGATGGATCGCATCCGCAAGGGCACCGATGACGTGCTGGTGGTGTGGGAGATCTCCCGTCGTGAGCGTGACCTTGCCGTGTACGTGCAGATCCGGGATCTGTGCTTCGAGGTCGGTTTGTATTTCTGGCTGGTGGGTGGGCAGTTGTTCGACCTGCGCGACCGCAATGACCGTATGTTCCTGGGTTTTCAGGCGGTGCAGGCGGAGTTTCAGTCCGACTACATCCGCGACAACGTCAAGCGTGGCATCGACGGCGCGGCGGCGGCCGGTCGCCCGCACGGTCGGGGCACCTATGGCTACGAGCGGGTGTACCACTCACGGACGAAGGCGTTCCTTGAGCAGAGGCCCGACGAGGAGCCGCACACCGCAATTGGTAAGGACGGCACGGAGGAGACGTACACGAGGGCCGGCATCGTGCGGGAGATCTACAAGAAGATCGCGCAGGGGGTACCGCTGATCCGGATCGAGGAGGATTTCAACGATCGGGGTATCCCGGCTTCGCAGGGCGGGGTGTGGCGGCGGGGCATCATTCGCAAGATCGCGTTGAATCCGGCGTATATCGGTAAACGTGTTCTGCGCGGTGAGGTGGTCGGCGACGGGCAGTGGGACGGCTTGGTGAGCGAGGAGTTGTACTGGGCGGTGCGTAACATGCTGGAGAATCCCGACCGTACGACGTGGAAGCCTGCCCGTGCCCGCTATCTGTTGTCGTACATGGTCAAGTGCGGCAAGTGTGGTGGGCCGCTGTCGGTGAATAACGTCGACCGGCACGGCTGGGAGGGTCAGGTGTATTCGTGTCTGTTGCGCCGGTGCGCGGCGGTGAAGATGGAGTATTTGGACGAGTTCGTGGCGCGGCTCGTGGTGGCGTGGCTGTCGCGGCCGGACACCGCCAAGCAACTGCATAAGAAGTTTGATGATCAGGGTGTGGCGGAGGCTCGTGCGGAGGCTGAGCGGTTGCGCCACGATCTGGAGGATTGGCGGTCGTTGGCGGAGCAGGGTGAGGTGACGGCGGTGTCGTTCGCCCGTGCCGAGGCCGGGCTGATCAAGAAGATCGCTGAGGCGGAACAGGCGGCGCAGGAGGCGGGTATTCCGCCGGTGCTGCGCGGGATGATCGGCCCGCATGCCGAGGCTGAGTGGCTGGCGCTTGGTGATGATGTGGCGCGTAAGCGGGAGGTCATCAAGGAGGTGCTGGAGTTGCGGCTCATGCCGGTGGGCAAGGGGACGCGTACGTTCGGGCCGCATCGGGTGTGGCGGCGGTGGAAGCTGGCCGACGACGACGCGCAGGCCCCGGAGTTGACCGAGGCGGCGGCCGAGCCGGTCGCGGCGGCGGTGAAGGCCGCCAGGCCAGGTCCGAAGACCAAGACCACCACCGCTAAGGCGGCTGGCAGGACCGGCGCGAAGGCGAAGGCGGCTGCGCGGGGATAGCTGGCACGAGCCCATCATGGGCGGGGCGGCGTCCTTCATGGATGCCGCCCCGCCCGTGTGTTGGGCGTCTGTTGGGTTTCATCGATGACCGCGACTGCCTGTTGGGTGCAGGTCGCGGCGGTGCTGGGCGTTGTTGGGTTGCTGGCGAACGGGTTTGTGACGCCGTGACGCGAAGGCTTGTCGCCGCGGCACGGGCCGCGCTCGGGTCCGTGCCGCACCCTGTCGCGCCTTGTCGCGCCGTGCGGCGTTCGGGCAGGCGCGACAGGCTTCTATCAGTCGCCGGTCTGGTAGCGGCAGTGGTCGGTGCCGAGCAAGCGGGCGATCTTGGCGCGTTTGACCTCGCTCATGGGTGGTGCGGTGTCGACGAAGGCTTGGATGGCTTCCTCGATGGCGGGGTCGGTCAGGTAGCGCACGAGCGCGCCCATGGTGGTGCACGTGGTGGGCGCGCTCGTGGCGGTGTCGGGGTTCTCCCGGATGGTGTCGTGGTCTGCCCGCCTGGGGCGCGGTATTCGTGGTGTGGTTGCAGTATGGCGTTGAGGGGTGCCGCCCGGAGGGCGTTTAGCCATAGGGCTCCTTGGCGTGGGGTCGGTGGATGCGCGGGATGTGGTAGGTCTTGGGCATGGCTGTGGGCTCCTCTCTTGTTGCTGGCCCACGACGGACGTAGGTCGGCCGCCGCTGCGGATGTGATGGAGGCGAAAGCGTTGCAGCGCTTTGCCTTCCGGGAGTCTGTCACGACCTGTCTTGAACTGTCGAAACCTGTCTGGACCTGTCTATGCAGGTAACGGCCGGTCTGACACGACCTGTCAGCCGCCGCCGAGCAGGTCGGCGAGTTCGGCCAGCCGGAGCCGTTCGGTCGTGGTGGCGGCGGGCCGCCACACGGCGGCGGCCGGGTGGTGCTCGATGATGCTGGTGGCCACGAACAGGCCGGCGGCCACGGCGGGGTGTTTGGCGAGTTGGCGGTGCAGGGATTCCTCACGCCCCTTGGTATGCAGCCGGATCAGCACCGCCACATCGTTGCGGCCGGTGGAACGGGCCAACGCTTCGTAGCCGGGTAGCTTGCCCATCAGGCGGTGGTTGGGTTCGCTGCCCAGATCCAGTTCCAGCCAGAACGAGGTCTGCCGTCCGTCCTCGGCCCAGACACCGAACCCGTCCGGGTAGGCCAGCGTGCCGGTGATGGTGCGGCATTCGTCCTCGGTCCGCCACACCTTCAACTCGGCGCCGGTGTGGTGGCGGGCGTGGGCGGACAGGTCCACGTACACGTCGTTGACTTCCAGCAGGTGCGACAGCCGGGGGCTGGACGCCAAACTGTTGATCTTGTCGGTGATGGTGGACAGCCGTGGCGTGGGCTTGCCGTCGCGGGCGGCCAGAAAGGCGGCGCCAACGAGGTCGAGGGTCCAGCGCCACTGCTCGGAACCGGGTCTGACGCCGTCGCGGAACCGGGCGACCACGCCGCGTTGGCGCAGCAGGTTGAGCCGGTTGCGGGCGGTGTGGACGTGGTCGAACTCGATGGCGGTGATCTGGTCGGTGGTCAGCACCCGAAGCTTCGCTAGAAGGTCGAGGATGCGCCGGTCTCGTGGCATGAGGCGGCGTAACTCGTCGTATACGGCCACGCCGCCGGGTGGCGCTTTGCGAAGCGCGTCTACGCGCGGGGTTCTTGCGAATCGGGTCATATGTTTATCAGTCACCCCTCTCACGGGCGGGTTGTTGGCTGTCCTGAGCTGCCGATATAGGCGGCTCAGGGTTGGATGTTCGGAAACGGGGGAGCTTCCGGAGGAGGCTCCGGGCGAGGGTCGGAGTCAGCGGACGCCCCAACAGTTCGATGTGAGTCATTGCCTCTCCTCTCCTGTGCCGGTGAAGGCGGCGAACGCCTGCGCGGACGGGCCGACCCGCCGCGCTTCGGCCAGCCGGGCGCGCTCTGCTGTGGACAGCCCGCGAGCTCGGGCCGCTGCCCGCAAAGATTGGGCGCGGCCGGGGATCGGCGGTGGTGCCGGGCGGGTGATGAGGGTGAACGGGTCGCTGTCACGTCCGTCGATGACGATGCGGGCCAGGATGCCCCACGGGTCACGGCGGGTCAG
This sequence comes from Allorhizocola sp., assembly GCA_044869915.1. GTDB lineage: Bacteria > Actinomycetota > Actinomycetes > Mycobacteriales > Micromonosporaceae > Allorhizocola. The sequence goes on from JBIOYB010000492.1 coordinate 20,336, forward strand.
GTCCAAAGGTTCGAAATACGGTGCGACGTGGTGCACGAGCTGTTTGGCGTCGCCTGGCGCCAGTTCGAAGAAGATCTTGTTTCTGGCGTTGGCGTCAATGCCCTCGAAGGTGGATCGGGATAGCTGGCCCAGGTGCTGGTGGGCGATCAGCAGCGACAGGTGTAGCCCGCGCATCTCGGCCAGGGCGTCGTCGATGCCGATGGGCAGGTTGACGAAGTTGTGGGCTTCGTCGATCACCAGCGTCGCGTCGAGCCGTTGGTCTTCGGGCAGCCGGCCCCGTCCGGCGGCCGTGTGCAGCAGCGCTGCGACCAGAAGCGATCCGGTCAGCCGCACGGTGTCGGCTCCCATGAGTTTCGGCAGGCGAACCAACAGGATGCCGCCGTCGAGGATGTCTGGCAGCCGGAACGTGGACACCGGTGTGCCGTACAATTGCGCGGCGAACCGTCGGGATAGGACGGCGCGCATCTTGGACAGTAGCGGCCCGGAGATGCGAGAGATCTCCCCGGGGGTTTGGGCCTGCCATGAGGCCCAGAACCCCTCCAGACCGGCTCGGTACACCGTGTCCGACTTTGCTACGTGCCGCATCGCCTGCTTGCGCAGCACCGGATCGACCAACAGCCGGGGCAGATCCGCCAAGGTCGCCTCGGGCAGGTGAGCGAGGGTGAGGATGGCGTGGCGGGCCAGGTCATCGGTGCGTGGCCCCCAGTACTGGGCCCACACCCGCGCCATCACCCCGACCAGTTGGTCGGCGGTGTCTTCCGGATCTGTGGCCAGGCGCAGCAGGTTGAACGCTGCCGGCGCCTCGGTTTCGTCAGGATCAATCAAGACCAGCCGCCGTCCCGCGCCTTCCGGCAACCGGTCGAGCAGATCCCTTGTGAGGTCTCCTTTCGGGTCGATGACCGCCACCCCACGCCCAGCGCGGGCTTCGGCGATCACATAGTTGACGATGAAGGTGGACTTGCCGGTGCCGGTCGGTCCGAGCACATGCAGATGGTGCCGGGCATCGGCGACTTTGAGGCCGATGATGGTGTCGGGGTCGGCGGCGCTGGCGACCCCCACCGGTTTGGGCCTTCGTCGGCCGGGGTGGTTCGGTGGGGCGAGAAGGAGGCGGGCCGGAGTGTTCTCCGGCCCGCCCATGGTGTTCACCCCCGACTGTTGTGGTGGGTTGTGGTTTGGCATCAGTGGAAATCCCCATCGGAGTCAAGGTCGTCTTCGAGGTCGTCGTCGATGTACTGCTGGTATTCGGAATGCGGGTTGCCGCCGTAGGCGTCGAACCCGCTGTTGCTCAAGGCGTCATAGCCTTCGTCAGTGTTGTGGCTGCCGTCGTGGCTGCCGTTGTGGTGGCCGTTGTTGTTGTCGTGCACGGCCAACGCGGTGAGGGTGGTGCCGGGTAGCACCTCCCAGCGGCCACGCGACCAGCCCGGCTCCGACCCGAAAGCCTGCTCCGGTCGAAGCCGGGCCGCCAGGTGCGGGAACGGGCGGCTCAGCGCCGCCATGGGGAACCCGAACAGGGCAGGGTCGGCCGGGAAGTGCAACAGCACCCCCAGCTCCGAGCAGGTGGCAAGCAGCCACTCGCCTCGGTGGGCGTAGCGGTCCGACACCGCAGAACGCGCCCACCACAGCCGTTTCGGGCGTAGCCCTGAGGCGGCGACCCGGTAGCCGTTGGCCAACGCGGACGCGTCCGCGACCGCCCACCCCTTCGTGGGACGCACCGCGACCGCCCGGATGGCCACCAGCAGATGCGGGCCGCCTTTGAGCTTTTCAGCCGCCCGCCGCATCGCCAAGCGCTGCAACGGATCCGGCGGCCGGTACTGGTTGGCGTGGCCGGACTGCCGTGAGGTGGATCTTCCAGGGGTGATCAAGTCCAGCAATCCCCGGGAGACTCCGATCACGGCAGCGGACACCAGCTCCAGCGGCAACAGCGGCAACGGTCGCCGGGGTTTGGCTGGCTGCCGGGCGGCCTGCGCCAGGCGGCCCAGCCGCGTGCCCTTGGCTGGTTTGGCCAGGATTTGCAGCACGGTCGGCCCGCCCGCCTCACGCAAAGCGTCGAAGACCGGCCGCAGCGGATCACCCTGCGGCGACACGCTTGCGGCCAACCGCGACCGCAGGTACACATCGTCGACCAACAGCTCGTGATCGGTCGTGTGCACCGTCATACGGAACCCGGCCACCTTCGAATCGGCGGCCGTGGGCGGCACGAACGGACGCACGGCCGCACCCGGCCACGCCCGCCGCGCCTCGGCCGTGATCGCCGACGCCGGAATCCAGTTGGGCACCCAGATGGCCAGTGCCAGTCGTCCCCGGCCGTCGCCGTGGACTTCCACGCTCAGCGGCGGGTGGACCAGGTGAGCGCCCGAACCCGCCCGTACGGCAAGCGAAGACAGCAGCCGCCATACGGCCGTCGAGGCCGTCACCGCGGTCTGCCGGGGGGCAACCACCTCAAGCCAGGTGCCCCGGCCCACGGCCCGCCGCCACAGCCAGCGCCGCCAGGTGTACCAGGCGGCGCCGAGCACCACGGCCAACAGCGCGGCCAACAGCAGCCACCAAGCCACGCGAACCCAGTAGTCCGTGACCAGGTGCCGCAGCCGCGACGGCAGATCGTCTACCGCCGCACCCCAACCGCTGACCGTGCACACCGCCTTCGCCGCACCCGCGCCGGTCTGGCCCGGCTCCATTGTCGGGCAGCCCGGTGCAGGGCGCGGATCTGGTTGTGTGGCAACAACATTATGCAGAATGTGATTAAGCATCATAGATATCACCTCCTCTCTGCTGCTCGCAGGGACGTTCGGACTTGAGTGGATGGGTCACAGGCGACTCCAGGTGAACGGTGAGCCCCGGGGCGCGGCTGCGCCGAGGCGGATTTCACGACGTGCCGCCCGGCCTTTTGACGGGGCGGCACGCAAACAGGAGGGGGCTGCAGACGCCGTCGACTGGCCCCTCATCTCCGTAAAGGGACGGCTCGTCCGCGGAAAACCACAAGATCACAAAACTTTTTGAAGATCTTTTGTGGGCTGGCGGGTCGCGCGGCCACCCAGGGTCGCGCAGTGAGCCGCCTCTACCCTCCGTATGGGGCGGGTCAGGCCCGAAAAGCCACCAAGATTACAGAGTTTTTTGGAGAAATATTCGTTTCCCCGCGCCGCCTACGATGAGTTCTAGCCAGTGGGATCTAGCCTGGATTCGACGGCGAACACGGCTGAAGTCCGATTCGCCGGGGTCGAGTGCCACGGCTCGCGGGGGGACCGCCACAGCGCATCCAGCGCCACAGGGATTCTCCTCGCACACTTGTTCGGTACCGGCGGACATCGCAGCAGGCCGGATTTCCGAGCACGGTCAACGACGACCGGCTGTGCGCCACCACGGAACCGGCGTGTCCACGACAGCACATCGACTGCCGTTGGAGGACACCGCCGTGCACACCCCGCACGCCCGCGACAGCACACGCTATGACGCGCCCGCCCGTCCCGCGCTCTACACCGGGCGGGAGACCGAACCGCGTGGCATACGCGCCTACAGCGCCGAGCCGCGCACCCACCCCGACAAGCCCTACCCGCGTTTCCGCGAAGGCAACTTCTGGCTGGAAGTGTTCACCGAGATGGTCAAGACTATGGACCTGCCGGTGATCTCCGGCTATCTGACGCTGGGCCGCATCGATGCGGGATGGCTGAGCATGGCCCACCTGCGCCGGGAACTGCTGGCGCCCACCACACCCGCCGAGGCCCGCGACCAGGCATGGCGGCACGTGCTGCACCTCGTGCGCAACTCCGACTTCGTCTGGCACTACTTCGCCATCGGGCTGGCCATGCCCGGCCTGTGGAACCGGGCGCTGAGCATCGCCCCACGCAAGCACAGGCTGCCCCCACCGTTCATCGCGCGCGTGCACCGCCACCTCACCACCGAATTCGTCCTAGCCATGCACAACGTAGACATGGACGAGCCGAACGTCGTGGCCCGCATGCTCGACCAGGCCACCTACGCCACCCGTGGGCACCCCAACCGCAAGCCACCCCCGCACACCTTCGTCCCGGTCGAACACGAGACCGTCCAGGCCAGGATCGAAGACGCGGTGCAGCAGGTGCAGCCCGACCCGATACACCACCTGGGCACCAGCAAGGCCGACCGCGGCCGGTTCTCCCGGGGCGAGGCATACCTGGCCCTGCACCGGTTATGGAAGCGCACCAACCACCCGCAATGGCACAGCCGCGACAAGATCACACGGGAGGACGCGCAGTTGATCGCCTACACCTACCTGGAAGGCCACACCCTCGGCGAGGTGGCCCCATGGTTCGGACTGTCCGAATCCGGGGCGCAGGCGCGCCGCGAAGCAGTCAAGAAAGTGATCGCCCGGCTGCTCAGCCACCACACAGACCAGAAACAGCCATAGGCCCAAACCGGCCGGGCCTTCTCGGCAGCCCGGCCAACCACCAGCATGCCTGGCTGAACACCCGCGTTAAAGACCCGCACGTTGTGCAATCTCCGGCGGGATGTAGTCCCCGCCGAAGACCACCGGCACCATCGCCTCCAACGCCGCCGCGATCCAAAAGACGATCCTGATCTGCTCCTGCTGATTGTCCGGCTCGACCCGCAGCGGCACCTCCGGCATGTCATCCCGGCACAGATAGACGGTCGTCTGCGGGCCGTTGGTGGCCAGGATCAGGCTCCACGCCAGGCCATGTACCCGAAACACCAAACCGGTGCCGTCCCAGCCCTCCGACAACGTGACCTCACCGACGATCCTGCGCGCCGCATCGATCACCGCATCGGATTCCAGATAAGCCAGCCACACCGGCCCATACGACAGAGGTACCTCCAGCGCCGCGTGTGCCCAGTCATGACCCAAACCATCCAACCGGTACGGCGGGTCCACCAGATCGTCGGTAAGCCGCTCGGCCATCTCCCGGCGCGCCAACGACTCCTCACTCAACCCCGGCGGCGGCGGCCGCTGCTTGTCCGGCAGCGACGGGGCCACGATCATCCGCGGACCGATGCGGAACGTGGCGCTGTACCCATCCTCCGTGCGCCGGTAAACGATCTCATCGTCATCATCGCCGAAGTACCCCGCGGCCGGATCGTCCCACCAAGGCGACGTATCGATGTGCAGCTCCGGCGCCTGGCCGGCGTCGGCGTGCAAATCGCGCTCGGGCGGATCGGTGCTCACCCTGCCAGCTTGACACCCCCACCGCCCGCCACGCGACCCCAAACCCCGCGAGCGTATTCAGGCCGCCACCCACCGGCGACGCAAGACCGCAACACCAGCGCCTAGAAAAGCGCCGCATACAACGCAACGCCGGTCGCATCAGCCAAGAACGCATCACGTCGCGGAGAGCGGACCTCCTGCCTGACATACAGATATCCATCGATGATGAAGGCAGCCAGACCAGCGACGATGCGTTGCCCTGGCCATGGCCGTCTACTACGCCGTAGCCCGCGCCGCTGGGCAGTCCCGAACGCCATGGCTGGCCGCGATCGGCCGCTTCCTTCTCGGCGGAGTTGCCCGCAAGCCGGTCTACATGTCCAGCTTGTCCGACGCGGACCACTACGGCGACTAGCCGTTGCCGCACATCAATAGGCGCCCCGCTCGAACCT
>JBIOYB010000493.1:0-21426 GCA_044869915.1 Allorhizocola sp.
GATTTTTAGTTGCCACAGGTTTCTGCAGCCTCGCCAGTCGGTGCGAAAGCCCGACGGGCGAGGCTGTCTATGGTGTCCAATTAGGGCAGTACGCCATGTCCCGGGCACCGCATACTCAGTCGAAGTAGATAATCGAATCTTGAAGCCATCCGACTGCGGCCAGGTCTCTTGAGAGCCATTTGTAGGCGAGGTTGGTGGCTGGCCGATCGACATGTAGAGGCAGCCCGAAATTTTGCAAAGGGTTGTGGCCAAAGGCTGGCACCACTTTTCTGCTTTGCTGGCTGCCGAAGTCCCAAAAGGCTCGGTCCTCGCTGTGGGCAACGAGTTTTAGGTTGACCGGCGGTGATCCAGAGATGCGCCTGTCGGTGTGCAGCATGATCCTGACTTCGACGCTGCTGGCCTCAGTCTCGTCTTCGAACCTGCCGATGACTCCATCGATCTGGGCGGGCAGCATGCTGTAAAGCCCCAGCGCATCGCCGAACGCTGGGAAGTTGTTCTGGACTAGCTGAAGGTAGCCGGTTATGGCTTCTGTAACGATGCCCGTGGCCATGGTCAAGGTCAGTTCCGGAGAGAAGCCCTGCCATGCCCATTTCCCGCTGTGATAGGGGATATCCGCGCTCGGCCACGGAGGCGTGATGGTGGGTTCCCCGATGGATTCAAGCCTCGCGGAAAGCCACCTGACATCGTCTGAATCGACTTCGCCGTTTTGCCACGAAGCCCTTTCCGAGTCGCGTACTTTCGCCATCCACTGGTCAACCTTTTCCCGTAGCTCGTCCGTCTTGATTGGACGAACCCGGCGCGCGATACCGAAGTCGGTAACGAACTGCGCCAGATGGTAGAGCCGTTCGCGGGCGAGCCATGATTCCGCAGGAGCAGCTAACGTCCGTCTCTTAACCGAACGTAAAAGCTTCTCTTGCATACGGATCTGGGCACGTTGCCATCGACCCATGTCGTTGACAGGAAACTGGAATTGTTCCCAGCTTGCCCAGCCACTGCGGCCGATCTTGGGGTGGATTTCCTCCAGGGCCACCACTTGTGGCGGCGGGGTCTGCCTGCGTGACCGTGCGACAGTGAGGTAACCGTTTTGAAGCCACACGCCCCACTGAACAAGCTGCCCATCGCGATGACGCGAGATGGCGGGGGCCAACGGCCCGGCCCCGGTCAGCAACGCTTGCTCCGCTTCGCGAAGCCAAAGGCCGGCCCTGATAGGAAGAACGGGCTCGGCGCCAATTCCTGTGTGGTCCCGGCGCCCGATGAGCGACGCGATGGCCGAATCGGAAGGCCCGTCCCATCCGGTGCCTTCCTCTGGCTGCCCGATCTCGCCCAGGACCCAGAACGCCGCGGCCCGATTTGTCTTGGCCAGGCTGAGCATGAGGGCTTCCTGGGCAGCGTCTTGCGCACTGGTCACCGCGAATGCAAGCGCGAAGCGCCAGCGCGGAAATGCATCAGCTGACGCGACCGCATCAATCTTGGCCAGTCCGGTTGTGATTGCCTGCGAACCGAAGTACTGCTCAAAGATCGGCAAGGCAAAGGCAAGATTTCCGCCGTCATTGACGACCAGGTCTGTCGCCACGAGCCGGCGCACGCGCGGTGGCGTCGTGAACGATGCGGCAGTCACATTCTCTGGGCTTCCGAGGATCCTCACCGCGAGCGCCATCAGGTCGTGCCAGGTGTCGTCTGACACCTCCGATCCGCGCGACTCGATGATCATCTCTACTAGGCCTGACAGTAGCTCTGTGCGACTGACCTTGGTGTCGCGGCCGGCGTGAACGCGTGCCGCCAAGGCAAGGGCGGAAAGCGGGCTGGCCAGGAGATCTAGCGTCTCCTTGGTCCATAGGTGCCAGGGCACGTCTTGTCCAAGCGCGACACCGGCCAGATCGGCGCCACGCCGGGCAGACCATGGGGTGACGTCAAGCCTTTCGTCTGCGGCAAGTGGAATCCCAGGACGGGCGGTGGCAAGTACGCTTACCGACGGCCACACCTGCACCAGCTCCCTGGCCTCCATCAGCAAACGGCCTGCGTCCTTCGCCGGCACACCGTCCAGATCATCTATGACGACCCGGAAAAGCCGTGCCGGATCACCACCGATCTCATCGACGACCGACTGCTCCAAACCGGAGACAACCTGCCGCGCGGTGAAAAACACCGGGATCTCGATGTCGGGATCGTTTGCCGCCTCCTGAAGCCCTTGTTCCCACCAGCGTGCGGCATGCTCGGATTTCCCGGCACCCATACGGGCCACCAAGACCCGTAGCTGGCCCGCCGGCACCTCCGGCACCGGATCCGGATTGAGGCTCATCCAGGCCAGTAACGCATCCCGGCGTTCCGGCGCCACGAGCGGAGTCAGACGAGCCACCCTGCGGCCCCGTCCTTTGCGGGCGGCACGCTGCCACGCCTCGGTCCGGCTGCGCATGCGCGGGCTGAACGGTACCACAGCGGCGAGTTTGTCGATCGCCGCTACCAGGTCGAGTGGGGCAACCGCCTCGGCAGCCTCCGCATCCGTGATCTCCCAGCCCTTGCGAGCCTCCGCGTACGCCGCCAACTGTGCAGCCTTCCACGCCTGCAGCATCTCGGGCGGATACAGGTCGTGCAGGTCATCAATCTCCCACGCATGACGAAGGCACAGCAGCAGCAGATTGGCCACGTCGCGGTTATCCGCTTCGCTCATGTCCTTGTCCCAGCGTGGTCCGCCTTCGCTGCGTGCATAGATGTGAGCGACGCGGCTGTTCAGTACCCGCTTACCGTTCTCCTTGTTGACCTTGTAAAGGTCTTCGTGGCAGTCCGGCCGTGCACATTCGAACGCCGTCCCGTACAGCTGCTTCACCGTGCCTGGAGTCGGCTCACGGTGCTCACGAGGTCTCTTCAGCTTGGAAGACTTCTGCCTCACCGGCATATTCTCCAGCACCCGTACGATGGGATAGGACGCCGTGCTCAAGTAGGCCGCTCCGGCTGCGTGTTGCGACGTCGTGAGTCGCATGCGTCGTCGCGACGCGTGACGACGCGTGACGACGTTGCGCAGTTTGCGGGCGGTGCGTTCATTCGACGCAAGGACGCTTGTCGATCGTTGGTGCCGCTGGGGCCACTCAGGAACCAGGGTTTGAGCTGCGGTGATAGCGGTAGGTACGATCCGGGGTCGTGAAAGCGTGATGAACCCGCCCCGCGTGCACGGTGCGCTCGACCAAGGTGGCGTCGGCGAGCCAGACCTCTACCAGGCCCAGGTTGATCTGGTCTGCGCCGACCTGGATCGTTAGCGGCACGGTGACACCGATGGGCCCCTCTGCAGCGGAAATTTCAGTATCAAGCTCAACTATCAGGCACTGACCCTCAGGGTAAGTGGCCGTGACATCCTCGCCATGCAGGAGCTTCGCGGCTAGACGCCACCTGTTTATCTCGCCTGGCGGAGTCGAGTCGAGGTCGGGGACACGAACTGGCGTTGGCGTGTGCTGCTGAATGGTTGCGAGTGATTCGATCATGACAAACAGTCTTTTCAGGCCTTGCTCGAACTCTCCTGGCGGCAAGAACCCCCAGTTCGGATCGATGACGCCCATCTCGGAGGGAGTGTGCCGGACGCTTACTCTCCCGACGTTAGGCGTGCGGCAATGATTCACGAACTCCAATGCAGAGCGCGCGGCAGTCACCTGTTGACCGGTGAAATCTTCGAGTCGAAGTTTACGCGTGGCGGTCTGCGTGGTCAGTTCGTAGCGATCCTCGATCCTAAAGACGCGATGTAGTTCCTCAAAGACCACGCGCACTCCCTCAGCGCCCCGGCTGCGTTCGACCCGGTCGATATCTGCCGCGGCGAGCACCGCCCCGTCGGGATCGAGGATCTCGACATGCAGATGCGGGCTCTCCCCACGGTCGTCACCAACCGAAAGCGTCGTGACCGTGCCACCCACCAGACGGCCGCCGAGTCCGCCCGGAGCATCAATGTCACCCTCGTAGGCTCCTACCGGGCTGGTGAAAGGCGTCCCGAAACTGAGGAAGTCTCGAAGAGAGTGCTCAAAATCGCTGCCGCTCTCAGCGACAAACCTGCCCGTTATGGTGATGGGGCGCTCCTGGACTGATGCGGCGCAGCGAGCGATGATGTCGACCGCCAACCATGCGCCACCGCGAGCCTGGCCGCTCATCCAGCTCATCACCAAACCCTGGCGTGACGGCGGTTCTGGAAATCCTCCTTCGCCGAAACGGAGTTCATATCTGTAGTGCGGGTCGGTATTGAGCGTCCCGAGCGCACGCTGTACCCGGGCTGCCACTGATGGCACGTCGAGCCGCTCGCCGCCCTCGATGCCCACGAGCGCGAGGACCGACTGGTAGGTCTCCTCGACGCGGTTCCGGTCGCCGTGCACGTAGTAGTCCACAATGTCGGGATACTTGGCCGCAAGCTGATCGACATAGGCCAAGCCGCGCCATACGGCCGTGAGCCCGTGTGCGTGGCCAAGTTCCTGCAGCCAAACCTCAGCCTCGGGTGTCGGGTCCCACGGGGTAACGAGGTACCAGGTCGTGACGCGCAGTGCCGCCCAGCGTGGATCGTTTATAAGCGTTTGGAGAGATTTCTTCACCTCGTCCTTCTGCCTGGATGACAGCGGCTCGCAGTAGCTCTTGACCTGGTGGACCGCATCAGTGCCATCGACAGCAGCGGCGCGATCCAAGATGTCCACGCCCCCGTCGCCGCGCGAAGGAGTAATGCGCACGGAGTTCGGCTGCTCTCGGTTCACGAACATGGCCACTACCGCTTCGACGTCGTTGCCCTCAAGACGCGTCCACTCCACACGGCTCACTGGTTCAGCATCTCGTAACCCGTCCATTCTGAGTGGCAACGACGCGGCGGACGCCACGCCGCAGACGCCCATGTGCGTGAGTAGGATGCTCTGCCTGCGCCCCGCATTGAGGACCCAAGCCCGCCGGCTTAAAGATCGCCCGACGTTTGCACCACGAGCAGCCGGCGTGCGGTGTTTTGTCTTGTCGTCGTGAGGGCTAACGGGGACGGCCTACCCATGCCTTGTGCGTGTCGGCAACCTTCAGTCCCGAACTGAGGCGCCCGCGCAGGGTGCCGACTCGGGTCCGGCCTTCTAAAACCTGAAGCCCATCGGCCGGAGGCTTAAGTAGCTGACGGGAGATCAGTATGGGAGGCACCGCCCAGGTGCCGGATTCTTGCCAAGCATTCTGGATCTCTGGTGGACGTCTCGACACATGAGGAATGCTCAGAACCTGTGGATCGGAAGTTGAGAAGGGGCGTACCTTCTCGATGATCGGATTTATAGGCTTCGAGCAATGGCCGACGTTGGCGCGTCGGTCGGGAAGGCACGCCAGTGCTTACTGTAGTGGCAAGCGATGGTGAACGTGTCCAGGGCGTCTCGCTGATCGATGACATCGTGCGCGAAGGCGCACGGCGGATGCTGACCGCGGCGCTGCAGGCCGAGGTGGACGCGTACATCGCGGCCCACACCAGCGAGGTGGACGGGCAGGGCCGCAGGTTGGTGGTGCGCAACGGTTACGCCGAACCACGGCAGGTACTGACCGCGGCGGGTGCGGTCGAGGTGAAAGCGCCGCGGGTCAATGACAAGCGCATCGACCAAGATACGGGCGAGCGCCAGCGGTTTTCTTCGGCGATCCTGCCGGCGTGGTGCCGCAAGTCGCCGAGGGTCACCGAGGTGTTGCCGTTGCTGTACCTGCATGGCTTGTCCAGCAAGGACTTCGTCCCTGCTTTGGAAGGGTTCCTGGGCACCGGGGCGGGCCTTTCCGCACCGACGATCACCCGGCTGACGGCCGGGTGGCAGGACGAGGCCCGCGCGTTCGGCCAGCGTGATCTGTCCGAGGTGGACTTCGTGTACCTGTGGGCCGACGGGGTGCATCTCAACATCCGCCTCGACGAGGAGAAGCTGTGCCTGCTGGTGCTCATCGGCGTGCGCGCCGACGGCACCAAAGAGTTTGTCGCGCTTGCCGATGGCTACCGGGAGTCGACCGGGTCATGGGCCGACCTGCTACGCGACTGTGCCCGTCGTGGCATGCGCGCCCCGGTCCTGGCCATCGGCGACGGCGCGCTCGGGTTCTGGGGCGCGCTGCGCGAAGTCTTCCCCGAGACCCGTGAGCAGCGCTGCTGATTCCACAAAATCGCCAACGTGCTTGCGGCGCTGCCGAAATCGGCCCACCCTAACGCGAAGAAGGCGTTGGCCGAGATCTGGAATGCCGAGGACCGCGACCACGCCCGTCGCGCCGTGGCCGCGTTCAAGCTGGCCTACGGCGCCAAGTACGCCAAGGCCGTGGCGAAGATAACCGGCGACCTCGACGAGCTGCTGGCGTTCTACGACTACCCGGCCGAGCACTGGATCCATTTGCGCACCACCAATCCGATCGAGTCGACGTTTGCCACCGTGCGTCACCGGACCAAGGTGACCAAGGGGCCGGGGTCCAAGGCCGCGGGCATCGCCATGGCCTTCAAGCTCATCGAGGCCGCGCAAGCCCGCTGGCGCGCCGTCAACGCACCTCACCTGGTCGCACTCGTGCGCGCCGGCGCCAAATTCAAGAAAGGCAAGCTCGTCGAACGACCAGGTTCCGCCGCCAACACTCAAACCCAGGCGGCATAGTCAAGATCTCTCATCCACAGGTCTTGACAATTGCTCTTCCCGCTGCTCGGCCTCGACAACGACCGCTCCGTTGCGACGACCCACGCCAGCACTGAGGCTCTGTGCTTGATCGTCGAGCAGATCGGCAGGCAGTTCAAACGCGAACTCGGCTACGACTTCCCGCCGTTCGATCCCGGCGATCCACACAACGAGGCGGTCTTGATCAACTCGCTGAAGTTCCACGCCACGTTCCCCATCGCCGCCGGCGCCGCCGGATTCATGCGCGACGACGAGGGATGGATCATGACCTGGATCTGGCTGCATCCGTATGAACGCGGTGGAAGATTGATCGAAAAGGCTTGGCCGGAGCTGGGGGCCCGTTACGGGGAGTTCCGTATCGAAGCCCCATACTCCCCGGCGATGGAGGCGTTCATGCGCCGTCACGGCATCACCGATGAGCGCCGGTTCGGCTGAGCGCTGGGTCGACTGAAGCGCGAAAGCGTGTCGCCCCACCCTCTGGGTGCGCATCTGCCACGCTGGTGCGGTGGGATCACGCCGCGCCTCCCGGCCCAAGTCCAGTGTCTCGACCCCGCGGCTGCACGTCTTCGCCATCCTGGGCGCCGGACATGGCGGGCATTCCGTCAGCCAGGAAGTTGAGGTGTGCAAGTCGGTGCTGCTCTATGCCGACCATGTCACCATCGCCAGCCCCCGGTTGTTTGCTGTCGTGGCGAGTCTGGGCATCGTGGCGGTCACCCCGCAGACCTTCGCGAAGGTGATGGCGCGGGCCGTGCGTGACGGAGGCGAAACGATGCGCGGCGCCGCGGACATGGTGCGCGAGTTCAGCGATGCGCTAGAGGCGATGCCGCCACGTCACGCCCTCACCCCAGAGCAGCGCAAATCGAAAGCTGGGCTTGTCCGGCAGATCGACCGAGCCATGGATTCGCTGCGCGCGACTTCTGCGGAAAATCTCACCAGCGCCGGTGCGGACCCTTTGATCCGCGCGGTTCAGGAGGGCCTCGTGACGCTCGAGCCGCTCACCCGCCAGGACGAGGAATTCGACGAACTGCCTGAAGATCTACTGCTAAGCCGCTACATCGAGGTCGTCGACGCCGCGCTAGGTGATCCCTCGAGTTACCCACTGTTTGACGACACCACCGGCCATCTGGCCCATCTGGGGCTGGAAGCGGGCTTCTTCACCCGGTCTGACATGGTCCGGGAACGCGGCACGACCGCAGCGACCGGAGCCGGTTTGACCGGCCGGCTGCCCAACTTCCCGCTGGCCGACATGTCGGAAATCATCGACATCCGCAAGACGCTGCGTATACCGCTTGAACGGTTTAGGCAGGCGGTCCGCAAACTCGCCGTGGATATACAGCTTCCGGCGGAAGACCCCAATTTCGGTGCAGTCCTTGATGATCGCTGGCTCCATGAAGTGCAGCCGGCGATCGATGAGATCGAGGAACGCATCCGCCAGGACGTTTCGCTTCGTGCCCTTACCGGCCAGTTCATCGCCGGTGCCTTCGACCCGATGCGCAATGCTCTGCCCGCGGCCGGGGTCGCGACGTTGGCCATGTCTGCCGGGTCAGGCAAGATGCTTGCCGCCGCAGCGGCCGTTGCCGCAGCCGGTGTTACCCCTGCGGTTAAGGCGCTGCAGCAGCGCCAAAAGGCCAGCCGTGACATCGCCCGGGGCCAGTACTACTTTCTCTACAAAGCCAACCGGCGTATGGCCTCCTGACCGCGGGGCATGGCTCTCCGGGCGCCAATGCCATGCCTATACCACGGCTACGGCATCGTCGTGCCTGGCCGGCCACGATGCAGTACAGGCATGTGGGCCTGGCAGCTTGTCGAGGACTTTACCTATTAGTTGTCTGAGCCGACGTTTAACAGTTCACGAATACGTGGTCTTGGCCCGCGTTTCCAGTGGGTGTCGAGGGCTTGCGCCACGAGCGTGGCCGTGCCGGCAGCCCAGCGTTCCTTGCTGGTAGCCAGGACGATCTCGTCAGCCGTCAGGATGTGCGCAGCCTCAACGAGTCGCTTGGCTGCATCCTGGGTCCCGTGTTCGGCTTTGAGGATTCCGTTTGACTTGGCTTCACCGACAATGATGCGGCCGTCAATGATCAGGCAAAGGTCCAGTTCGATGGAGTCAGAGTCGGTGACGACGCTGAACTCCGATGTCCATAGAACTGATCTCGCGTTGTTGCCTAGTTCGGCTGCCGCGAGGATCGGCAAGTAGCCGTGCTGGTTGAGCAGATTTCGGACCACCTGGTCTAGGGCGTAGTAGATGTGGGGCTCCGGGTCTTCTTTGTACCATCGGCCCTGTATGAGCGGGCTGACGTGTTCACAGGCTTCGCACGTAAATGTCGGCCCTACGTGCTCAATCCGGTAGAACGCTTCCCACCGACAGCGCGCGCAGCTCAGCAGAAAACCGCGCTTCACAACATTGATGAGGAGAAGGTGATCCATCAGCTGCCGTGCCTCGCCCGCCTCCAGCTCAAGATGCTTGATGATGTCTTCGAGTGAGGTGAAGCCCTCGCTCCGGATCGCATACCCGATCCCGTAGTTGCCGTGTTTCTTTCCGCCGACGGGCAAGAAGGCGTTGAGTATCTCCCGTGTTGTTCCGGTCAGGTCTGCTGCTATCGCAGCGAACGATCCCCACATATCCAAGGCGTTCTGTGCACGGCGACCCGCATCTGATCTTTCGATTCGCGCTCCTGAACGGGCGGCGATATCGCGGAATAGATCGTCAGACGTAGGGAACCGCAGCTGGGGCTGCGCAAGCCGGTAGTCAACAGGATCACCAGAAGAAACGAAGCCCATGTTCGGCGAAGCGAAGGACAGCCCAGTTCTGCTGGTCCGGAAAACCGCATCTGGAAAGCCAGTTATTGGCATTGGGTGAAACGACTTGCTCGGGATCGCCGTGCGCGCCGGAGCCTGGTAACCCGGCAGCCACACATCGACATGCCAATGCACGTCTACGCCGACCGACTGGGCGACTTCGGGCAGAGGAAGTTGAAGGGGCGCAAGTGTTACCACCTCCGATCCTTCGACGACTACGGGAAGGGTTCGGCGTACAGACGATACGGCCGGATCGACAAGCCAGGATCGCCCTGACGCATCAAGGAGGTCTACTGGAGCCACGGCGCGAAGCAATGATCCGGTTCGGACAGTCTCGCCGCCAGGCACGGACCGCGTCTGGAACAGGTCGTTGATCTCCGTTACGAGTGCCTGGATCGCCTCAAGGTCCTCGCTTATGCTTGTGACCAGCACGGGAATGTCGTGATCTTCTGGGAGATCGCAGAGTTTGTGGATCGCGACCTTCGCGGTCCTTGAGTGACTCGAGTCGAGTACCGACCTGGGTACCCAGGCTCCGTGCGTGAAGACCCGGTCGGCCATCATCGCCAGGGCATGGTCCTCTGGCTGGTCGCCGATGACGCACACCACTGGCGGCTCGTAATCCATGCTGCCCTTGAAAGTCCATCGCCTGGTGTGGCTGTACGGGCTGTCCGCAAGCAGGTCACTCACCATGGTGGAAGGAAGGATCGCGTCGCCGGCCGCCCCTGTTGCTTGCCGGTAGGCCTCTGCGAGATCCCAGCCGGACGCGGTACCAGTGATCGCAAGCGTGATCAGCTTGGGAAGATCCTTTTCTCCCAGCGGAATGCGAATAACGACTTGATCGTCGCGGACGGGCTCATCGACCGCACCGATGCGTGACTCCACCATCAACCCAATGAATGGATCGACCTCGTCGAGGTCGAAGACAACTGTGCGCGCATCGGGTTGGAACGGCACGGTCAGAAGGCGTCGCCGGGATTGCCCGTCGCGGTTCGGCCAGTCGAGGTCTTGCAGCCTGAATCTTGTGGGCTCCTGTCTATTGCCTCGATTGGGCTGCACCACGCGTCTACCTGATCTGCGAATGCATCCCAGTTGCCTTCGCGGGCGAGACGCTCAAGCCGTAAGCGATTCCAGGTTTCGTCTGCCGACTGACCCTCGTATCCGTGCTTCGTGATGATCTCGGATTTGACTCCGTCATCATTGCCGAGATCCCCGACGGTCCGCAGATGGCCGCCGACGTAGTCCGGGTCGAATAGGCGCAGAAAGGGAAGCAGCTCTGGTGCGGTTTGCCCTAAGCCCAAATCGATCGGGACAACTATGTCGCCCGCGCCTCCCCAAACCCGAGCCAGCACTGCATTCGCGCGGCGAGCATCGAAGATCCAGTTGTCGAAGATGCCATAAGCCAGCGCGAACCTCGGCGGTCGCAGGCTCGCGCTGATGTGCCGAAAGTCGAGGTTCTTCTGTGGCACCGTAGCCCCATTGTCGCTTGCGATGACTATCGGAATCGTGCGTCGGCCCGAGGCCAGGGAGAGATGTAGGCGTAGCCTGTAATGATCTCCTGGAAGGTGGTGTGGAGAGCGACAAGCCTTCGCATCGGGTCGCGGTAGTACTTGATCTCGTTGGCAGGTATGGATATAGGGTTGCGGCGCTCGATTGCAGCCGCTG
This sequence comes from Allorhizocola sp., assembly GCA_044869915.1. Classification (GTDB taxonomy): domain Bacteria; phylum Actinomycetota; class Actinomycetes; order Mycobacteriales; family Micromonosporaceae; genus Allorhizocola. The sequence goes on from JBIOYB010000493.1 coordinate 11,061, forward strand.
GGTTTTCTCCGCGAACGCGAAACGCCCGCGTGTTCGCCTCCTGCACATAGTCGTATGGATGTGGTTCGTGGCCGGGAAACCATAGGTGGGAAGCCAGCTGCCAAGCTGTTTGGCACAGCTCGGCTGTCGCGTTCCAGTCTGCGATCCCCACCGTTGGGTGCCGCTGAGCCATCTCCCGGAAGTGCCGGATCTCTTCGACGGCGATGACAACGGCGTAGAGAAGGACGAGTTCGCTGCTGTAGTGGTCATATGACGGGACGTTGAAGTTGTTGTGGCCGTACACGACTTCTGTGACGTCCGCGAGTGGATGGACGAATGCGCTGAGAAAGCGGTAGTGCACTTCGAGCTTAGTGATCGCCGCTTCGTCGGCGAAGCCGTTGGACATCAGGTTCTTTTTGATGCTCGACCAGCTCAGATAAGTCCTGTAGATATGATCATTTTCTTGGGCGAACTTTCGGTCGTCTTCGATGTCGCCGATGCCGTCGTCGAACTCGGCCTGGGCGCTGGCGGGACCGAGGTAGGGCTGGTATTGCTTCAGCAGAAAGTAATGTGGACTGATGATGTAGGTTTGCCCGCGCTCGTCCGGAGTGGACCGGAGGCCTTCATAGGTGACCTCGACCATGTTCTTCTTGCGCGCCCAGTCGATGACCTCCGTAAACGCTTCGCCCGCTTCGCGTCTTTGCTGCCAGTCGACCCAGGTAGCGTCATCGACACCGGTGTACACGCGGATGTAGCGCGCGCCCAGGAACACGAGGTGGTCCACCAGCATGTGCTCCAAAGCCGTGCGCAAGCTGGCGAAGGCGACCAGATAACTATCGCTAGCGGCCTGCGCCAGGGCGGCCTCCAGATATTGACCAAGGTTTCTGACGCGGTCCGCGCATTCGGTGTGCTGCATGTGCTGAGTGTCGTTCTGGTGCTGTAACCGGTTTCGTAAGCTGTGGAGTTCCTCCACCAGTCGGGTCGCCGTACCCACCAAATCTCGATGCTCAAACGAGCCTGGCCAGGTCACAGCCTCAACCTCTCCGTGGTCCACACGCGGCGCGCCGCAGCGAGCATCGACGCTATCGCAACCCAGAGCGATTCCACCGGCGGCGCGCCGAGGAGAAGCGAGCGGTCTGGAACACGATCGGGCGCAGGCCCGCCACACACGGAGATGATCACCGGACGACACCGGTAAGTGCGGAGTCGCCAGTAGTGGCCGCCGTCGCCGGTGCCAGAACCGCCTGATCTCGTTGTTCGTCCCTCACGCTCAGCCCAGCGAGAAGCTAGACTCCGATCCTTTCCGGACAATCGGCGCAGCGTCAAGGCCGTCGCTCGCAGGACGGGCCAGCACCAACGCCCCGCCGTCAGGCTCATGCTCGCCCGTCCTACGGAGCAGTCCGTGAGCACCGAGGAAGTCGATCATCACCCGCACGGCATTGCCGGCTTCATGGTGGTCTGGTGCCGCACCACGATGAGCTGCATCGTTGCGAAGGTCGTTTAGCCAGCGCAACCGATCGACCGGAACAGCGAGCTGAAGGCCGGAATGCTCGACGATCGAGATGTAGTCGCCGAGAGCTGTCCGCTCGTTAATGCGGTTTCGCTGAGGTTCGGGTAGTTGGCCGCCGTGGCTGCGGACATGGCGGCCGAGGGCGATCTCGAGGGCAGTGGCTGCGTCGATGATTGCGCGCCGGTCACCGTGGCGTCTGTGTGCGGCCCGTGCGTCACGACTGAGCACTTCTTCGAGCGGCGGTTCTTTGCCGTCACGGACGAACCCGAGGATGTCGGCCCATTCCTGCGCTCGAAGTGGAAGCACGCGAGGTGTAGTGATCGTGATGGCCAGGGCGCCGTCGTGTGGTGGCTCGACGAACGTGAGCCCTACGCCGACGGACTCAGCATCGTACACACGGTGATTGGGGTCGAGGTCCTGGCCGGTCACAATCTCAGTCCACGTGCGCACGTCGTTGAACCACTTATTGATGTAATTGACGAGCTGATGTTCAGGGGTGAACCAAGGCATGTGGTCGTAGGCTGGGCCTTCGACATCGGTCACGACCACCCGATGAAGTGCGGTGGCTGGCCGAAGCGACCCGGGAATGTGAGCGCCGTACTCCAGCGCCCAAACAGTCTGCTCGCCGACCAACGCGGCGGGCGGTTCAGTGCTGAGAATAGGAGGCGGCCCGCCGACCGGTGGCCGGTTGTCAGGCAGCACGACGCTGAACCGGAGCTTGTCGTAGCCGGCCGGGTACGCCGCACTAAGCGCGTCGCACATCACCCAGATGTGCACCGGCAGCTCGAAAATCGCTGTCACCACCATGTCGATCCCCTCCCAGCACGCCTCCAGCCGGGACCCGCCGGCACACGATGCCTCAGCGTAGATACTCGCCTCAGGTGGTGCTGAGAATATTTGAAGTGCCGGTCGGGCGGCTCGGCCTATCTGCCTCATTACGGCTGCGCGGGGGTGCAGTAAACATAAGGCCAGGTCCTCTGCGCCACAGTCGGGCGCTGTGAGGGTCGTTCAACGGAGCATCCGCACCGCGGCAGAAGAGCACACAGCACCTCGATCAAATCTGACCTCCTCCTGGTTACGTAGAGCCACGCAATAAGAGGCACACACTTCTAGGCTGCATCCAATTGCGACGATTCGGTGGGCCAAATGTTCGACTCCACCCGCCTGCCGGGCCCATCAGCACGCTGCCGGAGCGAGGAAAAGGGGGACCTGCAGAAGGAGCCGCCCGGCGGTGTCGCAGTCGAGGCCGACAACCACGGCCTCGGGCGCTCGCGCGGCGGCCTGACCACCAGGCTGCACCTCGCCATCGAGCAGGGGCAAAAGCCCATGTCCATCGTGATCACCCTCAAAGCACCGTGCCGTGGCCACGAGGTACGACAGCTCACGGTCCGCTACGAGGAAACCGTACTGGTAGCGGCCGTCAATGAGCGGCTGTGACCAGCACATCTGACGCTATACCCTCTCCGAGGCGCCAGCAGCTGATGAACCGCTCGCCCAAGCCCGAGCGCTACGGCGTCTGACGGCGGATACCTGTCAACGCCGGTGACGTCAGGAAGACATCAGGCAGAAGGGGTGGCCAGCCGGATCCAGGAGTACCCGCCAGCGTCCGTCGCCGGGCTGATGGTCCGGTTTGGCCGCGCCGAATTCCAGGGCCAGCTCTTCCATCGCATCGAGGTCGTCAGCGCGGAAATCCAGGTGGAACTGTTGTGGCACGTCCTGACCCGGCCACTGCGGAGCCCGGTATCCGTCAACCCGCTGGAATCCCAGATCACAGCCGGAGTCGTCCGTCAGAGCGACGAACTCGTCCGTACTGAAGAGTTCGCGCATCCCGGTCAGTGCACCGTAGAAGTCCGCCAGCGTCTGCGGGTCGGCACAATCCAGAGTCACCCCTCGCAGTACAGCGCCTGGCACCATTCGCTCCTTCGCGTCCGCGTCTGTCTCCGTGAGCCGCCGCTGCACGCGATCACCGGCCACAGCCACACCGTACTCGCCACATCCACCGCTGAAGTAGCGGTTTACCCCTGCCTCAGAGCAACGGGTGGCTGTGACCGGCGCTTTCGATACACGCCCTAGCCGTGAGGTTGTAAATCTCATCCCAGGTCAGCCCTTCACCGCGCCGGCGGTGAGCCCCTCGGTCAGGAAGCGCTGCCCGAAGGCGTACATGACCACCACCGGGATGCTGACGAGCAGCGACGCCGCGGCGAGCTGTCCCTGCGGCACGACGTCCCCGGTGATCATCGACTGCATCCCCACGGGGAGCGTCTTGTACTCGTCCTTCGTGATGAACACGAAGGCGAATAGGAACTCGTTCCAGGCATTGGTCAGGGTGAACAGAGCGACCGCCAGCAGCCCCGGCCTGGCGAGGGGCAGGACCACCCGGCGCAATGCCTGGACGCGGGTGCAGCCGTCGACCAGCGCGGCTTCCTCCAGCTCCACGGGGATCGACGAGAAGTACCCCGTCAGCAACCAGGTGGCGAACGGAAGCGTGAAGGTCGGGTAGGTCACCACCAGAGACCACAACGAGTCGGTGAGCCGCACCCCGATGAGCAGCTGGTACAGCGGGATGAACAGCAGCGCGCCCGGCATCACGTAGGTGAGCAGCACAGTGACGGTGAAACTCTGTGCCCCGCGGAACCGCAGCCGGGCCAGCGCGTAGCCCGCCAAGGCGGCGCAGACCAGTGCCACCGCGGTGGACGCGACGGACACCAGCACCGTGTTGAGGTACCAGCGGCCGAAGGGCTTGGTGGTGAACAGGTCACCGAACTGCTCCAGGGTCCACGGCGTCGGCCACAGGTCGTGGTCGCGCATGACGATCTGGCCCTCGGACTTGAAGGCCGTGACGGCGATCCAGTACAGCGGGGCCAGCACGAAGACGAGCAACCCGGCCAGCGCGACGCCGGATCCCAGGCGCGATACCAGGGACGACGCCCGGCGACGTCCCCAGGCCCGCAATGCCGAGACCACCCGACCGACCGCCGCCGCGACCAGCAGGATCACCCCGAGGACCACCGCCGCCTTCCACAAGATCTGTGGTGACGCCCAGGCCAGCAGACCGGTGACCGCCGCGGTGACGACCCACGGCAGCGCCTTCCGTGCCTTCCGTGCCGTCCGGGCCCGCCTGGGTGGCTCGGTGCCGGGGCCTGGGCGCAACAACCGGACCAGGACAAACACCAGCCCACCGATGACGGGCAGCATCACGAGCGTGACCGCCGCCCCCGCGCCGTACTGCAGTTGCAGGATCGCCTTCGAGTAGGCGACCAGCACATACGGCGCGGTCGCGTCGCCCGGGCCGCCTTGCGTCAGCAACCAGATGAGGTCGAAGTTGTTGAACGTCCAGATCGACGACAGGGTCACTGTCACTGTGATCACGTGGCGCAGTCCGGGCAGCGTCACGTGGACGAACCGCTGCCACGATGAGGCGCCGTCGACGGTCGCCGCCTCGTACCGGTCCGCCGGGATGGCCTTCAACCCCGCGAGGAACGCGATGGTGAAGAATGGCACCCCCTTCCACACGTTGACGAGGATCACCGACGGCATGGCCAGCGACGCGTCGGACAGCCAGCCCGCGGGCCAGCTGTCGACCAGGTGCGCACTGGCCAGCAGTGGCCCGATCCTCGACTCGGTGAGCAGTATGTTGACGCTGCCGAAGATCGGGTCGAGCAGCGAGCGCCAGCTGAACGCCGTGACCACCGTCGGCACCACCCACGGCAACAGGAGCAGCCCGGCCAGCACGGCCCGCCCACGACGCCGATGGTGCAGCAGCAAGGCCGCGGACAGCCCCAGCACCACCTTGAACACTTCGGCGTACGCGGTGAAGACGAACGAGTTCACCACGCCCGTATGGAACTGCTCGTCGCCGGCGAGGGCGGTGTAGTTGTCCAGGCCGACGAATACGCTGCGCTGCCCGTGCCGTTCCGTCGTGCTGGTGACGATCGACCGGGCGATTGGCACCAGCACGAGCCCGCCGACCAGCACGGCCGTGGGCGTCAGAAACAGTGCCGCCAGCCGCCAGTCACGACCCAGCCGCCGAGCCAGCCGCCGCTGTGCCGCCGTGAGGGAGCCGGGCTCCGGCGGCGAGGATGCCCCCGCGGCCGGGGCCGGCGCTGGACGGACAGACGTCAATGCGGCAGCCCCTGCTGGGTGAAGATCTGCACCATCTTCGCGTGGGCGGCCTGCACGGCCCGCGCGGGCGCCGTTGCCTGGATGACCTGCTGCATCATGTCGCTGAGGACGTAGGCCCCGACGGCGGCCTGCTGGCCCGCGCTGGCCTTCTGCGGGAAGTCCAGGCCGTTCTTCGTGGACAGCGGCAGCGACTGTTGGGTGATCTTGCGCATGATGGGGAACGCCGGGTCGCCGCCGGTGAAGAACGGGTCGGCGTCCCACACCTTCTCCCAGGCGGGCAGTGCCAGCCCGGGCGCCTCCTTCGCCACCCCGAGCAACGCGGGCGCACTGACCAGGTACTGCGCCAGGAGCTTGGCGAGCGCGGCGTTCTTGGCGCCCTTGAACACGACGAAAGCCTGGGACTGGCCGAGCAGCAGGGGCTTGTCGGTTGCCGGCCCGGTGCAGTCGGCGAAGACGTGGGTGTTGTCGTAGACGGGATTCTTCTTGGTCTTGGAGTCCGCGTACACGCTGAATTGGTTGCGCGTATAGCCGAGAACCCCGGCGAGCCAGTTTTCGTTGTTGCTGGAGTCGGTCCAGGCGGCCACCCCCGGCGGCAGCATCGGCTTGTACTTGGCGTTGGTGTAGATGTCGCCCAGGAAGGTCACTGCCTGCACCGTCTCGGGGGAGTCGAACGTGACCTTCCTGCCGTCGTTGGAGGCGATCGACCCGCCATAGGCGTTGATCAGTGCCTCGATCATGCCGTTGGCGTCACCGGACCGGTTCACGGTCATGCCCCAGCCGAACCGGCGCTTGGCCGGATCGGAGATCGCCAGGCATAGATCCCGCAGCTCCTCCCAGGTGTAGACGTCCTTGGGGGAGATGCCCTTCTCCTGCATCCAGTCCTTGCGCAGGAACGACCCGATCCCGATGAAGTGGTACGGGACGGCGAACCACTTGCCGTCGAAGACGCAGAAGTTTTTGGACTCCGCGGTGGGCTCGCCGTACTTGGCCGTCAGCGTCTTGACGACGTCGGTCACATCCTCCAGGTCGCCCAGCGCCTGGAACTGCGCGACGAACCGCGAGTCGGTCATGAACGCCAGGTCACGGGCCACGCCACCCTTTACCTCGGCGTCGATCTTGGCCACCACATCACCGGCGTCGGCCTGGACCAGACTGTTCTCGATCTTCGTCCCGGTGGCGTCGGCGAACTTCTTGATCGAGCTGTCGAGCGCCGCGTTCGCCGCCTCCGAGTACAGCTTCTGCGACAGCACCCCCATCGAAGAGCCCTTCAACGACGCCGCGGCGTCGAGCAGCTCCTTCGGAACCTCCGCCGGCGCCTGGGGGGTTGACGTCGAGCTGCCCTCGCACGCGGCCAGACCGGCCGCGCCGAGCACCCCCGCCCCCATCCCCAGAAAGCCGCGCCGGGACCACATCGGGTTGTCCTCCATGGCCATTCGCCTCCTTCGTCTCGCCTCACCACTGCACGCCGAAGGCGTACTTGGCGAACACCGCGTTCTTCATGCCTTCCAGCTGTGTCTCGATGCCGGCGACCGCCCGTGTCGATCAACGCGTTATCCGCGCCTCCAAAACTTTCGAGCGATTCTCCCGATAAATTTCCGGTGATCCGCACGCTACGGCGACGAAATGAGATGGGTCAATACTTCGAGCACGGCCACATCGAACTGTTTTAATGGATGGATAGTGCGGAGGCGCTACGGCTTGCCGGTGCGCTCGAATCGGCGTCTGAGCACCCGATCGCCCGCGCCATCGCCTCGGCCGGTGAAGGGCCGCTCCCACCGGTGACCGACTTCTCCAATGTGGAGGGTCTGGCGATGGGCGCAGGCGCGCGGCGGTGATGGTCTCGACTTGTCTGGGGCGCTGCGACGACGGCAACAAACACCGTGGTCATCCCGTCGCCGGCCGGAAGGCGCAATGGCGGCACCGTGGTGTAGTTGGGGCGGATGCTCGGCCCTGAGCTGACCGAGGCCGTGATCGCCTGGGTGGCGGCCCACTGGACGCAGATCACACTAGCGCGAACAGGTTTGTTCGAGATAGCTTGTAATCCGTACATGACTGTTCGAGTTACGGAGTGGATGATGAATCGACGCTGGTGGGTGCTGGTGCTACTGTGCCTGGCCCAGTTCATGGTGATCCTCGACGTGACGGTGGTGAACGTGTCCCTGCCCGTGATCGGCGACGAGCTTGCGCTCAGCCGCGCTGCTGCGACCTGGGTCATCACCGGATACACGCTGTGTTTCGGCGGCTTGATGCTGCTGGGCGGCAGACTCGCCGACGTATTCGGCCGCCGCCGCACCTTCCTGCTGGGCCTGACCGTCTTCACCGTCGCCTCGCTCGCCTCCGGGCTGGCCGACAGCGCCACGATGCTCGTAACCGCACGCGCGGCCCAAGGCGTCGGTGCCGCGCTGCTCTCACCGGCCGCGCTTTCGATCATCACGACTACCTTCCACGGCAGGGACCGAAACCGCGCCCTGGGCGTGTGGGCGGCCATCGGAGGATCCGGCGCGGCCGTCGGCGTCGTGCTCGGCGGACTGCTAACCGCCGGACCTGGCTGGCAATGGGTGTTCTACATCAACATCCCGGTCGGGATCGCGGTCGCTGCGATGCTCCCTGTGCTGCTGCCGTCCAGTGTGGGCAACGGGGGCAGGGTGGATCTGCCGGGCGCGCTGCTGGTCACCTCGGCCGCCGCAGCGTTCATCTACGGCCTGGTGACCGCCGGAGATGCCGGTTGGGGTGCGCCGGAAACCCTGGTCCCCCTTGTGTCGGGCATCGTGCTGGCTGCCGGATTCGTTCTGGTGCAACGGCGTGCCGTGCAGCCGTTGGTGCGCCTGTCGTTGCTGTCGCAACGGCCCATGGTCGCCGGGATCGTCATCATGATCGCCGCCACGGGGATGTTGATCGGCTCGTTCTTCCTGGCCTCTATGTACCTGCAACGGGTGCTCGACCTGTCCGCGCTGCGTACCGGCCTGCTGTTCCTGCCGGTGGCCGTGGCGATCACTATCGGGGCGCACCTGGCCTCACGCCTGGTGGCACGCTTCGGCGCGCGCATCATCGCCGGATTCGCGTTCGGGCTGGCCACCATCGGCTTGGCGTGGCTGAGCCGCCTGCCCGCGGGCGGCGACGCGCTGACCGACCTGCTGCCCGGCTTTGCCCTCGCCGGGCTCGGCTTGGGCGCGGGATTCGTCTCGGCCACGATCACCGCCCTGGCACACGTCGACCATCACGATGCCGGTGTGGCGTCAGGAACCATCAACACCAGCCACGAACTCGGGGCGTCACTGGGCGCGGCAACGGTTTCCACGATCGCCGGAGCAAGCCTGGCCACCGCCGCCGGCCTGCCAGTGCCGATCGCCGGATTCGACAACGCCTTCCTTGCCCTGGCCGTCGCGGCGCTCGTGCTCGTTGGGCTTATCGTCTGGCTGGTACCCGGCGGGCGGCCACCGGTCCACGACGGTCCCGTCTTCGCCCACTGATCACGGCCGTACGCTATGTCCATGCCCGCCAAAGGTTCCGCGCCGACCTCCGCCCAGCGGCCCAAACGCGCGGACGCCGAACGCAGCATCGCCGCGATCCTGGACGCCGCCCTCGGCGAGTTCCTCGTCAACCCGGACGTGTCCATGAGCGACATCGCGCGGGCGGCCGGGGTCGGGCGGGTCACGCTCTATGGGCACTTTCCGTCGCGTGAGGCGGTGCTCGACGCGGTCTTCGCCCGCACCATCGGCCAGGCCGAGGCGGTCCTGGCCGCCGAAGACCTCGACAGCCTGCCCGCCGACCGGGCGCTGGCCAACCTGATCCACTCCTCGTGGCGCATCATCGATCAGCACCGTCACCTGTTGGTCGCGGTGACTCGCCACCTCGGCCCGGAGGTTCTGCACGCCCACCACGAAACCCCGATGCAGCGGGTACGGCAGCTGATCGAACGCGGCCAGGCCGAAGGCGTCTTCCGCACCGACCTGCCGGCGGAATGGCTCGTCACCGTGTTTTACAGCCTGGCGCACACCGCCGGGCTGGAGACCGACGCCGGACGCCTGCACCCGTCCGTCGTTTCCGGCTATCTGCAAACCACCTTGCTGGGGATGCTCAGACCGCCGGCGCGCTGAACCGAATTCCCTTACCCGCCGAGGATCAACCTGGCCACCCGCGCCGGATCGCCGGACGTCCATCTGCACGGGCACACGTTCGCGGTCGACGAGACCGGCACGCTGACGTCGGGAAAGCCGGTCGTCACCGATGTCGTCGGACCGGATGAACCTGTTCTGGGCGGCCATTTACAACCTGCTGGCGATCCCGGTGGCGGCGGGCGTGTTCTACCCGAGCCTGGGGATCCTGTTGCGGCCGGAATGGGCGGCCCTGCTGATGAGCGCCTCGACCATCATCGTCACCTTCAACGCGCTGCTGTTGCGGCGTTTGCGCGCTGTGTGACGACCGGGGAAGGGCGGCTCATCCTGGTATGACGGCCGCCCCTTAACCCCGAGGAGGGAAGTGCCCTACGACACCCAGGTCACATCCGTAATCGTGGCCTGTGGTGCAGGTCCGGGACGTGCGTTGACGTGCCGGCATGCCATCACAGATCTGCGGTTGTCATACGGATTTTAGTTGCCGATGGGTAGGTGGCCGAGTTCGTGCCATAGGTTGCGCAGGTTGGGGTAGGTCTTGTCCGGCAGCTCCCGGATGAGGGTGATGACTTCGGGGCGGGCGTGGCTGCTTGTCGCGTAGGCGAGCAGGGTGTCGCGGGTGGCGGGGCCGGCGGCGAAGGCG
>JBIOYB010000494.1:0-13377 GCA_044869915.1 Allorhizocola sp.
TGTTGTCCGCGCTGCCACCCGTACGGTTGTGCAGCACATAGGTGCTACCGTCCGGCGCCACCAGCGTCACAATCAGATCGCCGATGTAGGTGTGCACGATCGCCACCGGCACCGTCGACGTCGCCGAAGCGTTGCCCGTGCAGCCGGTCACCGTGATGGTGCTTTCCACCGTGGACAGATCCGCGATCGTCACGTCCGTGCCGTTGGTCTGCGTGCAACCCGGGACGGGCGGCCCGCTCACCGTCCAGGTGTAGGACGTGCTTCCCGTCAACGCCGGCGATGAACTGTCGGTCGCCGTGACGGTGACGTTGTACGTGCCGGCCGTGGTCGGAGTCCCGCTGACCGTGCCGGACGAGCTGAGCGACAGGCCCGGAGGCAGGCCGGTGCCCGTGAAGGTGTACGGAGCCGTGCCGCCGCTGGCCGTGTGGGCCACCGGCGAAATGGCCGTGCCGACAGAGCTGTTCTGGTTGCCCGGGTTGCTCACGCCGATCCCGCCCTGGCAGCCGCCCAGTGTCGCCGCCGCCGAGCAGATGGCGTTGGCGAAGAAGCGAACCTCGCTGTAGACACCGGGCTGACGCGCCACGGCGCACCCGATGCCCCAGCTGGTGATGCCCACCTGGATCCACTCGTTCTGCGCGTTGCGCTTGAACATCGGGCCGCCGGAATCGCCCTGACAGGTGTCCACGCCACCGTTGTCCCAGTTACCCGCGCAGATCATGTCGTCGAAGATCAGCGAAGAGTAGCTGCCTCCGGCGCTGGCGCACTGGGTGTCGGAGATGAACGGCACGTCGGCCTTGAGCAGGAAGCGCTGCTGCGCGCCGCCCGACTGCGCCGCGCCCCAACCGGCCACGGTGAAGATTCCGTTGTGCAGCGACGTGTCCGTGGCGAGCTTGAGCAGTGGCGAGTTGAGCGGCTGCGAAATGCGGATCAGCGCCCAGTCCTTGCCGCCGCCGACGCCGGTGAAGCCGGGCGCCTTGTACACGTAGTTGGATGTGCGGGTCACCCGGTTGGGGTCCTGCAGGTCAACCGCGCCCCAGGTCACGCCGATCGACGTGTTGGGGCCGGTGCTGCCGCTGATGCAGTGTGCGGCGGTCAGGATGAGCGTCGGAGTGTAGACGGCGCCGCCACAGCCCATCGAGAGGCGGACCATCCATGGGAATTCGCCCTGCGCTGCGGGCGTGCCCCCGACGACCTGCGGCCAGACGTACCCGTCGCCATCGGCCTGGCTCGGCGCGGCCGCTATCCCGGCCATCGCCAAGCCAACGAGCGCCACAAGTCCTGCCCTCATTGCGGCGCGCAGTGCTGTTGTCACATGTCCCTCCCTTGTCACACCCGGGGATGACCGGGTTGAAGAGGAACGTATGCGATCACAGCGATGTTTAGCAATATAGAGCTGTATGTATTACGCACGGTAGCGGGCCGGTTTCCGGTAAAGCCGCGCAGCGGTCCGACCCCAGCCGCCGCGGAAAACGCAGCTAGGATCGGTGGGTGACGTTCACCTACGCCGAAACGGGCCGCACGCGCGACGGCGATCTGCCGGCCGGTTACCGCCACGTGCGCCGCGAGGCGACGGTCGGGCACGGTGAGGCCGTGTTCGCCGCCGTGCGTGAGGGCATGCGGCACTGGCAGATCCACCACCTGGCCGGGCTGCGGGTGCGCGGCGCGGCGGAGCCCGCCGTCGGCGCAGGCTTCAGCGCGGCACTGGGCCCGCTATGGGTGCCGTGCGAGGTGGTCTGGCTGCGCGACGAGCCCGGCGCCTATGGCTACGGGTTTGGCACCGTGCCCGGGCATCCCGAGCGGGGCGAGGAGGCCTTCGAGGTCACGCTCGCCGGCGATGGCCGGGTGGGCTTCGCCATCCGCGCGTTCAGCCGGCCCGCGTCGTGGTATGCGCGGCTCGGTGGTCCAATCGCGACGCTGCTGCAGGACTACGTGACCGACCGCTACGTGGGCAGTGCGCGGCGGCTGGCTCAGGCGGCCCACTGAACGAGCGCGTGGTCCCGCCAGTGGCTCAGCGTGTTTGGCAGCGGGCGCCGGTTCCAAAGCATCAGGTAGAGCTCGAACGCGGTCGCGGTCAGAGGGATCTGCCCCTCCCCACTGTCCGATGTGGACGCACCGTCGGCACCGACGCGCACCACCCAGGTGCGGTCGATATCACTGGGATGCAAGGAAAACGAATACGGGTTACTGGTGGCGAGGCGTGACGGGCGCCGGGCGAAGAACCCGTAGAGGAGCTCATCGATCCCGTCGGCGGCGAACTCTGGTGTTGTCGCAATGATGTCACTGCCGGCCCGATGCACGCTCTGCGCGTCGACACGGTGGATCGCGGTCTCGTGCGCTTGCCGGCGCGCCCAGAAGCGCGTGCCACGCGGGCCGGGCAGGAAGCTGAAGCAGTCCAGATCGGGATCGGCTTCGGCAAGTGTCATCAGAAGCAGGGCAAGTCCCTCACGCTACCAAATAAGGAGATTTTGATCTTCATCGGGAAACGTCCGGAAGCCTTCCCGATTCACCGTCTGCCGTGCCTCCGCGACGTGGCTGCGTGCCCAGCGGTGCACCTCGCCCTGATGCCGCACCAGATCCCGCACCGTCCAATCCGGACACGTCGGCACGGCCGCGTCGAGATCGGTCGCCGCGGCGGCGAGTAACTCACCCTCCCGGCGTATGGCCTGAATATGCGTTTCCAGCTCCATGACGTGCACGATAGGGTACGACTATGAAGATCACGACGGAGGCGGAGCTGCGGGAGCTACTCGGCGAGCCGAAGGGGCGCTCCGTGACCAAGGAGCGCACCAGGCTGCACGAGATGGACCGCCTGTGGCTGTCTCGATCGCCCTTCTGCCTCATCGCGACGTCCGACGCCGAGGGAAACTGCGACGTCTCCCCCAAGGGCGACCCACCGGGATTCGTGCACGTCATCGACGACACCACGATCGCCATCCCGGAGCGGCCGGGCAACCGCCGCGCGGACGGATACAAAAACATCCTGAGCAACCCGCACCTCGGCACGGTCTTCCTGATCCCCGGCCGGGGCGAGACCCTGCGCATCAACGGGCGCGCGCATCTGGTGTCGGATGCGCCCTACTTCGACGATATGGTCGTCAAGGGCCATCGGCCGGTGCTCGCCATCGTGGTCGAGATCGATCAGATTTTCTTCCACTGCGCCAAGGCATTCCTGCGTTCCGAGTTGTGGCAGCCCGCTTCCTGGGAGCCGGACATGTTGCCGAGCCACGCCAAAATCGTCAAGAGCGTGCAGGTCACCCCCGAGACGGTCGAGGAGTTGGAGGAATATTACGGGTCCGGATATCTGAAGGGGCTCTATGAGATCCGCTGACGAAAAGGTGCTCGGCACCTTCCTCGACAAGCACGGCCGGCTCGTGGCGATCCCCGCCCGGGCCGGCAAGCGCCGCGTGATCCTGGAGCACATCGTGTGCGCCTTCGAGCCCGGCGTGCGCTATTCCGAGCGCGAGATCGACGCGGCGCTGCGCGCCTTCTACGAGCAAGACTGGGTGTCGTTGCGGCGCTACCTGATCGACGCCGGTCTGATGGACCGGGCCGACGGGCAATACTGGCGCTCCGGCGGCCCGGTCGACGTCTAGTTCAGCTTTTCACGGTGGCGCTGGCCCACGTGCCGTGGAAGCTCGAGCTCGCCTCCTCGCGCAGGTTGGTCACGCGGTCCACGAGATTGGTGAAGTTCAGCGGACCCGGCCCACCGGGGTAGGGCGTCGTGCCGGTCTCATAGCGCACAAGCTCCGCCTCGAGCCGGTTGGCCAGGCTCATCGCGCTCAGGCCCGAGTCCTGGAAGCGGTAGAGGGTCTGCACCGACCCGGAGATCGCGGCGGTCGCGCCCAGCACGGCCACGAGCCACGACCACGCGTCGGCCGCGACGAGAACCGGCACGGCTGCGGCACACAGCAGCGTCGCCAGGCCAAACATCCGGAACCGGCGCGTCTGCTTGGCGAAGTAGCCCTCCATCTGCCGGATCTCGGCCCGCAGATTCGACACGAACGCGGTCGACATCTGCGTCGTGTCGGGCGTGTAGGGCCCGGGCGGAGGCATGGGCGGCAGCGGCGTATTGCGCAGACCGGTGTCATAGGCCGACCCCGGAGGCGAGAACGGCGGTGGCAGGGGCGGCAACGGGGTGTTCGAAAGACCGGTGTCGTAAGCCGCCCTCGGCGGCATCGCCGGCTCCGGCGACACGGGCGGCGATGGGAGCGGCGGAGGTGGCGGCAGCGGCGTATTCGCCAAACCGATGTCGTAGACCGACCCCGGCGGCGTCTGATCCGCGAGCCCCTCCCAAGGCGACGAAGGTGGCGGCAGGGGCGCGTTCGCCAGACCCGTGTCGTAGACCGACCCCGGCGGGGGCTGCCCAGGCGACACGGGCGGCAGCGGTGGCATGCCCCACGGATCGGTCTCATCGGGTGGTCGCCGTGCGTAGTCAGCAGTCACGAACGAGCATCCTATGTGGGCGGTGCGTACTCGCGCACCCACTCCACCAGCGGAACGATCCGGCGCCAGTCCTTCTTCACCGACGCGGCCGTCACCTCATCGGGCGCCATCTTGCGTCCCGCGGTCACGTATTCGCGGCGCATCAGGTCGAGGCGCGGATGGTCGGGCGCGACACCGCGCGGGCGCGTCTTGACCTGCTCGCCGCCGATCTCGAAGCCGGCCTTTTCCAGCTTGCCCACGATCTCGACGAGCCGCTGCCCCGACCCCGGAGCGTCCACAGCGGACCGGAAGCGGGCGATCTGCTCGCGATCATGCGCGTGGAACCCGCCCCCGACAAGGACCCCGTCGGCGTCGACCTGCAGGTAGTAACCCACACCCGACACCACCTCGAGGAAGCCGCCCTGGTGCGTCTTGTATGGCGACTTGTCCTTGCTGAACCGCACGTCCCGGTAGGGCCGGAAGAGCGTCACGTCGGCATCGAAGGCCGGGGCCAGCTCGTCGAACAGCTCCTGCATCGGCCGGCGCACGGCCTGCTCGTAGACGTCCTTGTGCGCCGTCCAGTAGGTCTTGGAGTTGTCGGCCTCCAGGCCCTCGTAGAACAGCGCCGCCTCGTCGGTGAACCCGCTGAAGCCCATGCCCTCAGCCTTCTATAGCCGCGAGCACCTCGTCCGACACATCGAAGTTAGCGAACACGTTTTGCACGTCGTCGCAGTCGTCGAGCGCGTCGACGAGTTTGAGCACCTTGCGCGCGGGCTCCTCCTCCAGGGGGACCTGCATGCTCGGCACGAACGTCGTCTCGGCCGACTCGTAGTCGATGCCCGCGGACTGCAGCGCCGACCGCACCGGGATCAGGTCACTCGGCTCGCTGATCACCTCGAACGACTCGCCCAGGTCGTTGCACTCCTCCGCGCCCGCCTCGAGCACCGCCAGGAGCACGTCGTCCTCGGTCAGACCGGCCTTGGGCACGATGACCTGACCCTTGCGGGAGAACAGGTATGACACCGAGCCCGGATCGGCCAGGGTGCCGCCGTTGCGCGTCAGCGCGGTGCGCACCTCGGCCGCCGCCCGGTTGCGGTTGTCGGTCAGGCACTCGATCAGCAGCGCCACCCCGTTGGGGCCGTAGCCCTCATACATGATGGTCTGCCAGTCGGCGCCGCCCGCCTCCTGACCGGAGCCGCGCTTGACCGCGCGGTCGATGTTGTCGTTGGGCACCGAGTTTTTCTTCGCCTTTTGGATGGCGTCGAAAAGAGTCGGGTTGCCGGTGGGATCGGCCCCGTTGCGGGCGGCCACCTCGATATTTTTGATCAGGCCCGCGAACAGCTTGCCGCGCTTGGCGTCGATGACGGCCTTCTTGTGCTTGGTCGTCGCCCACTTTGAGTGGCCGGACATCTTTTAACCCTCCCGCGCGAACCGCACCATCTCCACGAACAGCTGGTGCACCCTGAGGTCACCAGTCAACTCCGGATGGAAGGAGGTGGCCAGCAGGTGACCTTGCCGAACCGCGACGATTCTACCGTCCGATGGTGGCGAGTCCCTTGGCGGCTCTGTGGTGTGGACAGGCCGCCGGGAGTCGCCACTTTCGTAAGCCGGACCGCCCTCGACGCGGCCCAGCACCTCCACGCCCGAGCCTGCCTCCTCGACCCACGGGGCACGGATGAACACGGCCGGAAATGGCGTGCCGTCGATGCTCACCCGCGCCTCGAACGAGTCGACCTGACGGCCGAAGGCGTTGCGCCGCACGGTCATGTCGATGCCGCCGAAGCTGCGCTGATCGGGCCGGCCGTCGAGCACCCGGTCGGCCAGCATGATCATCCCGGCGCACGAGCCATAGACGGGCATGCCCTCCTTGATCCGCTGCTGGATCGGATCGAACACGTCGAACGCCTGCGCCAGCTTGCTGATCGTGGTGGATTCACCGCCCGGGATGATCAGCCCATCGATCTCGGCGACCTCGGCGGGCCTTCTCACCGGGCGGGCGATCACGTCGCACTCGGCAAGCGCCGCAAGGTGCTCGCGAACGTCACCCTGCAGCGCCAGCACGCCGACGACCAGATCGGTCACGCTTCACCAGCCCCGCTCGGCCAGGCGGTGCGGCTGCGGGATCTCCTCCACGTTGATGCCGACCATGGCCTCGCCCAGGCCGCGCGACACCTTCGCGATCACGTCCGGGTCGTCGTAGAACGTGGTCGCCTTGACGATCGCCTCGGCGCGCTGCGCCGGGTTGCCCGACTTGAAGATGCCCGAGCCCACGAACACGCCCTCGGCGCCCAGCTGCATCATCATCGCGGCGTCGGCCGGGGTCGCGATCCCGCCCGCGGTGAACAGCACGACCGGCAGCTTGCCCGTCTGGGCGATCTCCTTGACCAGCTCGTAGGGCGCCTGCAGCTCCTTGGCCGCGACGTAGAGCTCGTCTTCGGGAAGGGACGTGAGCCGCTTGATCTCGCCACGAATCTTGCGCATGTGGGTGGTCGCGTTGGAGACATCTCCCGTACCGGCTTCGCCCTTGGAGCGGATCATGGCCGCACCCTCGGTGATCCGGCGCAGGGCCTCGCCGAGGTTGGTCGCCCCGCAGACGAACGGCACGGTGAACGCCCACTTGTCGATGTGGTTGCCGTAGTCGGCGGGAGTGAGCACCTCCGACTCGTCGACATAGTCCACGCCGAGGGCCTGCAGCACCTGCGCCTCAACGAAATGGCCGATCCGCGCCTTGGCCATGACGGGGATGGAGACCGCCTTGATGATGCCGTCGATCATGTCGGGGTCGCTCATGCGCGAGACGCCGCCCTGCGCACGGATGTCGGCGGGGACCCGCTCCAGCGCCATGACGGCCACGGCACCGGCGTCCTCAGCGATCTTCGCCTGCTCGGGGGTGACCACATCCATGATCACACCGCCCTTGAGCATCTCGGCCATGCCCCGCTTGACGCGTGCCGTGCCTGTGCTGACTTCTGCGGACATGCCAGAACTCTCCTCACACCGATCCGATCGACTCCCCAATGCTAGGAAGCCAGATTGGCTCTCTCACAGCGCCAATCGCAGGCCCGTGGCCCGACTTGTGACCTATGTCACTCCCAGTCGCCGGAAACTCGGGGAGGATCGCTCAGGTGAGCGTGGGATCGTCGATGTCAAAATAGCTCGGCACGGTGTGCCGGCGCGTCATGCGAAACACCCTCACCAGCGGCCTTGACCGCACCGCGAGCGTATCCCGGACCAGATCGGTGTGCACCTGCCGGGCCAGCGCCACCCGCCGGCTGGCCGCGATCACCGCCTGATCGGTCTCGTCGCCCGAGTCAACCTCGAGCTTGCGCAGCATCCGGGTCAGATCGTTTTCCGCCGCCTCGCGATCGTCCGGACGCGCGTCGATCGCCGCCCGTGCCGCGCCGTAAAGGTCGGCGCTGCTGTGCTCCTCCGCCAGCACCGCGGCCGCCGCCGCCCGGCGCACCAGCTGGGCATCCAGCGCCCGCCCCGCAGCCAGGGCCCGCACGTGCAGCCGATCCACCCGCCCCGCCGTCCAGGTGACATAGGAAGCGGCCGCCACGACCATGGCAACCACGCCCACCACCCAACCCATGCCCGGCATCCTAGATGCCGCCCGCGACGCCCCACGCGCCACCACGAGCTTCGCGCTGACCGGCCCGCCCGCGCTCGAGCCGGTCAGAACGCCTCCGCTACGCCTCGACTACTCCTCGTCGCGGATGCCGAAACCCTTCCGGACAAGCCGCTCGAGCTTGTCGAACCGGCCCTCCAGTCGCGCCTGCCCCTGCTTGAGCTCGGACACATCCGCCTTGAGCCCAGAGACATCCGCCTCGAGACGCTTCTGCCCCTCTACGAGTCCAGCCAGCAGGAAGCTGTGCTGTTGGAGCTTCTCGCTGTGCTCGAGCTGGGTGACGCGAAGCGCGCTAAGGATGCCGCCCGTCGCCTTGTTTGCCGCCATGACGTCGTGCATGTTGCCGAGTGTCTCACGGAACTCGGACCGCAGACCCTCTTCCCTGGACTCGAGTCGCTCGACCCGGTCCTGCCATTCAATTGTGGTTGTCATGGGAGCGAGCCTAGCGATTCGGTCTGACATAAGCAACTATGTCGGGAGCTCGGCATACGCGTCGATGGCGGTCTGGTAGACCTCCAAAACCTGTTGCGCCACAACGGGCCAGTCGTATGCGGCCACCGCCTTGCGCGCCGCCTCCGACAATGCTCCTCTTCGCTCCCGATCGTCGAGCAGCTCCACAATGGACGTCGCGAGCGCCTCGCTGTCGCCCACTGGGAACAGCACGCCGGCCTTGCCCCCGTCCAGCACCCGCCGGAAGGCGTCCAGGTCGCTGGCCACAATCGGCGCACCCGCCGCCATCGCCTCGGTCAGGATCATGCCGAACGATTCGCCGCCCGTATTGGGCGCCACATACACATCCACGGTCCGCAGCAACCGCGCCTTGCCCTCCTCGGACACCCGCCCCAGGAACTCGAGGCGCGACGCGACAATCCGCGGCAGCTTGACTTCGTCCAAATCGGATGGTCCGGCGAGCAGGAGCCGCAGGCCCGGCCGTTGCGGCATCACGCTTTCGAGCGCCTGCACCAGCACATCGAACCCCTTGCGCGGCTCCGTGAACCGCCCGAGGAACCCGACCAGCTCACCGTCATACGCCAAAGGCGACGCGTGCGCGAACTTCGACACCGCCACCCCGTTGGGGATCTCGACCGCTCCCCCGTCCAGGTGCTCCACCTGCACCCGCCGCGCCAGTGCGCTCACCGCGATCCGCGCGGTGATCCGCTCCAGCACCAGCTGCGCGACCTTTCGCCCCGCCGACAGCGCGTGCGACCGCGTCATGGCCGTGTGGAAGGTGGCCACGATCGGCCCATCGCACGCCATCACCGCGAGCAACGCCAGCGACGGCGTCATCGGCTCATGCACATGCACCACGTCGAACGACCCTTGGTTGAGCCACCGCCGCACCCGTGCCGCCGAGATGGGCCCGAAGTTGAGCCGCGCCACCGACCCGTTATAGGGCACCGGCACCGACCGCCCGGCGGGCACGACATATGCCGGCAGCTCCTGCTCGTCATCCGCGGGCGCCAGCACGCTCACGCCGTGCCCCATCGCGATGAGCGTCTCCGCGAGGTCGCGCACATGCAGCTGAACCCCGCCTGGGACCTCCATCGAGTATGGGCAGACGATCCCTATCCGCATGTCAAACCCCGCTAGGGTCGGTTAGCCATAGCTTCTGCAGCATGTGCCAGTCGACGGGATGGGCCGCGATGCCCTTGGCCAGCTCGTCGGCGATCTGTTGGGTGAACAGCTTGACCCGCACGTCCAACGGTCCCACATCTCCGCGCGGGACGGCCAACGGGCCCACCGTCTGTCCACACGGGACGTCCGGGCGGTACCACATGTTTACGACATACAACGGCGCACCCGTCCGGATCGCGAGCAGCGCCGGGCCCGCCGGCATCTTGGTCCGCCCGCCGAAGAAGTTCACCTCGACGCCCCGCCGCGACAGGTCCCGGTCGGCCAGCAGCGGCACGATGTGCCCGGCGTTCAGCGCGCGCTGCAGCTCGTCGACGGGCGCCGCCGCGCCCGCATGCGGGATGATCTTCATGCCGAGCCCCTCGCGGAACTCCACGAACCGCCGGAACAGCCCTTCGGGCTTGAGCCGCTCGGCCACGGTCGTGATCGGCACCCCGTGGGCGGCCACCATCGCGCCGGCCGCGTCCCAGTTGCCGGCGTGCGGCAGCGCGACGATCGCGCCCGTGCCCGCCTCGTGCGCCGCGACCAGGTTTTTGAGCCCGCCCAGGTCGAAGCACTCGCGCAGCCGCGCCTGCGACAGCGACGGGAGCCGGAACGCCTCGAGCCAGTACCGCGCGTAGGACCGCATCGCGTCCCGCAGGACCTCACCAGACGGATCTTGACCGAGCACGTTGCGCAGGTTGCGCTCCAGCCGCTGCACAGCGGGACCTTTACGCCGCACGGCCCGATCGGCGCCCGCCCGGAACAGCGCCGAGGCCACCGGCTGCGGCAGCGCCCGCACGGCCCGCCAGCCAGCGGTGAAGCCCAGTTCGACGAGACGGTCCTTCATGAGGGCCTCACCTGCATGATCCGCTGCCCGGCGGTGAACACCGAACCGGCTGCGACCAGCCACAGCGCCACCGGCAGGCCCCATTCGAGCCCGAACCCGGTGGCCAGCGCGCCCACCCCGATGGTGATCAATCGCTCGGCCCGCTCGACGAGCCCGACGTCGGCGTTGAGCCCGAGGCTCTCGGCGCGTGCCTTGACATACGACACCACCTGCCCGGCCACGAGCCCGATCAAACCGGCCACGGCCGACCAACGATCGCCCTGAACGAAGTACCAGAAAATGATTGAAGAAAAAATGGCACCATCGGCGACCCTGTCCATTGTGGAATCCAGGAGCGCGCCGAATTTGGTCACCGTCCCCCGCGTGCGGGCCATCGAACCATCGATGACGTCGGTCAATCCGAACACCAGCACGATCAACACGGCCCAGAGAAACTCGCCGCGGGCGGCGAACGCCGCCGAGCCCGCGACCACGCCCGCCGTGCCCACGACGGTCACCGCATTGGGCGAAACGCCCGCGCGAAGCAGCGCCTGAGCTGCAGGATCGAGTAAACGGGCGGTAGCCGCCTTGCCGACAACACTAAGGATCTTCGCCATGATGCCAGTAACCATAACCGGATCGCGGGTCGGGGTTGTGTCGGAAGGTCCGTGGGTGTCTTATCGGGAAACAGAGGCGAAACCTTAGGAGGCGGGCATGGCACGCGGCACTTCAGACAAAGCAACCCTCGGCCCCGCCCCGACAGTGGAGGATCCTGCCGGGGTTAGAAATATCGTGCTGGTCGGGCATGCGGGCAGCGGCAAAACCACGCTGGTGGAGGCCGTCCTTGCGGCGACCGGCACGATTGCGCGCGCCGGGTCGGTCGTCGAGGGCACGACGGTCGGCGATCATGATCCGGCGGCGGCCAAACAGCAGCGCTCGGTCGCGCTGTCGTGCGCGCCGATCTCGCATGAGGGCGTCAAAATTAATCTTTTGGACACGCCCGGATATGCCGACTTTGTGGGCGAGTTGCGGGCCGGGCTGCGTGCCGCCGATGCCGCGCTATTCGTGGTCAACGCGGCCGACGGCATGGATGCGACGACCGCCGCCCTGTGGCAGGAGTGTGCCGATGTGGGCATGCCCCGCGCGGTGGCGATCACCCGTCTTGATCACCCCCGGGCCAACTTTGACGAGACCCTTGAGCAGGCCAAGGAGGTGTTCGGCGAGGGGGTGCAGCCGCTCTACCTGCCGATGCATGGGGATGACGGCGAGTCGGTGGTCGGCCTGATCGGTCTGATCTCGCAACGCATCTATGACTATTCGAGTGGCTACCCGCCCGCCTCCCGGGAGCCCGACGCCGAGCACCTGCCGATCATCGAGGAGTCGCGCAACGAGCTCATCGAGTCGATCATCGCCGAGAGCGAGGACGAGACGCTCATGGAGCGCTACCTCGGCGGCGAGGAGATCGAGCATTCCATACTCATCGATGACCTGGAGAAGGCCGTCGCCCGCGGGCACTTCTACCCGGTCGTGCCGGTGTGCGCCGAGACCAAGGTGGGCATCGATGCCCTGCTCGAGCTGTTCGCCGGCGCCTTCCCGACGCCGCTCGAGCACCCGCTCCCGTCCGTGTCCACTGTGGACGGCAAGCCGGTCGAGCCGCTCACCTGCGACCCCAGAGGCCCGCTGGTGGCCGAGGTCGTCAAGACCACGATCGACCCATACGTCGGGCGGGTCAGCCTGGTGCGCGTGTTCTCCGGCACGCTCAAACCGGACACGCCGATCCACATCAGCGGGCACGGCTTGGAGGAGCGCGGCCACCCCGACCACGACGCCGACGAGCGCGTCACGCACATCTACTCGCCGCTGGGCGCCAACCTGCGCGAGGTCACCGTGTGCGTGGCCGGCGACATCTGCGCGATCACCAAGTCGACGGCGGCCGAGACCGGCGACACGATCTCCAGCAAGGACAAGCCTCTGCTTATGTCGCCGTGGTCGATGCCCGAGCCGCTGTTGCCGATCGCGATCGTGCCCAAGACGCGCTCCGACGAGGACGCGATGGCCAAAAACCTGGCCAAACTCGTGGCGGGCGACCCGACGCTGCGGCTGGAGCGCAATGCCGAGACCCATCAGATCGTGCTCTGGTGCATGGGCGAAGCCCACGCCGATGTCGTGCTCGACCGGCTCAAGTCAGGCGGTGTCGAGCTGAGCACCGAGCCGGCTAAGGTCGCGTTCCGGGAGGCGTTCGGCGCCGGGGGCAAGGGCCACGGGCGGCACGTCAAGCAGTCCGGCGGGCACGGGCAATACGCGGTGTGCGACATCGAGGTCGAGCCGCTGCCGCGCGGTTCCGGGTTCGAGTTCGTGGACAAGGTGGTCGGCGGTTCCGTGCCGCACAACTACATCCCGAGCGTGGAAAAGGGTGTGCGGGCCCAGATGGAGCGGGGTTTGATCTCGGGCAACAAGGTCGTGGATCTGCGCGTGACCCTGTTCGACGGCAAGGCGCACAGCGTCGACTCGTCGGACGCGGCGTTCCAGACCGCGGGCGCGCTGGCGCTCAAGGACGCGGCCGAGAAGGCGCAGATGACGCTGCTCGAGCCGGTGGACGAGGTGGTCATCACGGTCCCCGAGTCGGCCGTGGGCTCCGTCATGAGCGACATGTCCTCCCGCCGAGGACGCGTCCTTGGCACCGAGTCCGACCCCAACGGCGGTGATCGGGCGATCGTGCGCGCCGAGGTGCCGGCCATGGAGCTGCTGCGCTATCTGGTCGACCTGCGTTCGATGACGGCCGGGGCGGGCACGTTCACGCGGACGTTTGCTCGTTACGAGCCAATGCCGGCTCACCTGGCGGAGCAGGTGAAGAAGGAGTCGGCGCACCATTAAACGCCTTTTCGCT
>JBIOYB010000495.1:0-8539 GCA_044869915.1 Allorhizocola sp.
GCCAAGGACGATGACACCTGCGCGGATCTTGATGTTAACGAACACATCTCAGCTTGGCAACTGCGGCTTAACATGTCAATCTATAGCTGTGAGCGCTAACAGTCAGGTATGTAAAACATTTGCACTCATGCTGTTGGCGGTGGGCGCGGCGGTCGCGGTGTCCGCACCGGCACACGCGGCCGCCCCGCCGCCCGGCGCGCGCTCCCTCGAATCGGTGAACTTCCCCGGGCGGTACGTCAGGCACCTCAACGCGCTCGGACAGATCGACCCGGTCACGGCCGCCAGCCCGGCACAGACCAAATTGGACGCCACATTCACCGTGATATCCGGGCTGGCGTCGCCGTCATGCCTGTCGTTCCAGGCGGCCAACGGCCTGTTCCTGCGGCACCGGGATTGGCGGCTGCGGCTGGAGGCCAACACGGGCACGGCCACGTTCCGGCAGGACGCCACGTTCTGCGTGGTCGACGGCTCGGTGAGCGGCTCGATCTCGCTGGTGTCGGTGAACTTTCCGCAGCGGCGCCTCCGGCACCGCGACTACGCGCTGTGGCTCGACACCTTCCAGGACACGGCCGCCTTCCGCGCGGACAGCTCGTTCCGGGTCGCCGCGCCGTGGGCGCCGAAGACCAACAAGGGGCCGGTGATCCCCGGGCTCTACGCCGACCCGCACATCGCCAACTTCGGCGGGCGCTACTACCTCTACCCGACGACGGATGGATACGAGGGCTGGGGCTCGCCGTACTACAAGGCGTTCTCGTCGACGGATCTGGTCAACTGGACCGACCACGGTGTGATCCTCGACCACGGGCCGGACGTGTCGTGGGCGGACAACAGCGCGTGGGCTCCGGCGGTGGCGGCCAAAAACGGGCAGTACTACCTGTACTTCAGCGGCGGGCTCGCGAGCGGCAACACCGCCAAACAGTTGGGCGTCGCGGTGTCGAGCTCACCGACAGGCCCGTTCCGGGACGCGCTGGGGCGGCCGCTCGTGCGATCCGGGCAGTTCCCCGGCCAGATGATCGATCCGATGGTGTTCACCGACGACGACGGGCAGTCCTATCTGTACTTCGGGCAGGGCAGCGCGCACGCGGTCCGGCTCAATGCCGACATGGTCTCGTTTGACGCGGCGGGCGTGCGCACGATCACGCCCAGCGGGTACAACGAAGCGTCGTTTGTCTTTAAACGCAACGGGATCTACTACTTCATGTGGTCCGAGAACGACACGCGCAGCGAGGACTATCGGGTGGCATACGCGACCGGCACCTCGCCGTTTGGGCCGTGGACCAAGCGGGGCATCGTGCTGGCCAAGCGGCTCGAGCTCGGTATCAAGGGCACCGGGCACCACTCGGTGGTGCGGGCGCCCGGCACCGACACGTGGTATGTCGCCTATCACCGCTTCGCCGTGCCTGCCGGCAACGGCACCAACCGGGAAACCACCATCGACAGGCTGGAGTTCAACGCGGACGGCACCATCCGCCCGGTCATCCCCACACTTTAGAATTCGCCACCACACCAGGCGATCGCCGGATAGGTCGCGGCGAACGCCCACACGAACGTGTTGAGCCCCATCACGACCGCGTTCGTGAGGTGAAAAAGCACGCCGAAGCCCAGGAACGCGACCCGGGCCGACTCATGCGGCACGAGGATGACGAGCGGGAACAGCACCTCAAACCCGATGACCGACCACGCGACCGCGAACGCGAGCCAGCGCCTGTCCCGGGTCATCTTGTGCGCCAGCGGATTACCGTAGGCGCGTGTGCTCAGGATCGCGGGGATGGCCTGACCCGAGCGCCACTGCGCCGAGACGAGCTTGGCTATCCCGGCCGCCAGATAGGCCAGGGTCGCCTGCGTCGCGATGAACCAGACGGCGGCCTCGCGCAGCCATCCGTCGGGCGAGGCGAGGTGGGACACGAACGCGCCCACGAGCACGATCAGCATCATCTGGTCGGCACCGTCCAAACCGTACGGTGAGCGCAGGTAGAGCAGCAGGGTGGCCAGCAATGCCAGGCCAAGCCCCGCGATCCGCCACGGCTCGCCGAGCCAGACCGCGGGCGCCAGCAGGATAGCGGCGCCGGCGATCCGGGCGGCGACGATCGCCGTGAGGCCAGTGTCGGAAAACATCCGCTCGGTGAGCTCGCCCGGCACCGGACGGGCCGTCAACGCCAGGCGATACCGCAAGACCTCCCAGCTGAGCAGCCCGCCGGAGCGGTAATGCGCGCGGGCCCGCAGGAACTCCAGCGACGAGACGATCACGCCGACGCCGACCAGGAACTCCACCGCCCAGAGGAAGCGCTCCATTGTGGACTCCTATAACTCGTGAAAACCCGAGACGAACAGCGGCTCGGCCTCGCTCTGGGGCCGATCCGGATAGGTCGCCATGAGGACGAACTGACGGCACGCGGCCAGGCTCGAGGCCGGCATGCTGTTGACCCGATTGAGGATGGCCAGGTACGGCGTCGACAGCATGAGCCGGGTGTGGTCCAGGCCGCGCCCGGTCTCGAACAGGACCGTGCACAGATCGAAAAGGGCCTTGTTCGGACGCTTGCCCGGATTCCACAGCGCGGCCACCGCGGGCCTCGCCTCCGCGGCGGGCGCCTCCACCCACTGCGTCATCTCACCGCTGATCAGCAGGTCGCGGTACAGCACATGGAAATCGCTCGTCCCGGGCCGCGGCGCGAAGAACCGCCAGTTGGGGATGAACCCGCTCGCGGTCAGTCGGGCAAACCAGCGCCACCGGCCGCCGGCCACCTGGTTGAGCAGGCTCAGTGCCAGCCAGGCGGCCAGGGGCGCGCCGGCGAACACCTCGAGGACGGCCGCCGGCACGGATCAGCCCTCCATGCCGACGAGGATCTCGCGGCGCATCTGCAGCAGCTTGCGGGCGCTGGCCACAGGCCCCAGCCGGTCGAGCTCGGCCTGCGGGAGCGACACCTGATCGAGCCGGTCGTAGAACCCCTGGCAGCTGGTCGTGGCCGTCACGCCGATCGCGGCGACGAAGCCCACGGCGGCAAGCACCAGCGCGGTGATCGCCCAGCAGACGGACGAGTCGCCCATGTTGATGCCCAGCTGGGTTTGCGGGACGCGTTCGAGCGCGGCGCGCACGATGTCGTCCAGCCGGGGCGGCCGGCGTACGAGCAGGACGTCGATGCCGTGGGCCTCACCGCCGGAGCGCACGTATTCGTGGAACGAAAACTGACGGTCGTCGAGCCGGCCCCCGCTGAACGGCATGGCGGAGAAGCCGACGAAGTCGGGTCCCGCGTCGTCGGGGACGTGTATGTATTGCGCCAGCGACTGGGATTCGTAGCGCAGATCGCCATAGACGGGCAGCGGGAGCATCCGCCGGGCCGCCTCCTTGAGCGTCACCATGGTCCGGCCTTGGAACTGCCGCCACAGCCGCTCGCCAAACTCGTTGAGCCGCACCGAGTTCCGTTCGGCTACCCAGCGGCTGACGTCCGCCAGGTCGCGCGAGCCCTTGCGCGCGAACAATACGGCGATGCACCCGGGCGGGAAGAGTCCGACGTAGGCTTCCGACGTCCACTCGATTACGGCCGGCGTGTATGACCGGATCACCCGGGTGAAGCGGTCCGCGTTCGCCTCGGCCATAGTCTGCAGCACATCCCCGCCGAGCCGGTCGAAGACGGTCTCGCCGGCCGCGCTCGCCCGTGCGGCGGGCACGCCCGCGCCGACCAACCCGACGGATGCCGCCGCGGCCAGCAGCCGGCGCCGGTCGACGGCCGCCAACATGCGTTCAGTCTCATCGTTTTTCATGCGCCAGAGCGTGGCAGCGATCACCGGGCCACGACAGATCCACTAACGTGCGAAGTAGTGGCCCTCAACGACTCCGGCGACAAAGGCGATGCCCACCAACGCGAACATGGCGATGGCGACCGTCCTGAACCGACGCTGCAGCGCCGGAAGCTCGCTGGGCAGGGCAAACACGCGGCGGGGCCAGGCCCGCCAGGACACCCACCAGAACAGCCCGGTGGCGGCGGCGAGCGCGGCCACCTTCAGCCCGAGCAGCGGTGTCAGATCGCGGACAAGCGCGATCCCGGTCACCCAAAGCGCGCCGATGAGCCCGACCACCGGCCACCGGTTGCCCTGCGCCAGCTCGCGATGCAGCTCCTCGACCCGCTCGGTGTCGCCGCCCGCCAGCCGGGAAAGCCTGGGCTGCACCACAAACAGGCTGTAGCCCATCGACCCCAGCCACATCGCCGCCACGGTCGCATGCACCAACACCAACACCAGCATCAGCCTCATGCGCCGATTGTCTCCCCGACCGTCACCGATGCGGCGTGCAGGCCTGCACCACTTCCTCGTGCCAGCGGCTGCCGAACAATTGAAGCCCCAACGTGACCTCCCTGCGCCGGCCGTCCGCCGTGAGCACCGAAAGCTCGACCGGCAGGGGCCGCAACGCGCCTCCGGAGCAGACGACGAAAGCGTTCCCGGTGAACCAGCCGGTCGCCCCCGGCTCTATCCGCTGATGCCCCGCGAGCATGAGACTTGTCATGTCGGCCCCCGGCGAAACCTCGACCGGCATCGGGCCACCATTGACCACCGCGACGGTCCCGTTGATCACCACGCGCTCATTGTCGCCGCCGGCAGATCCGAAGCTCGCAACGGCGACGAACAACGTCACCTCGGCCGCATCCCGGTTGCGTTGCTGCGCAACCGACCACACGTGCATGCCGGCCGAGCCCGCCAACACACCGGCCAGCACCAGCGCCACGACCCCAAGCGCAGGAACCCGCCGCCGAGCACCCAACTCCGCCGGGCGCGGATCATCCGCTTCGAGGTCGATGAGCACTTCCGACGGATCCGGCACCGCATCACCGTATCCAGAAAAGCGCGAAGCCGAGGGCCCGGTCTACCCCAGGTGCCTCGGCTTCACTTCCGATCAATCCGCGGAAGGACCGGCTACATGCGCATAGTCCGCCAAGCTACGATCCCGTGCGACCCAGTTTACCGGGCCACCAGATGGACCGGCCGATGTCGACCGAGAGGGCGGGCACGAGCAGCGAGCGCACGACGAGGGTGTCAAGCAGCACGCCGAACGCGACCGCGAAAGCGATCTGGGCCACGAACACGATGGGCAGCACGGCGAGCGCGGCAAACGTCGCGGCCAGCACGATGCCCGCGGATGTGATGACACCGCCGGTCACCGACAGGCCCTTCAAGGTCCCGGCATGATGACCAAGCCTGCCCGCCTCTTCCCGCACCCGCGTCATCAAGAAGATGTTGTAATCCACCCCTAGCGCCACCAGGAAGACGAACGCGAAGAGGGGGTACGAGGAGTCGGCGCCGGGGAAGCCGAGGAGATCGGTGAAGACGTAGCCCGAGATGCCAAGGGTGGCAAGGTATGACAGCACCACGGTGGCGATGAGCACGAGCGGGGCGACCAGCGAACGCAGCAGCACCATCAGGATCAGGAAGATGACCGCGAGCACGAGCGGGATGATGACCATCCGGTCGCGCTGCGAGGTGGTCTGCACGTCGTGGGTGATAGCCGTGAAGCCGCCCACCTTGGCGTCGGCGCCCGCGATGGCGTGGACGTTGGTGCGCAAGCGTTTCACGGTGTCGATGGCGGCGTCGCTGTCGGCCGGATCCTTGAGTGTCGCGTCGATGCGGGCGAGCCCGTCGACCACCTTGGGCTGCTGGCCGGGCACGAACGAGCCGGTGTAGGCCACGGCGCTGGCGACGCCGCCGGTCTGCGAGACGACGCGCAGGGCCTCGTCGAGCCGCTCCTGCCGCACGATGACCTCGGCGGGCGAGCCGATGCCGCCCGGGAAGTGCGCGCTGATCAATTCTTGCGCGGCGACAGAGTCGGTGCGTGTGGTGAACGATTCGGTCTGCGGTATGCCGTCGGCGTCCAAACGCGACAGTCCGGTCACGCCTACGAGCAGGAACAGTGTGGTGGCGATCCAGACGATGCGGGCGCGCTTGCCCACCAGGGCCGCGACCTTGGCCCAGACGCCGCTGTCCTCCTTGGCCGCCGCCCCGTGCATGGGGCGGAACGGCCAGAACAGCACGCGCCCGCACAGGGCCAGGATCGCGGGCAGCAGGGTCAACGAGACGGCGAGGCTGGCCGCGATGCCGATCGCGCCGACCGGGCCGAGCCCCTTGTTGGACGACAGGTCCGAAACCAGCAGGCACAGTAGGCCCAGGATGACGGTCGCGCCGCTGGCCAGGATCGGCTCGAACGAGGCCCGCAGCGCGGCCTGGATCGCGTCGAACCGGCTGCGGGTGCGGCGCAGCTCCTCGCGGAAGCGCGACACGAGCAGCATGGAGTAGTCGGTGGCGGCGCCGAGGACGAGGACGTTGAGGATGGCCTGGCTCTGGCCGGACACGTCGATGACGCCGTCGCGCGCGAGCAGGTAGATCACGCCGTTGGCCAGCGTGTAGGCCAGCCCGGCGCAGAACAGCACGACGAGCGGCAGCAGCGGGCTGCGGTACACGACAAGCAGGATGAGCATGATGATGCCGACGGTGGCGCCGAGCAGGATGCCGTCGATGGACTCGAAGATCTTCATCAGGTCTGTCAGGATGCCGCCCAGCCCGCCGACGTGTGCCTGTAGGCCATCATCGGTGCGGATGTGTTCCCGGATCCACTCGACATCATCCAAAATCATTTTTGAGTCTGTACCGTCGAAAAGCAGCGTGACCTGGGCTGCCTTGCCGTCATCGGAGATGTCGGGCACCCCCGCGATCACGAGCGTCTGTCCAAAATGGGCGCCCAGCTCCTGCACCTGACGCGCGATGGTCGCCTTGTCGGCGTCGGTCAGGCCCGAGTCGCGCCCGTAGATGAGCAGGGCGGGCGTCACCTCGCGATCCACGAACCGCTTGTTGAGCTCAAGCACCTCGGTCGCCTCGGCCGACTTCGGCAGGAACGCGGCGTTGTCGTTCTTCTGCACCTCGGCGGTCTTGCCGGACGGGCCGCTCATCACGCCGGCGAGGGCGAGCCACAGCACGACCCCGAGGGCCGGAAGGGCCCAGCGCCACCAAGGGGTTTTGGCCGGCGGCTCGGCTGCCTCGGTCGGCGGCCGGAGTTGCGTCATGGTCATGGGCGCGCCCTTCATGTCATCCACTGCCACTATTTGTGAATGCTTTCACAAGCGTTGGTTCGATGGATACCCTAGCGCATCGTGAGCCGGGCCACACGCCCGTTTTCTCGTTGGGGAGTACTTTGTGGAGGTGACTACGACAGTGCCCCTGACCGTTGTCCGCGCGGGTTTGGTCGACTATTTGACGGCGTGGGATGAGCAGCGCCGGCTGCACGCCGGCGTCGTCGACGGCAGCCTCACCGATACGGTCCTGCTGTTGGAGCACCCCAGCGTTTACACGGCCGGCAAGCTGACCGAGCCGTGGGAGCGGCCACTCGACGGCACGCCCGTCGTCGATGTCGACCGAGGCGGGCGCATCACCTGGCACGGGCCCGGGCAGCTCGTCGGCTATCCGATAGTCAAGCTGCCGGTGCTGCGCGGTGGGCTGGCCGACGTCGTGGCACACGTAAGGCGTACCGAACAAATGCTTATAGATGTTTGCCACTCTTTTGGCCTCGACGCACAGCGCGTCAAAACCAAACCGGGCGTGTGGCTGCGCGACCCCGACCGCAAGATCGCGGCCGTGGGCATCCGGGTCGCGCGCAACGTGACGCTGCACGGGTTCGCGCTCAACTGCAACCCCGACATGCGGTTCTTCCACCAGATCGTGCCGTGCGGCATCAAGGACGCGACCGCCACGTCCCTGTCACTGGAGCTTGGGCGGGAGGTGACGGTCGGCGAGGTGCTGCCGATCGTCGAGCGCCACCTCCCCACAATCGTTACGGCGTAAGGCGGTGTAGGTCCCGCGGGAAGGACGTCACCTCGCGCACGTTGGCCGCGCCGGTCAGCTTGGCGACAAAGCGCTCCAGCCCGATGGCGAAGCCGCCGTGCGGCGGGAAGCCCAGCTTGAACGACTCCACATAGGACCGCACCGGCTCGAGCGGCTCACCGCGCTCGGCCAGCGCCTTGACGTAGTCCTCGTGGCGGTGCAGCCGCTGGCCGCCCGTCACCAGCTCGACGCCACGGAAGATGAGGTCAAACCCGTTGGAGTAGTCCGGTTTCGCCGGGTCGGGGTGGGTGTAGAACGGGCGCTTGGTCATGGGATATCCGGTCACGAACACGAAGTCGCTGCCGTGCTCCCGCTTGGCCCACTCCCCGATCGCACGCTCGTCGGCGGGCGACAGGTCGTCGCCCTCGGACGCCGCCTCGGTGAAGTGCACGGACGGGATCTCCGACGGGACCTCGATGTCCGACACATCGCCGGCCACCGCCGCGCACATGTCGGCCACGACGTCGCGCAGGACGCGCATCACGTCGCGGTGGTCCTCGACAAAGCCCATCTCGGCGTCGAGTGACGTGTATTGGGCCAGGTGACGGGTGGTGTCATGGGGCTCGGCCCGGAACACCGGGCCCACCTCGTAGACGCGCTCGAACACGCCCACCATCAGCTGCTTGTAAAACTGCGGCGACTGGGCCAGGTATGCGGGGCGGCCGAAGTAGTCCAGGGCAAA
>JBIOYB010000496.1:0-2234 GCA_044869915.1 Allorhizocola sp.
GCCGTTCGCGCTCCTGTCCCTGTGGCTGACCGGCAACACGCTGAACCTCTACTCGGCGCTCGGCATCCTGGTGCTCTTCGGGGTGGTGAAGAAGAACGCCATCCTCCAGATCGACCACATGAACGGCTTGCGCGCCGCGGGTTTGGAGCGGACGGCAGCGATCCTCCAGGCCAACCGCGACCGGCTGCGGCCGATCCTCATGACGACGCTCACGTTCGTGGCGGGCATGGTCCCGCTGGCGGTCGGCACCGGCCCAGGCGCCGAGGAGCGGCGGGTCATCGCCGCAGTCGTCATCGGGGGGCAGAGCCTGTCCCTGCTGCTGACCCTGCTCGCCACCCCGGTCGTCTATTCGCTGCTCGACGACCTCATCCCGGGCCGCCGGCGGGTCCGCGCCGCGGCCGCGCTCGACGGCGTGGTGCCGTGGCCCACCCGGCACGCTTCCGACGGCGACGGCCATCCGCAGCCGGCGCCCGGCGCCCCGGCCGGCGCGGCCGAGATCGGCGAGCGGCCGGGCGTGCCCGGAGGCGCGTCGTGAGCCGACGGGCGCGGGGCGGCCGTCACATTCGCTGCAGGGTGGCCTCGTCGGGCTCGTCGTCCGTCGCGCCCGCGTACAGCGAATGCCAGACCACGCCGTCCCGCATGATCAGGGTAACCCGCCGCAGCAGTGCCAGATCTTCTCGGGGGTCTCCCTGCACCGCAATCATGTCGGCCTGGCAGCCGACCTCGATCGTTCCGACACGGCGCTCGAGACCCATCAGACGAGCCGCATCACGGGTGGCCGCCTGGATCGCCCGGTAGGGCGTGAGCCCGGCCTTCGCGAAGATCTGGAGCTCTTCCACCATGTCCCCGTAGCCGTCGGTTCCGGCACCGAACAGCACTCCGGCATCCACGGCAGCGCGAAAGGATGCCATGTGTGGCTCGACCACGTTCTCGGCGATCGGAATCCAGCTCGACGGCAAGCCGAGCGCCCTCCCGCGGAACGCGATGCCGTGCATCGTCGACAGCGTCGGCACCAGCGCGATGCCTCGCCGCGCCATCTCCTCCGCCTCCGCCGGCCCGAGAAAGATGCCGTGCTCCAGACAGTCGACCCCGGCAGCAATGGCATTCTGAATTCCCGGCACGCCGTCGGCGTGCACCGTTACCCGCAAGCCGGCAGCGTGGGCCGCTTCGGTTGCAGCGCGCATCTCCTCCACCGTCATCTCGGGCTGGGTCGGCTCCTCGCCCTCGCGCGTGATGCCCACGCCGCCGCTGGCGGTCAGCTTGATGAGATCCGCGCCGGCTTTGATCTGCTCGCGCGTGGCCTTCATCGCCTCGTAGGGGCCGTCCACCTGCCGTCCACGGCTACAACCGTGCCCGCCGGTCATCGTCAACTTCTGGCCGGCGCACACGAGACGCGGCCCCACGGCGAGCCCCTCTGCGATCGCCTTTCGCAGGGCGATGTCCAGATGCGCCGGCGTGCCGACCGTGCGGACCGTGGTGATGCCCTTCATCAGCGCCTGCCGTGCGTAGTGGGTGGCGACGATCGCCCACGTCGCGTCGGACGGCTTGACTGAATCGTCGCCGAGGGAGTACTTCCCATCGCCGTTCAGGTGTTCGTGAAGGTCGATGAAGCCGGGCAGGACCGTCGCTGGTCGAACATCGAGCACGACGTCTCCGCGCTCACGAACCGAGGCGGTGTAGCCGCGGTGGACGCTCACGATGCGCCCATGGGTCACGCGAACCACCGCATCTTTGACCGCGGGCTCATCGGACCCAGTCAGCAGCGTACCGCACAGAATCACCTGCCCCATCAGTTCCCTCCCGCCGCCGTCGTCCCGCGGTTCACCGCCCGATTGGGTACGACATCAATTCCTCGGAAAAGACGACTTCCCCGTCATAGATTCGCCGGATGTCGCCGATGGCTTTTTGCATATCCGGATGCCCGCCCAACTCTGGTCCTATGTGGACCAAGATCAGCGTCCTGACCCCCGCCTCCTGCGCCATGCGAGCAGCCTCGGTCGTACCGCACAGGCTCTTCCCTTCGTTGCGCTGCAAGCGTTCCTGGTGGTCCGGACAGCAGCACAGCATGACGTCAGCTCCCCGCGCGAGTGTCGTCACGCTCTCACACGCCGCGGTGTCCCCCGTGACCACCACGCTACCGTCCGAAGAGTCTACCCGGTAGGCGAGAGAGTCCAACCATGGCTGAGCGTGATCCGCCGCCGCTGCCGTAACCTCCCAGTCTCCGCCAACGTATA
>JBIOYB010000497.1:0-17794 GCA_044869915.1 Allorhizocola sp.
CCCGGATCGCATCGAGCTGAAGAAGTTCTGCCCGCGTTGCGGCAAGCACACGGCGCATCGCGAGACGCGCTGACCCACATCTGGTTCCAGATGGCTCTCCAAAAGGGGTGGTCCGGTGGGACCACCCCTTTTGGCGATGGCATAGGTTTGCCTCCATGCCGTTAGACCAGTCGTTCATCGGGCGCGCCTATCCGCCCACCGCCCCCTATCAGGTGGGGCGGGAGAAGATCCGCGAGTTCTCGGTCGCCGTCGGGGCCACCGATCCGCTGCACTTCGATCCCGATGCGGCCAAGTCCGCGGGCTATCCGGACGTCGTGGCGCCGCCCACCTTCCCGATCGTGCTCACGATGGCGGCGCTCAAAGTGATCGTCCTGGATCCGGATCTCGGTGTCGACTACAGCCGCGTGGTGCACGGCGACCAGCGCTTCCTTTACAACCGCCCGGTCGTGGCGGGCGACGAGCTCGTCGTGGTCAACCACATCGAGGAGATCATGACCCGGGCCGGCAACGACTTCCTGACGACCCGGCAGGAGGTGCGCACCACCGGCGACGAGCTGGTGGCGACCGTGTGGCACAAGACCGTCGTGCGAGGTGAGGCGTCGTGAGGTTCGAGCAAAGCCAGGTGCTGCCGGAGCAGACGTTCCAGGTGACCCGGGGCGATCTCGTGCGCTATGCGGGCGCATCGGGTGATTTCAATCCGATTCACTGGAGCGAGCGGTTCGCCACATCCGTCGGGCTTCCGGGCGTGATCGCGCACGGCATGTACACCATGGCCCTGGCCGGTCAGGCGGTCGCGGTCTGGGCCGGTTCCGGCGACGCGATCGTCGACTTTGGAGTGAGATTCACCCGTCCGGTACCTGTTCCGGACACCGATCAGGGCACGGAGATCAGCTTTACCGCGGTCGTGAAGGCGGCCGACGCCGACTTCGCCACGCTCGAATTGACCGCCGTGTGTGGCGGCGAAAGGGTGCTTGCTCAGGCAAGAGCCAAGGTCAAGCAGTTTTGACCGTTTTTTAGCCGGGTACCGGTTGGCTCGCCCGCCCGTCTACCCGTACACTGGTCCGCCGGAGGGCTTCCCGATTTCGGGGAGCTCTTAGGGGTGTGGCGCAATTGGCAGCGCAGCGGTCTCCAAAACCGCAGGTTGCAGGTTCGAGTCCTGTCGCCCCTGCGTCATCGATGGCAGTCGACTGGCCGTCGCGGCGGGTGAAACACACGCTCCCCGCGTTGCGGGGATGATCCGATCCGGAGGGCGAAGTGGCCGAGCGCAATCGACGCGGCGATGAAGACGCCGCGGCTGAGCACGTCGATGACGTGTTCGACGACGCCGTTGACGACGACGCCGCTACGGACGATGAGTTGGCGAAGGGTGGCACAGCCCTCAAGACCAAGACCAAGTCCGACCCGGACAAGGTAGGCTTCTTCGGTCGGATAGGTCGTTTCTTCCGCGAGGTCATCTCCGAGCTGCGCAAGGTCATCTGGCCGACTCGTAACGAGTTGCTGACCTACACAGCCGTGGTGGTGGTCTTCGTCGCGGTCATCACGGCGATCGTGGTGGGCTTGGACTTGGTCTACTCTAAGGGCGTGCTGTTCGTCTTCGGTTAACCGGAGTAGAAGTCAGACGGAGCGGGACAGACCGTCCGTAAAAGGTGGAAGTGAGTAAGCGTGTCCGAGTACGACGAGACGACCGATCAGGCTGACGAGACCGCTGCGGGCACCGCATCGGTGGCGGTGGCTTCGGGGCACGCTGATGAGGCTGAATTCGACCCAGCCGCGGAGCTGCGCCAGAAGCTGCGCTTCGCGCCCGGCGACTGGTATGTGGTGCATTCCTACGCCGGCTACGAAAACAAGGTCAAGGCCAACCTCGAGACCCGGATCACCTCACTCGACATGGAGGAATACATCTTCCAGGTCGAGGTGCCGACCCGCGAGGAGATCGAGGTCAAGAACGGCAAGCGCACCCAGGTGCAAAACAAGGTCTTCCCCGGCTATCTGCTGGTCCGCATGGACCTGACGCCCGAGTCCTACTCGTGTGTGCGCAACACGCCTGGTGTCACGGGCTTCGTCGGGTCGACCGACCGGGCCGACCGGCCGGCCCCGCTGAGCCTCGACGAGGTGCTCAAGTGGCTGCTCCCGGCGGTCGAGCAGGCCGGGCCGAAGAAGGCCAAGCCCGAGGTGCGCGTGGTCGACTTCGAGGTGGGCGACTCCGTGACGGTCACCGATGGCGCGTTCGCCTCGCTTCCGGCGACGATCAGTGAGATCAACGTCGATCAGCAGAAGCTCAAGGTGCTCGTCTCGATCTTTGGTCGGGAGACCCCGGTGGAGCTCAACTTCAACCAGGTTTCCAAGATCTAATTCATATACGTTACGCTTGACCGTCCGGCCTGTGCTGACCGTGCACAGGCCGTTGGTCTGATTACCAACCAATCAAGCCCAGGAAGAGACATGCCTCCGAAGAAGAAACTCGTCAAGACCTTCACGCTGCAGCTGAAGGCCGGCCAGGCGACACCGGCTCCGCCGGTGGGTCCCGCGCTCGGCCAGCACGGTGTGAACATCATGGAGTTCTGCAAGGCGTATAACGCCCAGACCGAGTCACAGCGCGGCGACATCATCCCGGCGCAGATCAGCGTCTATGAGGACCGCACCTTCACCTTCGTGCTCAAGACCCCGCCCGCGGCGCAGCTGCTCATCAAGGCGGCCGGCGTGCCGAAGGGCTCCGGCGTCCCGCACAAGGAGAAGGTCGGTTCGGTCAGCCGCGAGCAGGTGCGAGAGATCGCCCAGAAGAAGATGTCCGACCTCAACGCCAACGATCTCGACATGGCCGAGCGCATCATCGCTGGCACCGCCCGCTCCATGGGCATCACGGTTCGCGACTGAGCCGTCCGAGACCAGACACAGACAGTGGGAGGGCTCCACGTGAGCCCGCCAACGACCACAGGAGATTAGAAACCAATGCAGCACGGCAAAAATTACCGCAAGAGCGTGGAGCTCATCGATCGTTCGAAGCTCTACACGCCGGCGGAGGCGATCAAGCTCGCCAAGGAGACCACCGCGGTCAAGTTCGACGCCACGGTCGAGGTCGCGATGCGCCTCGGCGTCGACCCCCGCAAGGCGGACCAGATGGTTCGCGGCACGGTCAACCTGCCGCACGGCACGGGCAAGACCGCCCGTGTGATCGTGTTCGCGGCCGGTGACAAGGCCGCCGAGGCCGAGGCGGCGGGCGCCGACGCGGTCGGCACCGACGACCTGGTGGCCCGCATTCAGGGCGGCTGGCTGGAGTTCGACGCCGCCATCGCCACGCCCGACCAGATGGCCAAGATCGGTCGGATCGCGCGGATCCTGGGCCCGCGCGGTCTGATGCCTAACCCCAAGACGGGCACCGTGACCATGGATGTCACCAAGGCGGTCAACGAGATCAAGGGCGGGAAGATCACCTTCCGGGTGGACAAGCACTCCAACCTGCACCTGATCATCGGCAAGGCCTCCTTCGGCCCCGAGCAGCTGCTGGCCAACTACGCGGCTGTGCTCGACGAGGTGCTGCGGGCCAAGCCGTCCGCCGCTAAGGGCAAATACCTCAAGAAGGTCTTCGTGACCACCACGATGGGTCCGGGCATCCCGGTCGACCCCAACGTGACGAAGGGCCTGACCGAGGCCACGGCCGAGTAGGCCGACCGCTTCCGCGGGCTCACAGATCTGTGCAGCCGGGAAGCGCTGAAGCACTGTGACGCAGGGCGCTGTGCAGACGGCGTCCTGCGTCAGGTAGAGTAACCGAGTTCCACCCAAAGACCGCTGGTCGCTGTGTTCACACAGCCGAAGGTTCCGTCGCTTGACGGGCGGCTCGCGCAGGGATGAGACGTGGCAAGGCTTTGAGCCGCCCCGTGCGCCCTGCGCCGGGGCGTTTTTCGTTGCGTGACAGCGATCAGTTTGGAGTACGAGAGAGAGGAGGGGACATGGCGGACAAGATCCGTATCGACAAGTCCGGTGCTGTTGCCGAGCTGACCGAGAAGTTCCAGTCGTCCAATGCCACGGTGCTCACCGAGTATCGCGGGCTGACCGTGAAGCAGCTCACCGAGCTGCGCCGCTCGCTGGGCGGCGCCACCTACACGGTCGCGAAGAACACGCTCGCGAAGCGGGCCGCGGCCAACGCCGGGCTTGCCGGTCTCGATGATCTGTTCACCGGTCCTACCGCGCTCGCCTTCGTCTCCGGTGACGTTGTTGAGGCGGCCAAGGGCTTGCGCGACTTTGCCAAGGCCAATCCCCAGCTCGTCATCAAGGGCGGTGTCTTCGAAGGCAAGCCGCTTTCCGCGGCCGAGGTCACGAAGCTCGCCGACCTGGAGTCCCGTGAGGTTCTGCTGGCGAAGCTCGCCGGCGGCATGAAGGCCAACCTGAGCAAGGCCGCAGCGCTGTTCCAGGCGCCGCTGGCACAGGCCGTGCGGACGGTCGACGCTCTGCGGGCCAAGCGCGAAACCGAAAACGAATAAGAAAGGTTGCCTGATATGGCGAAGCTGAGCACTGACCAGCTGCTGGACGCGTTCAAAGAGATGACGCTGATGGAGCTGGCCGAGTTCGTCAAGGAGTTCGAGGACACGTTCGACGTCAAGGCTGCCGCGCCGGTCGCGATCGCCGCGCCGGGCGCCGGTGGCGGTGGCGCCGCCGTCGAGGCCGAGCCGGAGAAGGACGAGTTCGACGTCGTCCTCGAGGCTGACGGTGGCAAGAAGATCCAGGTCATCAAGGTCGTGCGTGAGCTGACCGGCCTGGGCCTGAAGGAGGCCAAGGACCTCGTCGAGGCCGCGCCGAAGGCCGTCCTGGAGAAGGCCAACAAGGAGGCCGCCGAGAAGGCCAAGGCCAAGCTCGAGGCCGAGGGCGCGAAGGTGACCCTCAAGTAACAAGTGGCCAGCTTAGGGCTGCCAAGCTCGAGGCCGAGGGCGCGTGAGCTGCTGAAGGGCAACCTTGAGGCGGTCGTGAGGCGTCCCCGAGTGGCGCGGCCCAAAAAGCCTGTGTGACTTGAAGCCGACTCGACAAAAGGGCGGGTTACCTGCGGGTTGCCCGCCCTTTGTCGTGGAAGGGCTTGACTGTACCCGGATGGACATGCAGGCTTTTACGGGTAAGACCTGTGGTGCGAAGTCGCCACGGATAGTGGCGCAGAGCGCGGCCGGCACCGGTAACCGGTGTTCCACGGCACGTTCTGCGAGAGCCTGCCGTGGGGACTGGACAGGGATCTGCCTTTCGGCTACACTGCTAGTTTGCGCTGCCCTTCGGCTGTCCCCTGCCCAGATTGTCCTAGCGGACGTGACGGTCAGGGTTTGTCGGGGTGCTCGCGTAACGGCCGTTGCACCACCGGTCCTCGGAAGGACGTATCTTGGCAGCCTCCCGCCCTGCGAAGACCAGTCGATCGTCGAGCGCGTTCGCTCCTCGCCGAATCTCATTCGGCAGGATCACCGAACACCTCGAAGTCCCTAACCTCCTTGCCATCCAGACCGAGTCGTTTGACTGGCTCGTTGGCAACGAGTCCTGGCAGACCCGCTCAGCTACCGAATCCCATGTGCTCTCGGGACTCGCCGAGATCCTCGAGGAGATCAGCCCGATCGAGGACTTCTCCGGCACGATGTCCCTGAGCTTCTCCGACCCGCGCTTCGACGAGGTCAAGGCCTCGATCGAGGAGTGCAAGGAGAAAGATCTGACCTACTGCGCGCCGCTGTTCGTGACGGCGGAGTTCACCAACAACTCGACTGGCGAGATCAAGAGCCAGACCGTGTTCATGGGTGACTTCCCGATGATGACGCCTAAGGGCACCTTCATCATCAACGGCACCGAGCGCATCGTTGTGAGCCAGCTTGTCCGTTCCCCGGGTGTCTACTTCACCAAGGAGCCGGACAAGACCTCCGACCGCGATCTCACCAGCGTCAAGGTGATCCCGAGCCGGGGCGCCTGGCTTGAGTTCGACATCGACAAGCGCGACACCGTCGGCGTCCGGATCGACCGCAAGCGCCGGCAGGCGGTCACGGTGATCCTGAAGG
The DNA here is from genome assembly GCA_044869915.1 of Allorhizocola sp. GTDB lineage: Bacteria > Actinomycetota > Actinomycetes > Mycobacteriales > Micromonosporaceae > Allorhizocola. The sequence goes on from JBIOYB010000497.1 coordinate 6,015, forward strand.
CCATCGGCTGGAGCGCCGACCAGATCCGCGAGCGCTTCGGCTGGTCCGAGCTGATGATGGTGACCCTGGAGAAGGATCACGTCGCCGGCCAGGACGAGGCCTTGCTGGACATCTACCGCAAGCTGCGCCCTGGCGAGCCGCCGACGCGCGAAAACGCGCAGACGCTGCTCGACAACCTCTTCTTCAACCCGAAGCGGTATGACGTAGCGAAGGTCGGCCGGTACAAGTTCAACAAGAAGCTTGAGCTTTCCGTGCCGATCACCACGGGCACCCTGACCGAGGACGACGTCGTCGCCACGGTGGAATACCTCTGCCGCCTGCACTCGGGCGAGGAGGGCTACGAGGCCGACGACATCGACCACTTCGGCAACCGGCGCCTGCGCACGGTCGGCGAGCTCATCCAAAACCAGGTCCGCGTCGGCCTGTCCCGGATGGAGCGCGTCGTCCGCGAGCGGATGACCACGCAGGACGTCGAGGCGATCACGCCGCAGACCCTGATCAACATCCGGCCCGTCGTGGCCGCGATCAAGGAGTTCTTCGGCACGTCGCAGCTGTCGCAGTTCATGGACCAGACCAACCCGCTCGCGGGTCTGACCCACCGGCGCCGCCTGTCGGCGCTCGGCCCGGGTGGTCTGTCGCGTGACCGCGCCGGCTTCGAGGTCCGTGACGTGCACCCGTCGCACTACGGCCGGATGTGCCCGATCGAGACGCCCGAGGGTCCCAACATCGGCCTGATCGGCGCCCTGTCGACGTTCGCGCGGGTCAACCCGTTCGGCTTCGTCGAGACGCCGTACCGAAAAGTTGTCGACGGCAAGGTGACCGACCAGATCGACTACCTGACCGCCGACGAGGAAGACCGCTACGTCAAGGCTCAGGCCAACGCAAAGCTGGCGGCCGACAACTCGTTCGCCGAAGACCGGGTGCTCGTGCGCAGGAAGGGTGGTGAGGTCGACCAGGTGCCACCGTCACAGGTGGACTACATGGACGTCTCGCCGCGCCAGATGGTGTCCGTCGCGACCGCGATGATCCCGTTCCTCGAGCACGACGACGCCAACCGCGCGCTCATGGGCGCCAACATGCAGCGCCAGGCCGTGCCGCTGGTCCGTGCCGAGTCCCCGCTGGTGGGCACCGGCATGGAATACCGCGCCGCGACCGACGCCGGTGACGTGGTCATCGCCGAGGTCGGCGGGGTGGTCGAGGACCTGTGTTCCGACTACATCACGGTCCACCAGGACGACGGCTACCGCCGCACCTACCTGCTGCACAAGTTCCGCCGGTCCAACTCCGGCTCGTGCGTCAACCAGAAGCCGATCGTGGCCGAGGGTGCCCGGGTCGAGGCCGGACAGGTGATCGCCGACGGTCCCTGCACCGAAAACGGCGAGATGGCGCTCGGCCGCAACCTGCTGGTCGCCTTCATGCCGTGGGAGGGCCACAACTACGAAGACGCGATCATCCTGTCCCAGCGTCTGGTGCAGGAGGACGTCCTCACCTCGATCCACATCGAGGAGCACGAGGTGGACGCCCGCGACACCAAGCTGGGTCCGGAGGAGATCACCCGCGACATCCCCAACGTCAGCGAGGAGATGCTGGCCGACCTCGACGAGCGCGGGATCATCCGCATCGGCGCCGAGGTCGTGCCGGGCGACATCCTGGTCGGCAAGGTCACGCCCAAGGGTGAGACCGAGCTGACCCCGGAGGAGCGGCTGCTCCGCGCGATCTTCGGGGAGAAGGCGCGCGAGGTCCGCGACACGTCGCTGAAGGTGCCGCACGGTGAGACCGGCACGGTCATCGGCGTGCGCACGTTCTCGCGTGAGGACGGCGACGAGCTGCCGCCGGGCGTCAACGAGTTGGTCCGGGTCTACGTCGCACAGAAGCGCAAGATCCAGGATGGTGACAAGCTCGCCGGCCGCCACGGCAACAAGGGCGTCATCTCCAAGATCCTTCCAGTGGAGGACATGCCGTTCCTCGAGGACGGCACGCCGGTCGACATCGTGCTCAACCCGCTTGGTGTGCCGGGCCGGATGAACATCGGCCAGGTGCTGGAGACCCACCTCGGGTGGGTCGCCAAGACCGGGTGGAAGGTCGACGGCGCGGACGCCGACTGGAAGAAGGCGCTCAAGGCGATCGGCGCCGACGAGGGCATGCCCAACACCAACGTGGCGACGCCGGTCTTCGACGGCGCCAACGACGACGAGATCGCGGGTCTGCTCGCCAGCACCCTGTCCAACCGCGACGGTCAGCAACTGATCGGCGAGTCGGGCAAGGCGAAGCTGTTCGACGGACGCTCGGGTGAGCCGCTGCCGGATCCGATCTCCGTTGGCTATCTCTACATCCTGAAGCTCAACCACCTGGTCGACGACAAGATCCACGCTCGCTCGACCGGACCGTACTCGATGATCACGCAGCAGCCGCTGGGTGGTAAGGCGCAGTTCGGTGGCCAGCGCTTCGGTGAGATGGAGTGCTGGGCGATGCAGGCCTACGGCGCGGCCTACGCGCTGCAGGAGCTGCTGACCATCAAGTCCGACGACGTCCTCGGTCGCGTCAAGGTCTATGAGGCGATCGTCAAGGGCGAGAACATCCCGGAGCCGGGCATCCCGGAGTCGTTCAAGGTGCTGCTCAAGGAGCTGCAGTCGCTGTGCCTCAACGTTGAGGTGCTTTCCAGCGACGGTGTGGCCCTCGAGATGCGCGAGACCGACGACGAGGTGTTCCGGGCGGCAGAGGAGCTCGGTATCGACCTGGCAAGAAGGCCCAACGAGGGCCTGCTCACCGTGGACGAGGTGTAGGGAATAGTGCTAGACGTTAACTACTTTGACGAGCTGCGGATCGGCCTCGCTGGTGCCGAGGACATCCGCCGCTGGTCGCATGGTGAGGTCAAGAAGCCCGAGACCATCAACTACCGCACGCTCAAGCCCGAGAAGGACGGACTCTTCTGCGAGAAGATCTTCGGTCCGCAGCGGGACTGGGAGTGCTACTGCGGCAAATACAAGCGGGTCCGGTTCAAGGGCATCGTTTGTGAGCGCTGTGGCGTCGAGGTGACCCGGTCGAAGGTCCGTCGTGAGCGCATGGGCCACATCGAGCTGGCCGCGGCCGTGACGCACATCTGGTATTTCAAGGGTGTGCCGAGTCGGCTGGGCTACCTGCTCGACCTTGCGCCGAAGGATCTCGAGAAGATCATCTACTTCGCCTCGTACGTGATCACGAGCGTTGACACCGAAGCGCGTCACCGCGACATGACCACGCTGGAAAACGAGATCTTCGCCGAGAAGCGCCAAGCCGAAAACGCGCGTGACGCCGAGGTCGAGAAGCGGGCCGTCAAGCTCGAGACCGACCTGGCCGAGCTCGAGGCCGAGGGCGCCAAGGCCGACGTGCGCCGCAAGGTCAAGGAGGCTGGCGAGCGCGAGATGCGCCAGATCCGCGACAAGGCGCAGCGCGAGATCGACCGCCTCGACGAGGTGCTGGACACGTTCCGCAAGCTCGACTCCAAGCAGCTGGTCACCGACGAGCTGCTCTACCGCGAGCTTCGTGACCGGTTCGGTGAATACTTCACCGGCGGCATGGGTGCCGAGGCGATCAAGTCTCTCCTGCAGAACATGAACCTCGAGACCGAGGCCGACTCGCTGCGCGAGACCATCCGCTCGGGCAAGGGGCAGCGCAAGCTGCGCGCGCTCAAGCGGCTCAAGGTGGTCGCGGCGTTCCTGACCACCGGCAACTCGCCGCTGGGCATGGTGCTCGACTGCGTGCCGGTGATCCCGCCGGACCTGCGCCCGATGGTGCAGCTCGACGGTGGCCGGTTCGCCACGTCCGACCTCAACGATCTCTACCGTCGCGTGATCAACCGGAACAACCGGCTCAAGCGGCTGATCGACCTCGGGGCTCCCGAGATCATCGTCAACAACGAGAAGCGGATGCTCCAAGAGGCCGTGGACGCGTTGTTCGACAACGGCCGCCGGGGCCGTCCGGTGACCGGTCCGGGCAACCGCCCGCTGAAGTCGTTGAGCGACATGCTCAAGGGCAAGCAGGGCCGGTTCCGCCAAAACCTGCTGGGCAAGCGCGTCGACTACTCGGGTCGTTCCGTGATCGTCGTGGGCCCGCGGCTCAAGCTGCACCAGTGCGGTCTGCCCAAGCAGATGGCGCTGGAGCTGTTCAAGCCGTTCGTGATGAAGCGCCTGGTTGACCTCAACCACGCGCAAAACATCAAGTCGGCCAAGCGGATGGTCGAGCGGCAGCGGCCCGTGGTGTGGGATGTCCTCGAAGAGGTCATCACCGAGCACCCCGTGCTGCTCAACCGCGCGCCGACGCTGCACCGGCTGGGCATCCAGGCGTTCGAGCCGCAGCTGGTCGAGGGCAAGGCCATCCAGATCCACCCGCTGGTCTGCACCGCGTTCAACGCTGACTTCGACGGTGACCAGATGGCCGTGCATGTGCCGCTGTCCGCCGAGGCGCAGGCCGAGGCCCGGATCCTGATGCTGTCGAGCAACAACATCCTCAAGCCGGCCGACGGCAAGCCGGTGACCATGCCCACCCAGGACATGATCATCGGTCTGTACCACCTGACGCACGAGCGTCCGGGCATGATCGGCGAGGGTCGGGTGTTCAGCTCCGACGCTGAGGCGATCATGGCGTTCGACGGGGGCGAGCTGCACCTGCAGACGCCCGTGAAGATCCGTCTGAGCGAGGTGCCGGAGGTCGACAACGGGCCGGGCAAGCCTTGGGAGGCCCCCGAGGGCTGGAAGCCGGGCGAGCCGGTGCTGCTCGAGACCACGCTGGGCCGGGTGCTGTTCAACGAGACGCTCCCGGCGGGGTATCGCTATGTGAACTATGAGGTACGCAAGGGGCAGCTCTCGGGGATCGTCAACGACCTCGCCGAGCGCTACCCGAAGGTGGCCCTCGCCGCGACGCTGGACGCGCTCAAGGAGGCCGGTTTCCACTGGGCCACCTGGTCGGGCGTGACCATCGGCATGGAGGACGTCATCTCGCCGCCGCGCAAGTGGACGATTCTCGAGCGGTACGAGAAGGAGGCCGACCGGATCGACAAGCAATACCAGCGCGGTCTGATGACCTCCGAGGAGCGCCGTAGCGAGCTGATCGAGCTGTGGTCCAAGGCGACCAACGAGGTGGCCAAGGAGCTCGAGACGTCGCTGCCGCAGGAAAATCCGCTGTGGCGCATGATCCACTCGGGTGCCCGAGGCAACCTGCTGCAGCTGCGGCAGATCGCGGCGATCCGTGGGCTCGTGGCCAACCCGAAGGGTGAGATCATCCCGCGTCCGATCAAGTCGTCCTACCGCGAGGGCCTCAGTGTGCTGGAGTACTTCATCTCCACGCACGGCGCCCGCAAGGGTCTGGCCGACACCGCGCTGCGGACCGCCGACTCGGGTTACCTGACCCGGCGTCTGGTGGACGTGTCGCAGGACGTGATCATCCGCGAGGAGGACTGCGGCACCGACCGGGCCATCCCGATGCAGATCGGGACGCGCATCGACGGCGAGCTCGTGGTGCACGAGCACGCCGAGACCGGCGCGCACGCGCGGACGCTGGCCGAAGACGCCGGCGGCGTGAAGAAGGGCACCGACCTCAACTCGATCCTCGTCGACCAGCTGGTGAAGGCCGGCGTCGAGGGGGTGCGCGTGCGGTCGGTCCTGACCTGCGAGTCCAAGCTGGGCGTGTGCGCGGCCTGCTACGGCCGTTCGCTGCCCACGGGCAAGCTGGTCGACGTCGGCGAGGCGGTCGGCATCATCGCCGCCCAGTCCATCGGTGAGCCGGGCACGCAGCTGACGATGCGGACCTTCCACACTGGTGGTGTCGCGGGTGAGGACATCACCCAGGGTCTGCCGCGTGTGCAGGAGATCTTCGAGGCGCGTGTGCCCAAGGGCAAGGCGCCGATCGCCGAGACCGCGGGCCGGATCCGGATCGAGGCGGGCGATCGCTCGAAGAAGATCGTGATCGTGCCGGACGACGGCAGCGACGAGATCGTGCACGACAAGATCTCCAACCGCGTGCGCCTGCGGGTGCACGACGGCGATCACGTCGAGGTCGGCGAGAAGCTCACCGAGGGCACCATCGACCCGCACGAGCTGCTGCGCGTGCTAGGCCCGCGTGCGGTCCAGGTCCACCTGACCAACGAGGTGCAGGAGGTCTACCGCTCGCAGGGCGTGATGATCCACGACAAGCACATCGAGATCATCATCCGCCAGATGCTCAAGCGGGTGACGATCATCGAGTCGGGCGCGACCGAGTTCCTGCCGGGCCTCCTGGTGGACCGGGCGCAGTTCGAGGCGGAAAACCGCCGCATCGTCTCCGAGGGAGGCGAGCCGGCGGCCGGACGTCCCGTGCTGATGGGCATCACCAAGGCGTCGCTTGCGACGGAGTCGTGGCTGTCGGCCGCGTCCTTCCAGGAGACGACGCGGGTGCTCACCGACGCGGCGATCAACGCGCGCAGCGACTCGCTCATCGGTCTGAAGGAAAACGTCATCATCGGCAAGCTCATCCCGGCGGGCACTGGCATCAGCAAGTACCGCAACATCCGGGTGGAGCCGACCGAGGAGGCGAAGGCCAAGGTGTACTCGATGACCGCCTACGGCGAGACCGACTACGGTTTCGGCCCGGCGAGCGGTGTCGCGGTGCCACTGGACGACTTCGACTTCGGGTCCTACAGATAGTTTCCGCAGCGGCTGGGGCCGGACCACTCCGTGGCCGGCCCCAGCCGCGCAAGAGCACGGCTTCGCCTAACGGAGTCAAAGACAGTTTTGCCGAGTGTGGGGTGTCGACGGTCACTGTCTACACCCCACACTCGTTTTCCGGGGTATGCGCCACCCGGACGATCCGGAACCCGCGGCCGACTCGAAGGCCGTCGCCGCCCTGTGCTTGGGCGCGCTCGGTGCGCTGACGGGTGTGGCGCTGGGCGGGGTCGTGCCCGCCACCGTGGCGTTGGTATTGGCACGCCAGGCATCCGCCGAGGTGGCCGACGGCGAGGGCTGGCGCACCGGCGCACCGTATGTGCTGTGGGCGCGCCGTCTGGCCTGGATCGGGATCGCTTTGGCGATCATCGCGCTGGTATCGCTCGTGATCATGCGCCTGCTGGATGGGATCGACGGACTCGAACAGGACTTTCCGCCTGGCGTCGATTGAGTCGCGCGGGCGTGGGAGGATCACCGGGTGACGCAAAGTTCGCCCACGCCTTCACCGGACAAGCGTCCTGGGGCGCAGCCATCGGACGAGGTGCCCGCGGCGCAACCCGAGTCGCCTGCCGTCCCGCCTGAGCGTGCGGAGGCGGAGACTGTGCGAGAGTGGCCGGCCCCTTCGTCTGAGGGCGCGGGACAGGGGGCAGGGCAGACGTGGCCGGCTCCCGACGCCTGGCCCGCTCCGGAGCCGTGGCAGGCGGGCACCATACAGACCTCTGAGCCGGCGAGCGCGGCGCATCCGCAGCAGCAGGCCGCGCCGGCGCCTCCGCAGCCGCCAGTCGAGCGACCTGCCGGGAGCGAGGGGGCGGCGTGGCCGCCGCCTGTGATCGAGCCCCAGGCTCCCGCCGCACCGACTGTCGCGAGTGGAGGATGGGTCCCGCCCGGGGGCAGTGCGCCGACTGCGGACGCGCCGCAGCCCGCTCAGCCGGCCCCACAGGCCACCGCGCCGCAGGGCTACATGACCCAGTCGTATGGCCCCCAGCCCCACGGCCAGCAGGCTCACGTGCCCCAGGCCTATCCTCCCCAGTCATACCCTCCCCAGGCCTACCCTCAGGCTCCTGCCCCTCAGGCTCCTGCGCCCCATCCCGCCGGCTATCCCGTGCCGGTGGGCTACGCGCAGCGGCCCCCGCAGGCGCCCCAGTGGCCGAGTTACGCGCCGCAGCGGCCGCAACCGGTGAACTATCCACCGCCGGTGCGCTATGAACCCGTACCAGGTGAAAAATATCTTTTGGCGATTCTTCCGGTCCCCAAGATGGTCTCCGGTGTCGGTGTCGGCGCCCTGGTCGCCGGGATCGGGTCCATCCTGGTCTCGTTTGCCGTGTGGTGCTTCGGCCTCATGGGTTCGGCCGACGGTTGGGGCGGCCTGGTGGGCGGCGCGTTCTTCGTGCTGTCGATGCTGCTCGGGATCGCCGGGGTGGTGCTCGGGATCCTGTCGCTGCGCCAGATCAAGCGTTCGAACGGCGGGGTGATCGGCCGCGGATATGCGATCTCCGGCATCTCCTGCGGCGGGGCGGCGCTGCTGCTTGCGGGCCTCGGCCTGGTCGTGGCGCTGGTGCTTTCGGCATCCGCATAGGCACGGCCGGGAGCGGCAGCGGTGATTCCGCTCACCGCCGTGAATCCCGTGTGGGACGGGCGGGAACACGCGGTAGACTAGCGGGGCTAGAGTTCCGCTTCTTCAGGTCGTTTTGACCGACGGGGTCGAAGTTAGGTACTCTTTCTCCTCGTGCCCGGGCATGCCTGGGCTCATCGTGCGTGCACGCGCAGGCGTGCGGCGCGATTGAAAGACATCCCGTCTGCTCGGCCCAGTTCGAGCCGCCGGGCCCGTGTGCCGGACGACACGCCCGACCGCGGGGGTCGGAAGGCCGCCGAGCGCCAACCGATCGCAGCAGCTCGGGCCGCATACGCGGCTTGGCAAACAGAGGGTTTCCGCGATGCAAGTCGCGGAAGGGACAACAGGGAGCGGAGACAACCGGTGCCCACAATCCAGCAGCTGGTCCGCAAGGGCCGCCAGGCGAAGACAGGCAAGACCAAGACGCCGGCGCTGAAGGGTAGCCCCCAGCGGCGCGGCGTGTGCACGCGCGTGTACACGACCACGCCCAAGAAGCCGAACTCGGCCCTGCGGAAGGTTGCTCGCGTGAAGCTGAGCAGCCAGATTGAGGTGACCGCTTACATCCCGGGTGTCGGCCACAACCTGCAGGAGCACTCGATCGTGCTCGTCCGTGGCGGCCGGGTGAAGGACCTCCCCGGCGTCCGCTACAAGATCATTCGTGGTTCGCTGGACACCCAGGGTGTCCGCAACCGTAAGCAGGCTCGCAGCCGTTACGGCGCGAAGAAGGAGAAGAGCTGACATGCCGCGTAAGGGCCCAGCTCCGCGCCGTCCCTTGGCTGCGGACCCGGTTTACAACTCGACGCTGGTCACGCAACTGATCAGCAAGATCCTGCTCAACGGCAAGCGCCAGCTCGCCGAGCGCATCGTCTACGGCGCCCTCGAGGGCTGCCGAGAGAAGAGCGGCACCGACCCGGTCGTGACGCTCAAGCGCGCGATGGACAACGTCAAGCCGACCCTCGAGGTCCGCAGCCGCCGTGTCGGTGGCGCGACCTACCAGGTGCCGGTCGAGGTCCGGCAGTCGCGGGCGACCACGCTCGGGCTGCGCTGGCTCGTGACCTACTCCAAGGCCCGCCGTGAGAAGACCATGGTCGAGCGCCTCATGAACGAGCTGCTCGACGCCAGCAACGGCCTCGGCGCCGCGGTGAAGCGGCGCGAGGACACGCACAAGATGGCCGAGTCCAACAAGGCCTTCGCTCACTACCGCTGGTAGTGGGAACCAACTTTTTGAAGGGATCGTAAAGTGGCCGCCGTAGACGCCGCGCTCGCCAAGCTACGCAACATTGGCATCATGGCGCACATCGACGCCGGTAAGACGACCACGACCGAGCGGATCCTGTTCTACACCGGTATCACCTACAAAATCGGTGAGGTCCACGAGGGCGCTGCCGTCATGGACTGGATGGAGCAGGAGCAGGAGCGCGGGATCACCATCACCTCGGCCGCCACCAAGGTTGAGTGGAAGGGCCACACGATCCAGATCATCGACACCCCGGGCCACGTCGACTTCACGGTCGAGGTGGAGCGTTCGCTGCGGGTGCTCGACGGTGCGATCGCGGTGTATGACGGTGTGGCGGGCGTCGAGCCGCAGACCGAAAACGTCTGGCGTCAGGCGGACAAGTACGGCGTGCCGCGCATGTGCTTCGTGAACAAGCTCGACCGCACGGGCGCGGACTTCTTCCGTTGCGTCGACATGATGATCACCCGGCTCAACGCGACCCCGCTTGTGCTACAGATCCCGATCGGGCTCGAGGGCGACCACATCGGCGTCGTCGACCTGCTTGGCATGCGTGCGCTCACGTGGCGCGGCGAGACCATGAAGGGCGAGGACTACGCGGTCGAGGAGATCCCGGCCGACCTGAAGGACCAGGCGGAGGAGTGGCGGGTCAAGCTGCTCGAGACGCTGTCCGAGGTCGACGACGACATCATGGAGAAATACCTCGAGGGCCACGAGTTCGCCATCGACGAGCTCAAGGCCGCGATCCGGCGCGGCACCATCGCGGGCAAGCTCAACCCGGTGGTGTGCGGTTCGGCGTTCAAGAACAAGGGCGTGCAGCCCATGCTCGACGCCGTCATCGACTTCCTGCCGTCGCCGCTGGACATCCCGGCGGTCGAGGGGACGCTGATGGACGGGGAGACCCCGGCCCTGCGCCAACCCGACGTCAAGGAACCGTTCTCGGGTCTCGCGTTCAAGATCCAGACCGACAAGCACCTCGGCAAGCTCACCTACGTCCGGATCTACTCGGGCAAGGTCGACTCCGGCACGCAGGTCATCAACTCCACCAAGGATCGCAAGGAGCGGATCGGCAAGATCTACCAGATGCACGCGAACAAGCGCGAAGAGCGCGACTTCGCCGTCGCTGGTGACATCGTCGCGGTGCAGGGTCTCAAGCAGACCATCACCGGCGACACGCTGTGCGACCCGCAAAACCCGGTGATCCTGGAGTCGATGACGTTCCCCGAGCCGGTGATCGACGTCGCGATCGAGCCGAAGACAAAGGCCGACCAGGAGAAGCTGTCCACCGCCATCCAGAAGCTGGCCGAGGAGGACCCGACCTTCCGCGTCAAGCTGGACGAGGACACGGGCCAGACGGTCATCTCCGGCATGGGCGAGCTGCACCTGGAGATCCTTGTCGACCGGATGAAGCGCGAGTTCAACGTCGAGGCCAACGTCGGCAAGCCGCAGGTGGCCTATCGCGAGACCATCCGCCGCAAGGTGGAAAAGGTCGAGTACACGCACAAGAAGCAGACCGGTGGTTCGGGTCAGTACGCGAGCGTGATCATCTCGATCGAGCCGCTGCCGCTGGACGGCGAGGCGACCTACGAGTTCGTCAATGCCGTGACCGGTGGGCGCATCCCGAAGGAGTACATCCCGTCGGTGGACGCCGGTGCGCAGGACGCCATGCAATATGGCGTGCTCGCCGGCTACCAGCTGGTCGGCGTGAAGCTCACGCTGCTCGACGGCAAGTACCACGAGGTTGACTCGTCCGAGATGGCGTTCAAGATCGCTGGCTCGATGGTGCTGAAGGAGGCGGCTCGCAAGGCCGACCCGGCGATCCTCGAGCCGATGATGGCGGTCGAGGTCGTGACCCCGGAAGAAAACATGGGCGACGTGATCGGAGACCTCAACTCCCGCCGTGGCATTATCCAGGCGATGGAGGAGCGCGGCGGAGCCCGCGTGGTGAAGGCTCTCGTTCCGCTGTCGGAGATGTTCGGCTACGTCGGCGACCTGCGGTCGAAGACGCAGGGCCGGGCGAGCTACAGCATGCAGTTCGACTCCTACGCCGAGGTTCCCGCGAACGTGGCGAAGGAGATCATTGCGAAGGCGACCGGCGAGTGATCGCCGGCCGCCTCGGCCAAAGAAAATAAAGCGCCGTCGGGCGTTGAACCAACACAGTCCACAGGAGGACACCAGTGGCGAAGGCGAAGTTCGAGCGGACTAAGCCGCACGTCAACATCGGCACCATTGGTCACATCGACCACGGTAAGACGACGCT
>JBIOYB010000498.1:0-3728 GCA_044869915.1 Allorhizocola sp.
ACGCCGCGATGGTCCAGTGGGCCATGGTCATCATCATGACCCGCCGACTGGCCCGATACCAGGCCACCGGCCGACTACCCGCACCGCTCACCCGAACCGCCTGAACCCGTTATTTACCAGGCTCTAAGAGCGAGGGCATCAGTTCTGCCGTCTACGGCTTGTCTTCCGCAACTGGAGTATCTCCGTCGTCTTTGGACACCTCCTCGTCAGGAGAGTCATTGTCGCCGTTGAGAGCGTGGCCCATCGCTTCGATCGCCTCACGTTGTATCCGAAGCCGGACATGGGCGTAAATGTCAGCGGTGACATGAATCTGAGAATGACCAAGCAAATCCTTGATCGTCACCAGCTCCACACCCTGCTCCAAGAGCAAGGTCGCGGTCGAATGACGGAGATCATGGAACCGGATGCGGGATGCGCCGATCTGGTCACACAGCTTGTGCAGCAACCGGTTCAAGGCTCCGGCGTCGGTGACTGGCAGCCCGTCTGGGGTCGGGAAGACAAGATCCCAGGAATTGAACCCATGCCCATGCTCGGCTCGTAGCTTTTCTTGCCCAGCCCGGTGCGCGGCAAGCGAGGCCAAGGTTTCGCGCGGCAGGAAGATGCGCCGCTGCGAGAGCGTCGTTTTCGGCGCAAACAGTTTCGGCCCGTTGTTGGTGCGCTGCAAGGTGCGCATCACCGTCAGCGTGCCGTTGCCGAAGTCGATGTCAGTCCACTTCAGACCCAGCAGCTCACCCTTCCGCAGCCCCGTGCGCAAGGCGACCTCGAACAGCACACCCCATCCGGTATCCCTCGCGGCGATCAGGAGCTTGCGGGCATCGGTGGCGGTCAAAGGTTCGAAGGAGCGCCGGGGCGCGTTCAGCGTGACGGCGGAGGCGACATTGCGGGGTAGCTGGTCCTCGCGAACCGCATCGGCCAAAGCGGCCGACAGGACGCCGCGCATGTAGACGACCGTGCCCTGGGTGATCCGCCTGTCGCAGCAGCGGCCGAGCGAGCAGCAGCGGGGCCGCGATTCCTTGTGCCGGTTGGAAGGATCGCGTTTGGCGTCCCAGCCCTGCACACAGCACTGGCATTGAGTACGGACGTGGTTGAGCCATTCCCGCACATCCCGCACGGTCAGCAAGGTGACCCGCTTGTCCCCGATGCCGGGGACGATGAACACCTCGATGTAACGCCGGTAGGTTTCGAACGTCGTCTCCCGTAACCGGTGGATCGCCACGGTGTGCAGCCATGCGGTCATGTACTCGGCCACGGTCGCACCATCGACCTTGACGCCTTTCCCTGCTGCTTCGAGCAGCTTGTCGAGCTTGGCTTCCGCCTCAGCCTTGGTGTCGCCGTAGGCGCGGACCCTGCGGGTACCGCCGCGTGCCGAGGGGACGTACGCGGCTCCTTCCCAACGCCCGTCTTTACGCTGGTAGACCGTACCTTTACCGTTTGAACGCCTGCGTGCCATGGTTATCGGGCCTCCCCCGTAATCGTGTTCAGATAAGAAGTCAGTGAGCTGGTTGGGATGCGGCGGGATCGTCCGATGCAGACGGACCCGAGCCGGTTGGTGCGGATGAGGTGGTAGACGGCGTGTTTGCCGATCTGAAGCTGCGCCATCACCTGCGGGACGGTCAGCAGCAGCGGCTCATGCATCACCACCACCCCCAGCCGGGGCGTGTCCGGCGTAGTGCCAGTCGTTGAGGACCAGCAGACCGGAACGGTTGTCGCCGGTTGCGGGTTGCTGTGTGGCCATCCATTCGCGACGTTCGTCGCGTAGTTCGCGGAAGGTTGTTGAGTAGGAGCGGCTTTTTGTGGTCACGTGACCGCGATAGCCGAGGATGTGTGCCCAGCGCCGCAACCGAAGCTCGGCCAGCTCGGGCACGATGCCCAGCCGCCAGCAGGTCTGCACCAGAGCGCGCGTGTGGCTGGAAAGGCATGATAGATCTACACCTTCACGGCGTCCGGTGCCGTGACAGTTCCGGCATAGCCGCACCCTGCCGTTGGCGGGATCACCGATGGTGGTGCAGCCGGCGCCCGTGCAGGCCGGGCAGTGAATCGGGCCGAGGTCAAGACCCGCGCTCTCGGTCCCCTTGGTCGTGTACTTCGCGATGTACCGGGCGATCGTGTTTTCCGGTGACCCGCCGTCGTCTGCGGTGATGGGGCGGATGTCGAGCTGGACACCGAACCGCAACACCCGAGACGGAACACCGCGGCTGTCTGGTGTGGACAATGTGGTGCGAGAGACGGCCGTGGTGATGGCGTCGGTCAGCGCGTCCCGGGTGGCCCAGGACGGCGGCCGTGATGGCGGCCCGTCAACGCCGTCCATCCGCACGACTGCATGGAAATGGACGATTCCCCTGCCCTGGAACTCGGCAACCTTGGCGAACACTACCCGGACCCGGCGCGATGCCTGCCGTCGGGACAGCCCGGCCACAGCAGCGAGACTGCGGCGCGTTTCGACGGTCACCTTCGACCACAGCACCCCGGCATAGGCGTTGAACAAGACCTGCCCGGTGTAGTCATAGCTGCCGGCATCCAGAGGTGCGCCGATCGCTGGATCACCCGGCTCATGCACCTGCCCGCAGGCCAAGCCCGCACTTGATGGCTTCGGGTTACACAGGCGGGGAGTGCCGTCACGTGATGGTCCACGGTGGACCGCCCCGAACGACGGCGCGGTCACCGTCACGAACAGACGCGGATGGGTGGCCACCGTGTCCGGCATGTCCTTGCCGCCGCGCAGCCCAGCGGCGATCACGTGGAACGCGTCGAGCTTATAGAGCGTCGAGCACGGAACGCACACGCTCGCGCGACGGCTCCCGCACCGCACCAGCAGCACCCCGCCCGGCAGGTCGGCGGCGTCGAAGCGTTCGGTGACCCGGCCGGTGCCGTGTTCGACGTGAAGCCGGGAGCCGCGTAGCTGGATCGGGTGCTCGCAGGCCCCGACCCGGCGGGTCAGGTCCGCCGATTCGGCGATCCGGGCGAACTGGGCGATATCGACATGGGGAGGGGTGCATGACATCATCGGAGTGGTTCCTTTACGTGCAGTGAGGGGACATGAGCCCCAGGAAGACGACGGTTCTTGTTCTTGGCCGAATTGGGCCGCCGTCTCCTGGGGTGCCAGCCGTTCTATGCTGCTGAAAGTGCTTGCGCGGTAAGCAATTCCAGAGGGTCACGGACCAGGTGCGCGGTCTGCACCGCAATACGGTCGGCGGTCTCGTCCGCAACGTAGGGTGTTCTGACGAGGGTGAAGCCGGGGCGGCCTTCGGCCACCATCGACGCCACCCCGATATAGCCCGGGTCTTGCAGCCGTCGCGGGTGCTCGTCCGGAGAGTCGCTGATGTCCGAGCCGAGCACGGCGGTCGCCGCCTCGGAGGTGCGCTGCGCGAAGCTGACCGCCACTTGACAGTTATCACGGATCTTCGTCGGGATCGCGTCCCCGGTCGCTTTCTGCGTGGCCAGGATGACCTGTATCCCAACGTTTCTGCCCTTGCGGATCAGCTCCTCAGTCAGCCGGGCGGACTCCCGCGCCAAAGCGTCAAGCCGCTTGGATTCGGCGTCGTTTCCCTTGCTCTCATTGAGAAAGGTGTGCGCCTCATCGATCAGGACGAGCACCAGCGGCCACGACTGCGACGGGCCAACAGCCCACATGTTCTTGACCCCCAGTACTTCCCGAATCGAGTGCTGCCGCTCGGTCATCAGGCGGTGCACTTTGACCAGGTGGTCTCGCACCGTCTCGGGTTCGTCCT
>JBIOYB010000499.1:0-10108 GCA_044869915.1 Allorhizocola sp.
AGCCACTGCTGGATCTGGCCGACTCCGCTTCTGGCCTTTTCGGCCATGGCCGGTGCCCCTTGAACGAACTGGGTGATCACCAACGTGAGGGTGCCTGCCATTACGCCAAGACCTACGGCGAGCACGATCGCGGTGGCCAGGGACGCCGGCATCCGCATCCGGGTGCGCAGAAACCCGACCGCCGGGGCCAGCAGCGCGGAGAGCAGCAGGGCGATGGCCAACGGGATCAAGACCGCGGACAGGTGGCCGACCAGCCACAGCAGCACGTATCCGCCGGCGGCGAGCACCAGCAGCCGCCACATCCACGCCACAGTGACCCGCAAACCGTACGGGACCTGAGCATCGGCGTCGCGGCCGGACTCCTGCGCGGGTCCGGTGTCCGCCTCGTCCTCGGCGGCGTCTTCGGCGGCCTGGCGGGCAGCGCGGATCCTCGCGCGTGCCGCTAGCGCTGCGCGACGAAGCCGGCTGCGTTCGGCGTCTGACTCGGGCACCGGACCTCCTGGTGTTCTGGCCGCAGCGCGGGCGCTTCCCGGCCTGTTTGCGGTCGGCGGTGCCCGCGCGACAGCTGCCCGGCGCGCGAGCGGGTGCTGCTGCGCACAGGTGTCATGCCCAAGCCATTACCCGGCGGGCGGCTTTCATACCACTCGGGCCCGCGCCACATCGCGCATAGCAGAACGGTGGCGAGCAATCCGCTGCCCCACCGTCCGCTAGCTCCTTCCGGCCCCCTGGGCACGATGATCTTCACTGGGCCGCATGCCAGGGCGGGGCAGACATCGCAACGGCACGTTGCCTGCAGCGTCGGTTGTGGACGGTGTGGATCCGCGGCCCGAGGGTAAGACAGGCAGATGAGCCAGGTCAGCGTATGGCAGCGGCTAAGCGAGCGCGTGGTCGGCTTGCGCCGCAGGATCGGCTGGCTGGACCATGCGATCCTTGCGGTGGTGCGCTATGACCACGCCGATGGTGGCCGGCTCGCCGCAGCCGTCACCTACTACGCGTTCTTCGCCGTGTTTTCCCTTGCCCTGCTTGGCTTTGCCATCCTCGGTTCCATTATGGACAATCCGGATCTCTTGGTGGCGATGCAGGAGAGGCTGCCGCAGATTGTGCCCCGCCTCGATCTCGCGGCATTGCGTGATGCCCGTGGCGTGGCCTGGATCGCTGGTTTGATCGTGTTGCCTGTCTCCGCGTGTTTTGGGTCGACGCGCTGCGTTCGGCGATGCGGGCTATCTGGGATCTGCCGCAGTATCCCGGCAACTTCTTCGCCCGCCAGCTCATCGACCTGCTGGTGCTCGCCGGGTTTGGCCTGCTGCTCGTAGTATCGCTGGGCATCGAGGTCGGAGCCCAGAACCTGCTCGGTTTGCTCAGCAACGAGGTAATGGGCGCGGAGCCTGCCGCAGGTGTGCTGCCCACTGCCGGATTCGTCATCGGGCTGGCCGTGAACACCGGGCTGTCGATGGCCGTGCTGACCGGGCTGCCCCGGCTGCGGATGCCGCTGCGCCGGGTCTGGGGACCGGCGCTGCTGATCGCCGCGGGCGTCCAGGTGCTCACCGGCATCGGGCGCGTCTACGTCAACGCTGTCGCCGTGCGGCCCGTCTACCAGGCCGTCGCGGCCGCGGTCGGCCTGCTGGTGTTCCTCAATGTGCTCAACCAGCTGATCTTATTCGCGTGTGCGCTGACGGCCACCAGCACCGCCGGCACGGTCATCGACATGTCCGCGAAGCCCATCATTGCGCCGTCCCCGCCTGGATCCGGTGCCGGGTCATCCCCGCTGTCCTCGGCAGTCCGCAGGCCGGCTCGAAAACGCGGCCGAAGATAGCCGGTTCACCAAACTTGAAGCAAAGAGGTGAACGGCCGTACTGGGCACGACACCTAGGTGTTTGGCACCAGCCCCGGCTACGATCGGTGCGAGGCGCAGCGTTCGCTGTTGCCGATTTCTCACCGCTCTGGACCCAGGCGGTCGTCCTCACCATCGGTGCGGCACGACTGAAGGGTCTTTTTTCTTGTGGTTCTTATCGACCTCACCAGGCAGGCACCATCCGCCGTGGCTAAACCACTGCTGGAACAGGCATAGCCAAACAGGTAGACCCATCTGCCCGCGTCATCTGGCTATTGGCAAAAGCCGGCTGGATCCACCGACGTGCGCCAGCGCGGCAACCACACAGACCGCACCCACGGCAACCGATGTGACCGCCAACTTGGCAATCACGCCGAAGGGGAAGGACCAGACATGACGACCACCACCACCACCACCGATCGAAGCGTCGCAGCCTCACCGACAGCACCATCGACACCCCGCATGCGGATGCAGGCCACCGGCTCACGCCGCACGCTGCTCGACGGCGGCTGGTGGCCGCGCTCCACCGACCCCATCGCCGAGTTGCCAGGCCTCATCCTGGCCATAGACAACCTCCGCGGACCGGTCACCCGGCTGGTGTTGAGCTCACAAGACTGGGACAGCCGACCCCATCGGTTACGGGTCGCCGAGCGGGTCCTGCGCCTGGGCTACTTCACCAGCCAACCGGCCAACCTGCTCACCGCACTATGCGACAACGGCGAACGCGTCGACCTTCTCACCATCACGCCCGACACCGAGCCAGGCATCGCCGAGGCCGCGATGCGGCTGGCCGCCACCGCGGGCAACCTGGTCTACGCCCAGCACATCCTCGACCACCTCAACAGGAGCCGATCACCCAACCCCGGTGGCGCCGAACAAAATAGGTGGGAAGCCGACGGCGACCAATGAGAGTCCCACACCCCCACCCAAGACAGCGCCGAGCTTATGCGTTGCCGCAGTGTCCTCATTCTTGGGGTGGTGGGCGTAGGCTGGCGTCTGGACAGTCGTTTAGGGCTGCCGGTGTTTTGGTTCAATCCTTGTCCGGCTCACCGCCCACCGCGGCCTCGCGAACCGTTGGGATATCGGAGGCAGCACCAGTGGCTTCACCATCACGGGCACATGGTGTCCAGATCGGACGCTGCGGTGGATGCTGATCGCCGCATACGTCTGTGGAGCCTGGTTGCCGGACTTGCCCGCGGCGAGCCGGTGGGGCTTGAGCATGTTTGCACTGCGGCCCTTTCGACGGCCAATGTGGACAGTGTGGCAGTCGCGGTGGCGGCTACCGTGACCGCACGCGAAACGGTTCATGTCAGTGATCCGGCCGCCTTGGTGATGGAGGATCTCGCGTTCACGCTGGGTGAAGGCCCCGGAGTGGATGCCTTGGCCGGCGGCATGCAGCTGGTCGCAGACCTCACCGAGGCGGCGTGTTTGGCCCGCTGGCCGGGTTTCGCGCCCGCCGCGGTGCGTGCGGGGGTGCGTGCGGTGTTCGCGCTGCCGTTGCGCATCGGTGGGATCCGCCTCGGGGTGATGGATCTTTACCGCGCAGCACCTGGGGGCCTGGCCGGGCAGCAGCTGGCCGATGTGCTGGTGTTGGCCGAGACGGCCTGCGGGTTGCTACTGGATGCGGGTGGGCAGGCCGCTGACCACCGGCGTAAGGGTTGGCTTGAGCCGGTGGGCGGCCGGCATCCGGCGGTGCATCAGGCCACCGGCATGCTCGTAGTTCAGCTGGGTGTGGACGCGGCAGTGGCCATGGCCCGGTTACGCGCCTACGCCTACACGCATGACCAGCTGCTTGGTGACGTCGCTGCCGACGTGGTGGCCAGGCGGCTGCGGTTCGAGCCCGAGGGATGAACTGACGGATAGACCGTGGGATGGGCCGAGGGATAGGCCGTGGGCGGGGATCGCGGTGGCGACGGACAATGTTGATTAGGCTGTTTCTCTTCTTTGCTGGTGGGGCGGCTGCCGGTGCACCTGCACCGTGACTTTGTGATTGAGGGTGAGGGCAGATGGCGCAGATGGAGATAGCCGACGTGCTGGTGGAGTTGGCCGACACGTTGGTCGACGACTTCGATGTGATTGACTTCCTGCACGTGTTGACCCAGCGGTGTGTGCAGTTGCTGGAGGTGTCGGCGGCCGGGTTACTGCTCACCGATGCGCAGGGCACGCTACAGGTGGTGGCCGCCTCCACCGAGCGCACCCGGCTGCTGGAGTTGTTCCAGTTGCAGACCGATCAGGGCCCGTGTGTGGACTGCTTCCGGACCGGCCGGCCGGTCTCGGTGGCCGACCTGCCAGCAGCGGGGCGC
The DNA here is from genome assembly GCA_044869915.1 of Allorhizocola sp. Lineage (GTDB taxonomy): Bacteria > Actinomycetota > Actinomycetes > Mycobacteriales > Micromonosporaceae > Allorhizocola. The sequence goes on from JBIOYB010000499.1 coordinate 4,135, forward strand.
TGGCCGCGGTTTACCGCTGCGGCCGCGGAGGTCGGTTTCGCCGCGGTCCATGCGGTGCCGATGCGGCTGCGCAAGGAGGTGATCGGCGCGCTGAACTTTTTCGGCACCCAGCCCGGTGCCCTCGATGCGGGACGGTTGCGCATGGGGCAGGCCCTGGCCGATGTTGCCACCATCGGGCTGCTACAGCAGCGTGCCATTCACCGTCGTGATGTGCTCAGCGAGCAACTGCAAACCGCGCTCAACAGCCGCATCATGATCGAACAGGCGAAAGGTGTCCTGGCCGAACGATTGCAGGTCGGCATGGACCGCGCCTTCGAGTTGCTTCGTTCCCACTCTCGCAGCCACAACCGGCGCCTATCCGAACTTGCCCAGGCCGTCGTCGATGGATCCGAGCACATCCCACTCACCGACGTGCATTGATCCGGCAGTTGTCGCGATCGACCGCCGCGGCTATGGCGTTGTTCAGGCTGATGTCCCTGCCGATCCGGCCGACGGCTGGCCACCTTCACCATCGTCGCCTGGTTCGGACTGCGACGCGGTCCCGCCCATCAACGGCTGCGTGACGTTCTCCAGCGGATCCCAGCGACGCCGGCCAAAGGGCTCATCGAGTTCAGGCATCATCTTTTGGTACCTCCTAGTCGCATGTTGTTTTCGTTGCCCCATTCGCGGATCGTTCTAACGTTGCGTGTGGCTGGTGCAGTCACGATGCCGCCGCCGATGCCGCCGCCGATGCTGGTGCTTGTGCTGCCGGCGGGCATACCGGCCGCATGGTGGTGGAAGCGTCTGTCCTGATTGGATGCCGATGTCTATCTCGGCTGGTGTCAGGCGCCGGGTTTCGGGGCGCCGGCGGGCTTGCGTCGGAGCGGGCACGCGCTACCGCGTCGGCGCGGTGCGGTGGGGCAGTCCACTGACCGAAGTGGACGATCAGCTGCCCGCCGTGACGGCGCGCTGCGCAGGGGTGAGGTTGCCCGCAATGCGAACAACACTGATCATCTCCACGGCGGTGCAACCCCAGCAGATGATGCCCGAACGCCGCCTGCGCCGACGCATAAGGACCAAACGCGTCCTGGACAGCCGTATGGTCCATCTCGCCCTCGCTTCACCGGCTGCAGTCACGGTCATCACCATGAGGATCCGACATCTGGGTCATAAGCCGCGAGGTCTAGGCGGTCGTACCAAACACCTAAGTAAAGTTCATGCTATCCGATGGCCGTCCGCGGCGGGCCTAAGTTGGCACGCTGTTCGTCCAGACGTCCCTTTCGCCCTAGATCCGGTGACCACCAAGTCATGTTCGGTTGCCCGACCGCACCTCGATGACCTTGTGCCGTCCCCGCGCGATGACCCGCCATCTGATCGTGCTGACTGGTCTGGATGCCCCCCGAACCGGTGGCCAGACCATCCAAGCCGCCGCGCGGAACGTCCATCTATGTTGGACGCTAGGCACGGGATATGTGTCCACATGGGACAAGCGCCCGGGGGAAATCCAAGCTCGGAAGGCCCACGGGAACAGCTGTCAGCCCATGCGCCTGACCGGACACGCCGTCGGCCCGGCGGTGGGTGAACCCGCAGGAGCGGCCCGCGTTGCCGGCGTCTTTGTTGGCATGCCCGTGGGTGTCTGAGAATCGCGGGACGGGGCAAGACAGAGGTATGGGTATTGGTTTAAGCATATTCCTCATCGCGCTGGGCGCGATCCTTACTTTCGCCGTCAACTGGAGCATCGGAGCGCTGGACCTGGACGCAGTCGGCTGGATCCTCATGGTCGTCGGTGTGATCGGGCTGGTCCTGTTCTTCTACTTCTGGAACCAGCGCCGCGTGCCGCAAGCTGTCTCCGCCATGAGGCAACGCCAAGTCACCGAACGAGCGCGCACCTACGACGACCCGACACCACCGCCACCAACCACTGCGACCATGGTGACACCGCAGCCGCCCTCAGCTCAGGTCACCACAGTGATGCCATCGGTGCCGGCCCCCACAGCGACCGCGACGGCCCCGGTCGTGTCCTCATCCCAAGGCCGGCCAGAAGGCAGCTGAGCACAGGCCCCAGACCTCAGTATGACCAATATCGAGGATGGTGATGCCCGGTCCAGCCCCCACCGGCTGCCCGGTGCATCACTGTAACCGCGGACTACTGCTGGGCGAGGATCCCTGTGCGAAGGCTGGCCAAGGCGTGGCTCAGCAGTCGTGAGACTTGCATCTGGGATATGCCAAGCTGTTGGGCGATCTCTCGCTGGGTCAGGTCGTCTATGAACCGCAGGTGCAAAATGGACCGTTGCCGGGTGGGCAGCCCAGCCACGTGCTGGGCCAGCAGGTGCCGCTCCGGCACCGTTTCCAGACGGCCGTCCAGACCGCCCAGCAACCGACCGAGTTCACCGTCTTGACCGTTGGCTGCGGGCTGATCCAGTGAACGGACGCTGTAGGCAAAGCGGCTTTGCAAACCGTCGCGGGTGTCCTTTTCGGACAGGCGAAGGTGGACGGCCAGATCAAGCACAGTCGGGGTCCGGCCCAGCAGCTGGGTCAGGCCGGGGACGGCCCGGCTGGTTTGCAGATACAGCTCCTGCATCCGGCGGGTGATATGCATGCCCCAGCCGTTATCGCGGAAATATCTCTTGACCGCGCCGACAATGCACGGATAAGCGTAGCTGGCGAAGGAGACCCCGTGCGACGGGTCGAACCGGCCGGCTGCCTGGACCAGTTCGAGCATGGCCACCTGGGTCAGGTCGTCGAGCTCCTGGCCGCGCCCGGCGTACGAGTGAGCGATCCTGGCCGCCATCGGCATATTTGTGGCGATGAGATCATCAAGCTGCCGGGCGAATTTTGAGTCGGCGGCAGCCAGCCCTCGCATGCCGCGCGGTGCCGGTATCAACGAAGCCTTGATCGTGCGTGGTGTGCTGCCGGCAACCGGCACAGGAGCAGCGCGTCGTCGTGGCACAACAGCGGAGCTGATCGGACCCATGATCTTCTCCCTCAAACGGGCACACGGGCAAAGGGGTGCCATCAGGGTCCGGAACGGCCGCCGTGTTATACGCAGACTACGCCGAAATCGCAGGCAAAGGCGATCTACAGAGACGGCGATCACCACCGCGAGCCACACCGGCGCGCGCCTCACCAAGCCGGTCTCGCCGACCACGAGATCGCCGGCCGGGCGCACCGCACACTGGCATGCTGCTCAGGGCACCAAGGACGGGCGCGCACACACTCACCGCCGGACCGAGGCGGTTAGAAAAGCCGGCCATTGGGCACTGCACAGGCAGCAAGCAGGTGCACATGACGACCGGACTTGATCAGCTGTCGCCGGGCACCGCTGGGATCCACTCGCCGCCACCAGCGAAACATCCAACACCACCAACGGTATTCAACAGCGGCACGCGGACCGTCATCACCCCATCCTAAAAGGAGTACCTTATGACAGCTGCCGGAATCACCTCAGCCATCATCGTCGGCCTCATCATCGGCGTCCTCGGCAGGCTCGTCCTGCCCGGCCGGCAAAACATCCCCATGTGGCTCACCATCGTCGTCGGCATCGGCGCGGCCCTCCTGGGCACAGCCATCGCGCGCGGGGCAGGCATCGCCGACACCCCAGGCATCGACTGGACCGAAATCCTGATCCAGGTCGTCCTGGCCGCCGTGGGCATCGCCTTGGTGTCAGGCTTGTCAAGCCGCCGAGGCAGAACCAGCGTCCGCTAACCAGTCCTTAACCGCAGGCGGCGGCACCGCTGGGCCGCTGACTACACTCGGCTGACGTGACGTCCCCCTACCGGAGCGCGGCGGCGTTCTACGCCAGCGGGCGACCGCCGTACTCTGCGCTTCTGGTGCCCGAGGTCGCCTCGCGTCTGGGGCTTGACGGGACGGGCGGGGTGGGTCAGCGCCGGCTTCGCGGTGAGGGCTGGGTGCCGCCGCGGCACGAGGTCGTGCTGGCGGCCTCGCCATTCGGGCCGCCGTCGCGGATCGTGCTGCCGGGGCGGGCCGATCTGGTCCGCACCCCGGACGACATCTTGGCCAACCTGTACTCGACGTCGTTCGCGGCGCCGGATCGCTTCGGCGACCGGCGGCCCGAGTTCGAGCGGGAGTTGCGCGCACTGTTGGCCCGCGAGTCACCTGATGGCCGGTTCTGGGAATGGCCCGGCGACACCGAGGTCCTGCTCGCCGTGCGGTAGGCGGCCAAGCCCTGTGACCCCGAGCAGGCTGGCGTCACAGCTGTGACTCCAACACGTGGTCCAACGTCGCCGGGTCGCCGGCAATCAGCTGCTCTGGACGAGCCCGGTGCTGCCGGCCGTTCTCCTGGCAGCGATTGAAGTCTATATTTGTGGCGATGATGTCCGGTAGGCTCCGCGACCATGACGTCCCGCACACAGCAATGGCTGGCTGTGCTTACGGTCCTGCTCAGCGGCGTGGCGCTGGCGACCCCCGCATCTGCCGCCGCACCCGAACGCCCCCGACCGGCGCAGGCCGTTTCGGGGCGGGCGGATACTGGCTGTACCAGCGGGACGCCACGATCGGGCAGGCGTTCCAGAAGCTGCCGCTGCCGATCCCGGCCGACACCTGGGAGGTCGGCTGGATGCAGGCCGGGCACCAGTACGAGTTTTATGTCGTGCCGGCCGAAGGCATTGTCGAGGGTGGACAGTCGGCGGTGGCGTCCGCCTTCGCCGATCCCAGGACCGCTGCCCCGCCCGGCAACATCGTGGCCACGCCGGGGCCAAATTACATCGACCTCACCTGGACCCCGCCGACCGGGCCGTTCACCGACACCCTGTCCGGCTACCGGCTCTACTACATGGGCAAGTCCGTGACCGATGGTTTCCTGCAAGCGGTGACCATCGGCGCGGGCGCGACCAGTTATCGCCTGACCGGGCTGGTGCCGGGCCACCGCTACAACCTGGCGATGTCGTCCATCAACGCCGCCGGGGACGGATTCCCGAACGGCACGCCGGAGATCGTCGTGGGCTAGCGGCACCGCGTGGTCGGCCGTCGCGTGGCGGCCGACCATACGCGGCCGCTGAAACGGCGGTGGAATCAGCCGGTCTTGCGCGGGTGCTCCGCGAAGAAGCGCGAGATCGTGGCGGTGGCGTCCAGGGCCATCGAGGGCGGGTCGAGGTTGAGGGCGGAGACGGCCGGGCCGGTGGGGCCGGGCTGGCCGGGCCACTGGTGGCCGGCGTCGGCGATGGTGACGAGGATGACGCCGCGCCCGTCGGGGCAGGCGGCGACCGCGCGGGTGATGACGCCGGACGCGCTGACCGTCGGGGGTGGACAGTGGTCGGTGCGGCGCCAGGTTTCGGCGAGATCGGCGATGGGCGGGCCGTTGGTGTTGGCGGGATAGCGGCCGGTGCCGTCGTTGCTGCGCTTGCCGGGCCCGCCCTGCGGGGGATGGTCGCGTCCTTGCCGCCGTGGACGTGGATGACCGACGTCGGCGCCGGGCGCGCGCACGTGCCGAGCATCGTGGCGGCGACCGGCCCGATCGCCGCGAACAGGTCGGTGTCGCAGGCCAGCCGGTAGGCGAGCATGCCACCGTTGGAGATGCCCGTGGCGTAGACGCGATCGGGGTCGATCGGCATGGCGGCGGAGATTTCGGCGACCATCTTCTCGATGAACTCGACGTCGTCCACTTTGGAGGCCGCGGACGGCCCGCAGCCCGTGCGCGAATGGTCGGCCGTGGCGCACCCGGCGTCGGCCAGCGCGCTGCGCGATTTCTAGCGCGAGCAGCTGCGTGGGGTCGATGCTGCTCAACGCGTTGGGCGGATGCCGCAGCGGATGGCGTCGAACGGTACTGGCGCAAGGAATCCGCCCCACATGGAGTTGGTGTAGCGGCGGGCCTCGCCCGGCCCGATCTCTGGCGTGGGCTCGGCCGGCGGTCGGCCGCGATGTGATCGCGGGTGGTGGCCAGATAGGCACGTTTCGTGCCTTCGACGCCCAGGGCGATCAGTAGCGCGTCGAAGACCTCGCTGGGCGGCAGCGTCGTGCCGGCAACACACAGGCGGGG
>JBIOYB010000500.1:0-32717 GCA_044869915.1 Allorhizocola sp.
TCTGGCCCCTAGCGGCTGGAGCGGTACCGACATCCGGGACACTCAGTGATCATCTAGCGTCCCCGACGCACCGGATAACGCAGATGGAGCACCCCGCTGCGGACCTGGGCGACCGGCGAGTGGCAAGTAGCCGACCCAAGAAGGCGGCATGCAACCTTTCCCGGGGCTGCTGTGTCTGAAGGCTATGACCCGGTGGGCGGCCCCGGAGGGGTTCGCGGAGTTCGTGCGCGGCAGGCATGCTGACCTGCTGCGCTTTGCGCATGTGCTCTGCGGGGATCGATATCTGGCCGAGGATCTCGTGCAGGACGCGCTTGAGCGGGCCGGGATGGCATGGCGGCGCATCGAGCGGCAGGACAACCCGGAGGGGTATGTCCGTAAAACCATTACGAACCGGTATCTGAACCAGATCCGGGTCATGCGGCGGGAGCGGTTGACCGATCGGCCGCCTGAGATCGGTACCAGCCAAGATGATTTGCCCGACGACCATCTTCGCCGGCTGCTGGCCGGGTTGCCGCGGCAGCAACGGGCCGTCATCGTCCTCAGGTTTTATCTTGACTATTCGGAGGCGCAGATCGCCGAGACGCTGGGCTGTTCGACCGGCACGGTGAAAAGCAACGCCTCGCGGGCCATGGCCAAGCTGCGGGAGGCGCTGATCCCGGTGAAGGGGGGTGCGCGATGACCGACCTCGACGACCGTCTGCGCATGATCCTGCAAGACGACGACTTCGCGATGGCGGGCTGGCAGGACCCGGTCGCGCGGGTCGGCATGGGCATCCGGCGCCGGCGGCGCAACCGCACGCTGGCGATCGCGAGCGCCGCGCTGGCCGTGGCCGTGGGCCTCCCCGCGGCGATCCTGTGGCCCGTGCCGGGCAGCGACCACGGGATCATCCCCTACGGCGACGGCGGGATCGTCGCCGCGCCCGCGCTGGCCCGGCGCGCGCCGCGACCCGACACGACCCCTTGCGAGGCAAGCAATCTGGGCAACCATCGGGTCTCCGGCCAGACGCTGTATGTGGCCAATCTCGGCGACAAGCGGTGCACGCTGTCCGCGCCCGCCACGCTCGACAACGGGGTGGTCGCGGGCGGGCGTTTCGCGGGTGATGACAAGCAGTATCCGGCCACCATCGACCCGGGTGAGTCGGCGCGCATGGACCTGGCGGCCACTGCCTGCGACCGGGAGACGTCGGTGCGGGTGCTCGGGGTGACGCTGCCGCTGGGCAAGACGTGCGTGACCGCGGCCGGCGCCTGGTATGTGGAGCCGCCGCTGCTCGACGCCCCGCTCACGGTCACGATCGACGCGCCCGCGGCTGTCCGGAGTGGACAATACTTCGACTACGTGGTGACCGTGCTCAACGCGATGCCGGGCACCTTCGGGTTGGACGCCTGCCCCAAATACCTGCAAACGCTGGGCGGCAGCGATGCCCAGTGGCGGCGGCTCGACTGCGATGGCCACACGAGCATCCCGGCGCACACGGCCCTCAGGTTTGCCATGCGCGCCTATGTGCCGGCCGCCCACTCCGCCGGCGGCCAGATCCGGCTGGAGTGGATGGCCGCCATGGCAGACGGCACGGTCGCGGCTAGCGGTGTCAAGCTCGACGTGACCGCGTAGCACGGACGCGACTGTCGAGCACGACCAGCGCGGCCTCCTTCGCCAGCTCGGCGGCGGAGGCGTCGCCGTGATGGTCGGCCAGGACGGTCGCGCCGATCCGTAGCGCCAGCAGCTGTTTGGCGACCTTGACGGCCTCGGCGCTGGGCAGGCCCGCCCGGCGGGCGATGCCGGTCAGCAGGTCGCGCTGGCGGTCCAGGTGCCGGCGGGCCACGGCGCGGGCCGGGCCGTCGTGATGCTGGGTGGCCGCGTTGAGGATGGCGCAGCCGCGGAAGGCGGGCTCGGCGTGCCACCGGCCGATGGCGTCGAAGACGGCGGCCACCTGGCGGGCCGGATCGGGGCCCGCCTCGGCCACGGCGTCGTGCGCCCAGCGCAGGATCCGATCGCTGCGGGCCTCGAGCACCGCCTTCACCAGGCCGTCCTTGGAGCCGAAGTGGCGGTAGAGCGTCTCCTTTGACACGCCGATGGACGAGCACAGCTCGGCCACGCCGATGCCGTCGAGGCCGCGCGCGTAGAGCAGGCTCGTGGCCGCGCGAAGGATCGCCGCGCGGGTTTGGGCGGGGTCGAGCGTGGCGCCCTTGGCAACCGGCATGACCCTGATGGTACCGATCGGTTCGAAGTCCGTGCTAGCCTGACCCCTCTCATCGAACCGATCGGTTCCATCTTGTTTCGATAAGGGGAGGGCACATGACCGACTTCCTCACCACCGACCCACCGAGCGCGATCACCCCCGCCGCAAGCACACCGGCGGTGCGGGTGGCGAGCGCGGGACAGACCCTGCCGGGCGTGCTGCATGTCCCCGCCGGCCCCGGCCCGCACCCGATCGTCGTGCTGCTGCACGGATTCCCGGGCAACGAACGCAACTTCGACCTGGCCCAGGCGCTGCGCCGCGCCGGATACGCGGCCCTCGTGTTCCACTACCGGGGCTCGTGGGGCGCCGGCGGCACGTGGTCGTGGCGCAACGTGCTCGACGACGCGGCCCGGGCGGTCGATGCCGTACGCGATGAAGCAATGTCCACCACCCATCGGCTGGATCCCCGGCGGGTGGCCCTGGTCGGCCACAGCCTGGGCGGGTTCGCCGCGCTGATGACCGCCGCCGCACACCCCGCGATCGGCGCGGCCGTCTCGATGGCGGGCTTCGACCTCGGCCTCGCGGCGGCCGCCAGCGATGCCGATCCTGCCGTGCGGGCCGAGTTCGTCGAGGCGTGGGAAGGCGAGCTGCTGCCCCTGCGCGGCACCAGCGGCGAGGCGCTCGTCGCCGAGATGCAGGCCAACGGTCCACAGTGGACCCTGGCCGGGCTCGCGCCCCGCCTCGCCGACCGGCCGGTGCTGCTGATCGGCACCGGGCGCGACAGCGTCACGCCCGCCGAGGTCCACCATCGCCCGCTTGTCGAGGCGTACCAAGCGCATCCGGTGCCCCTGCTCGAGCACCACGTTTTCCCCACCGACCACGCGCTGTCCGACCACCGGGTCGCGCTGGCTCGCACGATCGTGGACTTCCTGGATCGGCGCCTGGCGTGAGCCCTTTGCGCCGGGCGTGAGCCCTTTGCGCCTGGCGTTGAGCACCGCCTCGGCGCTGGGGCTCGCGGCGACGTCGCGCCTTGCCATGGTGCTGTGCGCCGGGCGCTCGCCGCCTTCCCGGTCCGGCTTCGCGGTCGAGCGGACGGCAGGCCCATGGCTCGCCGGGGCGCTGGCCGACCGCACCACCGCCCCCGGGCGCCACCCTCGGCTGGACCGCCGCGCTGTGCGGAGCCCGGGGCGCTGGCCGACCACACCACCGCCCCCGGGCGCCACCCTCGGCTGGACCGCCGCGCTGTGCGGAGCGGGAGCCTTGCCGGCTTTGTGGCCTACCGCAACACGAGCACGTTGTAGTAGTCGAGCCGGTCGACGGTCACGCTGAGCCTGCCTTGACGGCACGACGTGACCGGCGCCTTCGACCCCGCGAAGTCGGGCGACACCATGCCGACATGCCGCGGGCACGACGGCAGGTCGACCTCGACCGTGAAGCCCGCCTGCGGGACGACTCCCAGGTTGTAGTTGTGGTTGACCAGATGCAGCGTGCGCGCGCCGGTGCCGCGCTGCGCGAGCAGGCTCGCCGACACGTTGCTCGCCCCGGCCACCCGGACGGCCTGGGCCGCGATGTCGTTGTGGCGGAACAGGTCTCGGTGTTTCCGATAGAATTGGCTGTACGTGCCGAAGAAGCCCAGCATGCCATACTGCTCCGCGGTCGGGCTGCCGACCGTGTCCCTCAGGTGAAACGCCGGGAAGAGCCCGTTGGCGTAGGCCTCGGCGCCGAAGATCTGCCAGTAGTCCTTCTTCTCCTGCAACGGCAGGTTGAGATAATTGGTCATCATGTCGTTGGGCCAGTCGATGAACACGACGGCCGGGGTCTCGCCGCCCGAGATCTGGGCGCTCTTTTCTTTGAGGTACCGATAATTCGCCTGCAGTGATTTGGCCCCGTTGAGGTGGCCGTTGACGACGGGCACGTAGTCGGCGCCCCGGAAGTCGGGCGTCTGCTCGTCGGGGTTATACGGATACAGTCCCACGCTGTTGAAGTCCACGTAGGGGATGAGCCCGTTGGAACTGATCAGGATCTGGCGGTGTGCCGTGCGCCAGGCGTAGGCGCGCACCTCGTCGACGATCTCCTTCCAGTAGCGCCGGTGGTAGGTGGCGGTGAAGGACATGTCGTCGGCGTACATCCGGTTGGCCGTGACCCGGCCCCATTCGGCGGCCACGGAGTTGACGGCGATCATCGGGTTGGTGTTCCAGCCGTTGGCGCGCAAGTAGTCCCGGTAGTTGAAGTTGCGATCCAGGTCGTCGGGTGCGACGTCGCGGCGCACGAGGTTGTCGTCGGTCATGCCAAACCGTGACTTCCAGTCGGCGTCCGTGTAGGCCGGATATTTGGCGAGCAGATAGCGGTTGAAGTCGGCCAGCGTGTAGTCGTCGAAGCCCTCGTTGCCGTTGAAGCCCCACTTCAGCCCGCCGCTGAACCCGGCGTTGACCTCGTCGAAGGTGAGGCCGTCGACGCCACCGTCCACCTGGATTTTGGCCCAGCTCAGCAGATATTGGCGGTAGCGCGGGTTGAACATGTTGCCCCGGTGCGCGGCCGCGACCCCGATCTCGTCGTGGGGCACCGGCACGTTGTCGGCGTCGCGGGTCACCATGTCGGCGAAGACCTCGGGCGTGCCGAAGTCACCGGGGAAGATCACACTGGACGTGCCGCTTCCCATAAACATAATGCCTTTTTCGTGGTACTGGCGGATCTGCGCGAAGTTGTAGTCGCTTGCCTCGTCACCGGCGGTGGACCACTTGCCGATGGCCCGGATGTTGATGTCGGGCACGAGCCGGTAGACCTGTGTGTCGCCCGGCTCCGCCACATCGGACTGGCTGAAGGCGAACACGGTGAAGTCGGGCGGCCGGATCCGGCCTACAGTCGCGGCGGCCGGGTTGCTCGCGCGCGACACGTTGCCGGCCGCATCGCGCGCCTTCACCGTGAACGTGTAGGTGGTGCCGGCGACCAGGTCCGCGACGGTCGCGCTCGTGCCGTCCACCGAGCGGACCAGGGTCCGTCCGAGGTAGACGTCGTAGGCCACGACGCCGACGTTGTCGGTGGATCGGCCCCACGCGAGGGTCACGCCCGAGCTCGTCACGCCGGTGGCCGTGAGTGCTCCGGGCGCGGTCGGTGGTCGCCTGTCACCGCCGTCGCCGCCTGGGCCTGCCGAGGCCGGTTGCCCCGGCACCGCCAGCACCAGTGCGAGGGCGCACACCATCATCGTTCGCCGTGACATAGTTTTTCCTCTCCTGGGCGCGGTTTGAGGATCACCACATGGGCAAGTGTCGATTTTACGCACAGCGTGGGAGCGCTGCCACTCCTGCTCGCATCGTTGGACGGGGCACGGCACGCCGGTGAACCCACGAGTGCTGTCGTCGGCGGCAGGCCGGCGTTCCCGCCCGGCGCGGCGATGCTGCCGAGGTCCCCGGTGCGCTGGAGCGTGCCGTTCGAGACCCATGTGATCGTCGCGTGGGGCGGCGGCCCGGAAGGGTCACGGGCTGTCCGGACCGGCGGGCGCGGCCCGGGTTTCGGGGTGGCGCCGGTGGTGGTGACGTTGGTGGCGATGGGCGGGCCGGACCGGCGGGCGCGGCCCGGGTCGGCGTGGCGCCGGTGGTGGTGACGTTGGTGGCGACGGGCTGTCCGGGCGCGGGCAGTGGCTGGTCGGCGTGTGCCGGGGTGCCCGCGAGCGGGGTCGCGGCTCATCGCGATATGCGAGTATGTCCATGGTTGGGTGGTTATTGGGTTGCGCCCGTGGATGGCGCCGCTAGCCTGGCGTCGGATGTTGGCGCGGCACGATGGAGGACGGCGATGGCGCGGCAGTGGGCCGGGCGGCAGCGGCCGGGCCAGACACGTGCGCCCTATCGCGGCCCGGGCTGGAAGCGGCCGCCCACGCTGGGCGTCGACGTCGGCGGCGTGATCGTGGCCCTGACCGGACGCGACGAGGACACCTCGTTTTTTGGCACCCAGCCGTTGCAGACCCCGGCGGTCGACGGGGTCTTCGAGGCGCTGGCGGCGTTGACGGCCGAGCGGTTCGCCGGGCGGGTCCACATTGTCTCCAAGGCCGGGCCCAAGGTGGCCGACAACACCAGCGCCTGGCTCGCGCACCACGACTTCTTCGGCCGCACCGGCATCCCCGAGGCCAACCTGCACTTCGTGCGGGAGCGGCGCGACAAGGCGCCGGTGTGCCAACGCTTCGGCATCACCCACTTCGTCGACGACCGGCTCGACGTGCTGGCCTACCTGGACACCGTCGACCATCGCTACCTGTTCCTCGGGGGCACCGACACCGCCGATCACCCCGACGAGCTCCCCGACTGGGCAACCCGAGCCGACACCTGGGCCGAAGTCGTCGGGCTGCTGCACGCGTCCGTGTAGGTCCCTGTCGGGCGCGGCTGGTCACGATCAAGCGGGATCAAGCGGGATGGGGCCACGGCGTGCCGCCCGGCGAAGTCCGCGTCGGCATGGGCTTCGGGTCACCCGCGTGCGCGTCAGGACCGCCGGCTCTGCCCCGCCCGGCTCCCTGACGCCGGCTCCCCCCACGACCATGGACGTCAATCGCGTGGGGTGAGCGGGCGATCGCCGGGCGGGTCCAACTCGTGTCGCGGGGTCAGGCGGCGAACTCGGCGAAATGTCGATGCAGCACGGCCGCCGCCGTCGGGCTCAGGTCCATCTCGGACAGCTCTCCGACCGGCACGAACCTCGCCGCCACGCCCTCGCCGAGCACGATCGTCGTCTCTGTCGTCGTGCCCGCGAAGGCGTGCAGCTCAATGGCCGGGGCCGCGCCGGTCAGGTCTGGGCGCAGGTCTTGCCAAAACGGCCGGAGCGCCGGTCGCCCCGGCGGTCCCGGCTCCGCGGCGAGGCCGGTCTCCTCGGCCAGCTCCCGGGCGGCCGCCTCCGCCGGGGTCTCGCCCGGCTCCACGTGCCCGCCGGGCAGCGCCCACTGGCCGGGCTCGGCGGCCGCGGCCGGGTCGCGCAGCTGGAGCAGCACCGTGCCGGTCGCTGTGGTCAGTGCCACGACCGCGATCCTGGTCGGCGATCCCGCCGGCGGATGGGATCGGTCTCCCAGTGCGCCCAGCACCCGGTGCCGGAGCAACTCATATTGCCCGCGGCACCGCCGGGGCGCGTCCGGCGGGCGGTGGCGGACCTCGCCGCCGGTGACGGTCTCGCCCGGGTGGAACTGCCCGGCGGTCAGGTCGACCTCGGTGCCGCCGGGCAGCCTATTCCACCAGTGGTGTCCGACCTTTACGCCGCCGGCGTGCACCTCGCCCAGGATCAGCTCGCCGCCCAGCAGGTCCTGCAGCACCATCGCCGTCGTGCCGCACTGGCCCCGGGCCCGGTTGTCGGGCCGCCAGCCGGCCAGGTCGTGTGGGTCGCAGGTGTCAGGCCCCCAAGCCGCCCAGAACACGGGCCGAAGCCGCTCCACGTTCAACATGCTCAGGATCATGCCGTGGGGGTCCGACATTTTTATTGGTGCACGGACGCGTCCACGATCAGGTCTTCGAGTTCGCGAAGGAATTGCTCGATGCGCTCGGGCGGCAGATAGTGCGTGTCGGCGGTCACGGACAGGCCCACGCCGACCGGGGCGTCCATGACCTGCAGGCGGAAGCGCCAAGCGAACCGTTCGAGGGTTTCGGGCCAGGTGAGCACGGATGCGTCGCGCAGCGCGTCAAGCGAGCCCATGTCAGCGGGCGGCGGTGCGGAATCGGTGAGCCCCGGCAGGCGCAGATCGTTGATGTAACACCACGGTTCGAACGCGCTGCCGGTCGGGCGGCCGATGCCCCTGATCGCATCGTCCATTGTGTACGGATCGTAGTAAGCGTGTCGGTAAGCCCGCGAAGCGGAACGCCAGGCGCGGGCCATCAGCTCGCCCGTGCCGGGGCGGTCGCCGATGTCCAACACGAACAGGCCCAGCTGGTTGAGTTTGGAGATGGCATCGCGGTAGCCCGGCTGGTATCGATTGTTGACCATCGTGAACAGCGCACACCGATCATGTCCCGTCCACCGGCAGATCAGCGCGGATGTCATGGCCAGCAGCACGGTCGCCGTCGACACGCCGTGCCGCGCGGCCAGTGCGCGCATCGCGAGGTCGGCGGCGGGCGAGATCAGCAGGGCCCGCCGGAAGCGCGGACTCAGCGGGGGCGCCGAAGGCTCGAACATGCTGTGCGGCAAGTGTTCGTAGTGTTTGAGCCAGTAGTCGCGCGCCCGGTCGCTGCGGTGTTTCATAGGCCCGCTCTCCTGCCGGGCCACGTCGACCGACTGCAGCCCGGCCGGTGTGGCGACGCGCCCGCGCAACAGCAGCAGGCGCAGCTCGCGCAGCAGGAACTCGGACGCGTGGAAGTCGACCGCCACATGGCTGAACACGAGCACCACGTGCGTGACGGCGCCACGATCGGTGATCAGTGTGGCGCGCAGCGGCCATTCTTGCAGGTAGTCATATGGTACGGCGTCCATGCTGTCCTTTGTGGACTCCGGATCGGCGCCCTCGGCGCACCGCACCTCGATCCGCCCCGATAGCTGTGGCACTTGGCGCAGCCCGGTGGCGTCCTGCTCGATGCGGGTGCGCAGCGACTCGTGCCGGCTCATCAGCTCGCCGATCGCCTGCGCGACCGTCACCGGGTCGCTCGCGGCGTTGCGCGGCACGGCGATCACGCGGCTGATGTTGAGCCACGCCGTGTGCGGCCGGAATTCGCTGTATGCTTTCCAGATCGATCGCTGGCCCCAGGTCATGGGTTCGGGTGAGCTCGCCTGCCCGCGAAACTCGGCCCAGATTCCGGCCATCGCCACATCGTAGAAGCGAGGGAAGGAAAGCGCTTTCCCCTTTTCGGACGATCCCATCGACTCCCGTCAACCGGCAGACTCTTGCTCGGTACGCGGGCGATATGCCGATCCCCGCTCCACCGCCATGACCATGACGCGGTCAAAGAGGGGGTTGAGCGATGCCTGGGATTGGGGCGGCGCACACCGTGCCCGGCCTGCTGTCCTGGCGCAGATCGCTCGATGCGGACCGCGCGGCGATCGAGGTGCACGGCGCGCCGCCGCTGACCTTCGCCAGCTGGGACATCGACTCGAGTCGTGTAGCGGAATCGTTGCGCCGCAAGGGTGTCAGGCCCGGCACGGTGGTGGGCCTGGTGTTTTCGGGCCGCGACTGGGCCGCTTTCGCCACCGCCTATGTCGGTGTGCAGAAGGCAGGTGCCGTCGCGGTGCCCCTGCACGACGAGCTCCCACCCGCGCGCATCGAGCGGCTGCTGCACGCGTGCGGTGCCCAGCTCGTGCTCATGGGCGCCGACGACGTGGCCGAGCTGGCGTCCGGCGAAGTAGGCGCCGACGACGTGGCCGAGCTGGCCTCGGGCGAGGCGGGCGGCGATGACTCACGGCCGGAGGCGTTGGCGCAGATCCTGTTCACGTCAGGGACATCAGGGGAGCCCAAGGGCGTCGCGGCGACGCATGCCAATCTCACGACCAACGCACCCGCGCACCCGCGGCGCATGGCGTTGGCGCACTCCGACCGCTTCCTGCACGCCTTCCCCATCGGCACAAATGCCGGCCAGACGATGCTGCTCAACTCGCTGACCGCCAAGCCGTCCGCGCTCGTGCTGCCGCAGTTCACGCCCAGGCGCATGGCCAAGCTCTTGCCGCAGGTGGGCACGGTGTTCATGGTCCCGTCGATGGCCGTCGAACTGCTCGATTCGGGTGCGCTGCAAGGGCTCGACCTGGGGGGCGTGCACCTGGTCGGCTCGACCGCGGCCGCGCTGCCACCGGCCATCGCGCTGCGCCTGACGCAGGCCTTCCCCAACGCCGCGATCGTCAACTACTACACGTCGACCGAGGCCGCGCCCGCGCAGACCAGCATGATGTTCGACCCGGCCCGCCCGGACGCGCTCGGCCGCCCGCAGGCGGGCTCCATCCGTATTACTGACGATGCCGCAGTGCCCGTACCGGATGGGACCATCGGGCACGTGTGGCTGCGTTCGCCGTACCCCCGTCAATATCTTGGAGAAGCGGCCTTCCAGGACGGCTGGGTGCGCATGGGCGATGTCGGCCGGTTGCTCGATGGCTTCCTGTACCTGTCCGATCGCGACAGTGATATCGTCAAGTCGGGTGCGCATAAGGTGTCGACGCTCGAGATCGAGGCAGCGCTCTACGAGCATCCGGCCGTGATAGACGCGGCCGTGATCGGCCTTCCGCACCCCGTGCTCGGAGCCCAGCTGGCCGCCGTCGTGGTCGCGCGCAGTGAGTTTGGCCTGCCTGCCATGCGTTCCTTCCTCGCGCCCAGGCTCGCCGATTATCAACTGCCCGCCAGACTCGCTGTCGTGGATCGGCTGCCGCGCAATGACGCGGGCAAGGTCTTGAAACGAGAGCTGACCGGATTGTTCCCCAGCGGAGGCACTGACACATGAACTCGACCGCGCACGGCGTGTGGTTCACCGAGCGGGCCGGGGTCGCCGGCACGGCTTTCCATATGGCTCTGGGCATGTGGTTCGAGGGCGAGCTCGACGACGGTGCGCTGCGAGAGGCGGTCGCGGCGGTCGTGGCCCGGCATCCGGCGCTGCGCCGCGCGGTGGCCGAGGGCATTGATGGGCCCACGTTTGTCGAGGCCACCGAGCAGATCGCGCTTGCGGAGGGCGAATACAGCGAGGCCCGGGTGCGCGCCGAGATCGAGCGGCCGTATGACCTCGCGCGCGGCCCGCTGGCCCGGTTCACCCTGCTGCGCGCGGCGCCCGACCGGCACCTGCTCCTGTTTGCCGCGCACCACCTGGTCTTCGACGGCAACTCCAAGGACATCCTGGTGCGCGACCTGGCCGCGGCCTATGCGGGTGCCGCTCTGCCACCGCTGCCCGATGTCGAGCCGGACGGGCCCGAGGTGCGCGAACCGCTGCGGATCGAGCCGTGGCCGGGCGTGAACCTGCCGGGCCTGCTGCGTGAGCCCGATATGGCCGAGCCTGGCGCAACAGTCGAATTCGCGGTGAAGCCGATCGATATCGACGGACTCACGCATTTCGAGGTGTTTCTGGCTGCGGTGCACGTGTTGTTGGCCCGCTACGGAAATGCCGGGATGCCCGTGTCGCTGGGCATGTCGACCCGCACGGCCGAGACGAAGGACCACATTGGACTGTTCGTCAACGAGCCGGCGCTCGAGGTGGCACCGGCCGACGGCTCGTTCCGGGACTATGCGCTGTCGCTGCGGCAAAGGCTGCGGGCGCTGGATCGGCACCGCCCGGTCAGCACGACCCGGCCCGCGCCGGCACTGACACCGGTTTCTATCGGGTATCGCAAGCGCGGAGCGCAACCCCCGTTTCCGGTCGAGTGGACGCTGTTCAGCGGATCGGCACGCAACGCGCTACACATCCAGATAGTGGAGAGCGACAGTGCTCCTCCCGCCCCCCAGCCCGCTGGGCCCACCTCCCTTGGCTGCGCGGTGAGCCTGCAGTACAGCCCGGCCGCGATCCCGGCCGAGGACGTGCGGCGGATAGGCCAACACCTGCGGGCGGTGTTGAGCGCCGATCCCGCTGCCGACGTCGCCTCGATCGTGCTTGAGGACGAGCCCACGTGGGACGAGACCGAGCGCGCCTACGATCCACAAGCGACGGTCGTGAGCCTGTTCGCTTCGCAAGTCCGGGCACGGCCGGACGAGATCGCGGTGGTGGACGGCGCGCACCGCATGACCTACACCCAGCTCGAGGCGGCCGTGGCGGAGTTGGCCGAAGAGCTGCCCGCCGGTGAGCTCGTCGCGATCCGCATGGGCCGCGGCTGGCGCGCGCTGGTGGCGATGCTCGCGGTCATGCGGCGCGGCTCCGCGTACCTCCCCATAGATCCGGCATATCCCCAGGCGCGACAGGATCTCATCCTGGAGGACGCGCGGCCGTCGGTGATCCTCTACGACGATGGCATGGAGACCGCCGCAGGTGAGGGCCTGCGGGACGCGGCCTACGTCATGTACACGTCCGGCTCCACCGGCACGCCCAAGGGCGTGGTCGTGCCGCCGAGCGCGCTGGCCAACCTGTTGCTGGGCATGGCCGAGGCGCTCGGCAGCGGCCCTTCCGACCGCTGGCTCGCGCTCACCTCGCTCGCGTTCGACATCTCCGGCCTCGAACTGTTCCTCCCGCTGATCACCGGCGGCCGTGTGGTGATCGCGAGCGAGACGAGCGCGCTGGACGGGCGGGCAGTCGCGGCGATCGTGGGCGCCGAGGGCGTCACGCATGTGCAGGCCACGCCGTCGGGCTGGCGCGTGCTGCTGGAGGCCGATCTGCCGCAGGGCCTGACCGTGCTGTGCGGCGGCGAGGCGCTTCCGCTCGATCTGGCCCACCGGCTGCGCTCGCGCGTGGCCCGGCTGATCAACGTGTACGGCCCCACGGAGACCACGATCTGGTCGACGTCCGAGGAGATCCCACCCGACCCCCAGCAGGTCACCATCGGGCGGCCGATCGCCAACACCCAGCTGTACATTGTGGACGCTCAGCAGCGGCCCCTGCCCGTGGGAGTCTGGGGCGAATTGTGCATCGGCGGGGCGGGCGTCGCCAACGGATACCTTCGCCGGCCCAAACTGACGTCCCAGCGCTTCGTGCGTCACGGGGCGGGCATCATCTACCGCACGGGGGATGTCTGTCGCTTCACGACAGATGGCCGCGTCGAGTTCCGCGGTCGTTCAGACAACCAGCTCAAGGTGCGTGGGCACCGAGTCGAAGCGGAGGAGATAGAGACGAGGCTGCGTGAGCATCCGGCCGTCGCGCAGGCGGCCGTGGCCCTGCGGGGCGATCAGCTCGCCGGCTACATTGTGGCGCGCGGCGCGCCCCCCGAGCCTGCCGACCTGCGCCGGCACCTGGCCGAAACCCTTCCCACAGCATTGATCCCAGGGCTGTGGTCGGTGCTCGAGGCACTGCCTCTCACGGCCAACGGCAAGCTCGACCGCGCCGCGCTGCCCGCCATCTCCCCGCCCCGCCTGATCGAGCCGCCACCCGCGGTTGCCGCCTCGGACGGTGAGTCCGACGACATCACCAAGGCGCTGCAGGACATCTGGCAGGAGGTGCTGTCCATTGACGACATCGGGCCGCACGAGGACCTGTTCGACCTGGGCGGGCACTCGCTGACCATCACGCGGATCAGCGGACGCATCATGCAGCGGCTCGGCGTGGAGGTGCCGCTCGAGGTGTTCTTCGATACGCCGACCATCGCCGAAATCGCGCTCTACATCAAGGAGTCGTCTTCATGACCGTGCCCGACATCGAAGCCGGCGAGCTGCGCCAGCGCCTCGCCGAGTTGATCAGTCAGGCGACGTCCGGCGCGATACCGGTTTCCGAGGCGATGGCCGGCAGTTCGCTGCGCGCGCTCGGCCTGGACTCGCTGAGCGCGCTGCGGCTGATCGACGCGATCGATCTCGAGTACGGCGTAGAAATCGATATCGGCGGCGCGCTCGGGCCGGACAGCCTCGACGACGTCGTCACCAACATCGTGGACCGGATGCCATGAGGGTCTATCCGCTTTCCGCGCTGCAGCAGCGTTACTGGTTCCTGTGCACGGCCTACAAAGGGGACAGTTCGCCGATCCTGTACCTCACGTGGCGCATCCGCGGGCCACTCGATGTGCAGCGCTGGGGCGCCGCGGTGAGCGCGCTGGCTAACCGGCACGACGTGCTGCGCACCGGGTTCCTGCTGCGCGACGGCGAACCGTTGCAGACCGTGGGGCTGCCCAAGGGGATCGACACCGAGCTCATCGAGGTGGACGGGGAGCAGGAGGTGGAGGGCATCCTGCGCGCCCGCACCCACCGGTTGCTCGATCTGATCGACGGTCCCCTGGTCGAATCGTGCCTGCTGCGCCTGGCCGACGACCATCACGTGTGGATTTTCACCATGCACCACCTGCTGGCCGACGGGGCATCCTTGGGCATCGTGAGCCGCGAGGTCCGCGCTTTCTATTCGGGGGGGACGGATGCGACCATGCCGACCCTGGAGTTCCAATACGGCGACTTCGCGGCCTGGCAGCGCGAGCAGGAGGCGGCCGACGAGGCGTATCTGGAGTATTGGTGTGATCGGCTCAGGGGCGTTCCCACACTGGAATTGAAGACGGACTACCCGCGGCCCCAAGAGATGGTGAGGACCACCATAGAGGTATACCACCACATGGGTCCCGAGCGCGCGGCGCAGATCGTTGCGCTGTCACGAGCCGCCCGCTGCACCCCGTTCATGGTCCTGTTCGCGGCGATGCAAGTCCTGATGTGGCAACGCTCCGGCGGGCAGGAGGACTTCGCCGTGGGCACGCCGGTGGCCGGGCGCGTGCGCACCGAGCTCGAACCGCTGGTCGGCCTGTTTTCCAACACGCTTGGGCTTCGCGTCGACCTGTCCGGCGACCCCACGTTCACCGAGCTGCTCACCCGCACCAGATCCACGGTCATCAACGCGCTGAAGCGCCAGACCATCCCGTTCGGACGGATCGTCGGGCGGCTCCAACTGCCCCGCGACCCCAGCCGCATGCAGATGTTCCAGGTCATCTTCAGCATGCGCAACGACAACGAGCAGAAGCAGCCGGAGCTGGGCGAGCTGCTTATCGAGGACTTCCCGCACGACCACCCGGCCAGCCTGCACGACCTCGTCGTCGACATCTGGCGGCTCGACGAGGTCGGCGTGCGCACCGGATTCCGTTACAATACAGCGCTTTTCGCGGAGGACACCGTCGTCGCTCTGGCCCGGCAATACGAGAACATCCTGTCCGCCGCGGTCGCCGCGCCAGGCCACCGCCTCTCCGAACTGGCGGCGCACGATGGGTAAAAGCAGCAAACACATAGCCTTTTTCAATATCCCGGCCCTGGGGCACGTCATGCCGACCGTTGCGGTGGTCGAGCAGCTGACCGGCCGTGGGCACCGGGTCACCTACACGTCGATCGAGCCGCGCAGGCAACTGCTTGAGGCCGCCGGCGCGACCGTGCACGGATACCGAACTCTGCGGCCCGCCGACAACGATCCGACCGTGCGTGTCCCGCCCCGCGACGGTTACATCAGCCATTCGCTGCTGAGCTTCCTCGACGAGGCGGTCAACACGTGGGAGCAGCTTTCGCCGCTGTACCGCGACGACCGGCCCGACCTGATCGTGTTTGACCGCATGGCGTTTGCCGGGCGGGTCCTGGCCGCCTCGCTGGACGTGCCGTCGGTGCAGCTGTGGCCCATGCTCGTGTCGGGCGAATACTGGGCCATGGGCACGGTGGATCCGCATGACCCCGTCCTTCTTGAATACCAAGCGAAGCTGGAGTCCTTCCTCGGGGCCAACTGCCCGTGCCTCGACCCCCGGGAGTTCCTGAGCCCGGCGTCGGCCCGGCATCTGTCGTTCTACCCGCGCAGCTTCCAATACCACGGCGAGATGTTCGGCGCGGGACACGCGTTCGTGGGGCCGTGCCTGCGCCGCACGCCCAGGCATTGGCGGCCGCCGGGCGACGGCCCGGTGCTGCTCGTGACGCTGGGCACGATCTATAACGCCAACCCCGAGTTCTACCGGTGCGCGATCGAGGCGTTCGCCGAAACCACCTGGCAGGTCATCATCGCGGCCGGGGCACGCATAGACGTGGCCGCCTTGGGAGCGCTTCCGGCAAATGTGGAGGTTCATCGGGTCGTGCCGCAACTGGACGTGCTGGCTCAGGCCACAGCCCTGGTCAGCCACGCCGGGATGGGCGGTGTGATGGAGGCTTTGAGCTTCGGGGTGCCCGTGCTCGCGGTCCCGCAGACGCTGGAGCAGGAGGTCAACGCGGCGCGCATCGAGGAGCTCGGGCTGGGCGCGCGTTTCGCCGGCGCCGGGCCGGGCGCACTGCGCGAGACGGTCGAGCTGATCGTGAAGGACCCGTCGATCGCCGACGGGGTCGCGCAGATGCGCCGCGACATCGAGTCCGCCGGTGGCGCGGTCCGTGCCGCCGACCTTATCGAGGCTTGCATGGGATGACTCAGGTTTACTCGGGATGACTCAGGATGAGACGTGAAGACTAGCGCCCAACAGATACGGGTGGGGGCGGGCGGCATCCCGCCCCCACCTTCTCCAGGCGCGCGGGGGGTCACGCGCGATGTGGCGGCCAAGGGCTTGCGGCTGATCGGGCGGATCATGCGCGAGGAGCCTCGGCTGTTCGGCGTGTCGCTGGGCGGGGCGTGCCTCGTGGTGGTGCTCGCGATCAGCGGCGCGTTCGTGATCGGCCAGGTGGTCGCGCGGGTCGTGGTGCCGCTCTTGGACCGGGGGGAGGCGGGCGCGGGCATGCTGGCCGCCGCGGCGGCCGTGCTGCTGGGCCTGAGCGTGCTCAAGGTGGTCGGCATCTTCGGGCGCCGGCTCGGCTCGCTCTATCTGCAGCAGGAGCTGCAATCGCGGTACCGGAAAAGGATTGTCAGAAGATATCTCCAGCTGCCGCCGGAATGGCACCGGCAGCACCCCACCGGGACCCTGCTGTCCAACGCCAGCGCGGACATGGAAAGCGCGTGGTCGCCCGGCGGAAGCCTCGCCTACGCCATGGCCACCGTGCTGTTGCTCACCGGCGCGCTGACGGCGCTGTTCGCGCTCGACTGGGCGCTCGCGCTCGTCGCCACGATCCTGTTTCCCACGCTGTGCACGCTGTTCGCCGTGTTCTCGCGCATTGTCGCGCCGAAATACAAGCGGGGGCAAGCGATGCGTGCCGACGTGAGCGCCCTGGCGCACGAGAGCTTCGACGGCGCGCTGACCGTCAAGAGCATGGGGCGCGAGGAATACCAGGCGGGCCGGTTCGCCGGCGAGGTCGACCGGATGCGCGAGGTGAACGTCTCGATCGGGCGCACGCGGGGCTGGCACGACCCGGTGGTCGAGGCGCTGCCCAGCGTCGGCACGCTGGCCGTGCTCATGATCGGCGCGCTGCGGCTGCGCCAGGGAGCGATCGACCTCGGTGAGCTGACGACGGCCGCGTTTCTGTTCGCTCTGCTGGACACGCCCATCCGTGCGATCGGCTGGCTGCTCACCGCGCTGCCGCGGGCGGTGGCCGGGTGGGAACGGGTGAGCGCGGTGCTGTCGGCGACGGGCGAGATGACCTACGGAAAGGTTGAGCCGCCTCCCGAGGGTGCCGCCCAGCTGATCTTCGAGAAGGTGAACTATTCCTATCCGGGCCGAGAGCCTGCCCTCAGGGACGTGTCGCTGAACGTGCCGAAGGGGCGGATCGTGGCGCTGGTCGGCCCGACCGGTTCGGGCAAGTCGACGCTCGCCGCGCTCGCTGCTCGGCTCATCGACCCCGCATCGGGGACGGTTTCACTCAACGGCATCGACGCACGTGAACTCACTGCCGCGTCGCTGGCCGCCACCGTCGCGATTGTCGCGCAGAGCTCGTTCGCCTTCGACGACACGGTGCGCGCCAACGTCACGCTCGACCGGCCCGGCATCGACGACACCGCGATCCGTGACGCGCTGGCGGTGGCGCAGGCGGAGGGGTTCGTGGACGCGTTGCCGCAGGGCTTGGAAACGCCTCTCGGCGAGCGTGGCGTGACCGTCTCAGGTGGGCAGCGGCAGCGGCTGACGCTGGCCCGTGCGCTGGTGGGTCGCCCTGGGTTGCTTGTGCTGGACGACGCGACGAGTGCTGTCGATCCCATCGTGGAGACCGGTATCATCGCGGGGCTTCGGGCCCGCCGGGACGGGCTGACCATGCTCGTGGTGGCGACGCGGCGCCAGACCATCGCGCTCGCTGATGAGGTGGTGTATATGGAGGGCGGGCGGATCGTCGCGAGTGGGCCGCACGCGCGGCTGGTGAAAACGGTCCCGCAATATGCCGCGCTGTTGGCCGCCTATGACCGCGCCGAGGTGTCGGCATGACCTGGCAGACGCTGCGGCGCGGACTGGCGCTCTCACCCGAGATGTACCAAGGGCTCGCGGTCACGCTGGTGCTCGCGGTGGGCATGACAGCCGGGCGGGCCGCGGTGCCGGTGGCCATCCAGCGGGCCATCGACCACGGCCTGCGCGCCCCGGGCGGTCCCGACCTGAGCGTCGTGGCCGGCATCAGCGCCATCACGGCCGCGGTCCTCCTTGTTTCCATATTTTGCGGGTACCTGATGCTGCGCCGCCTTTTCACGATAAGTGAGAGTGCGCTGGCGGCCGTGCGGGTCAAGGTGTTCCGGCATGTGCACGAGCTTTCGCTGGCGCAGCTGCAGTCGCATCCGCGCGGTGCGCTGGTGTCGCGGGCGACCGGCGACGTCGACCAGATCACGGGATTCCTCCAGTGGAACGGCGTCGTGCTGCTGATCTGCATTGGACAGACAACGGTTACCGCGGCGGTGATGCTCGCCTATTCGTGGCAGCTGGCTCTGGTCGTGTTTGTCGTGTTCGCGCCGGTGGTTTGGTTGGTGCGGGCGTGCATGCGGGCGCTGACGGAGGCGTATGGCGAGGTGCGCGCGCGGTCGGCCACCATGCTGGGCATCATCTCCGAAAGCGTGGCCGGTGCCGAGGTGATCCGGGCCTACAACGTGTCCGCGCGGACGGCCGCACGCCTGGATCGCGCGGTCGAGGCGCACGATCGGGCCGGGCGGCGGGCGGCGCGGCTCACGGTCACGGCGTTCACAGTTGGCGAGCTGGCGTCGGGCGCGGCGCTGGCGGCGACCGTCGTGGTCGGTGTGCTGCTGGGCGCGGCGGGCACGATGACCGTCGGAGAAATCACCGCGTTCCTGTTTCTGGTGGCACTGTTCGCCTGGCCCGCGCAGGTGGCCTCGGAGATGCTCAACGGGCTGCAAAACGCCATCGCCGGGTGGAAGCGGGTGCTCGACGTGCTCGACATCGAACCGGCGGTGAAAGAGCCGGCCGACGGGGTGGAGCTGCCCGTGGGACCGATCGATGTGCTGGTGCGTAGCGTTTCTTTTGCTTATGCCGGGTCCGAATCAGAGGTTTTGAAGGACGTCGACCTCGATATCGTGGCGGGAAGCCGGGTGGCCATCGTCGGTGAGACCGGTGCCGGCAAGACGACGCTCGCCAAGCTGTTGACCCGGCTGGCCGAGCCGGTGAGCGGAGAGATTCTGCTGTCGGGCGTGGCGATCGGGCAGGTGGCGCGGGAGTCGCTGCGCGAGCGGGTGACGCTCGTGCCGCAGGACGGGTTTCTGTTCCGGGGCACGCTGGCCGACAATATCCGGTTTGGACGGACGATGGCGGATGACGAGGTGGCCGCGGTAATGGCCGAATTGGGGCTTACGGACTGGATTACGGGCCTGCCCGACGGGTTCGATACGGGGATCGGCGAGCGTGGCGAAGGCCTGTCGGGCGGGGAACGCCAGCTGGTCGCGCTCGCCAGGGCGCACGCCACAGGCGCCGACCTGCTCATCCTCGACGAGGCGACCAGCGCGGTGGACCCGGCGACGGAGCTGCGGTTGCGGCGGGCGCTGGAGACGGTGTCGCGCAAGCGGACGACGATTGCCATCGCGCACCGGCTGGCGACGGCACGCGACGCGGATGAGGTGATCGTCGTGGATGCCGGGCGGGTGGTGCAGCGGGGGACGCACGAGGAGCTGGTGGCCGCAACCGGTTCACCATATGCGAAATTGCACGCCGCGTGGCTGGTCAACGAGCAAGTTCACTGAATCCTCTAGCCGCACTCAGTTGACAACCGAGTGGTCCTAATTAAATACTTCATCATTCGTACACATCGAATTTGCATTGGGAAGCCCACGTGTGACGCGGGCTGGTGGAGCGCACCGCTGATCGTCGACGAGACCGACACGGTGTTCTTCGACCACGGGCTCGACCACTTGCCCGGGATGCTTATCCTGCATGGCATCGCGGAGCTGGCCGAGCTCGCGTCCGGTGTGGACTGTGCCACGGGGAGGTTCGACCTGGAGTTCACGCGCTATGTCGAGAAGGACACCCCGGCCGTCGTGTCCGTTGCCCCGCTTGGCGAGGGCGACCCGTGCCGATGGCAGGTCAAGCTGGCGCAGGCGGATCGGATCGTGTGTAGCGGCACAGTGGGCACGATTGGGATCCAATCGGGCAGATTAGCCGGAGACTCCACAATAGACACTGAACCAGACGCGGAGATAGACACGGAGCTGGCCGATGCCGTGCTGGTGCACCGGCACAGGCCCGAAAACGTCGTCGTCACCGCGCTGCGCAAGGCCGAGGCCGGATTCGCCGTGGACTACGTGCCGTCGGAGGCGGTGCGGACCAAGCGATTCGAGACCGTTCACTGTCCACTCGACGTCGTGGAGGCGACACGCCAGTTCATGACGCTGATGTGCCACGAGGTGTGCGGCCTGGAGCTGGACCGGAAACTGATTCTGGGCAGGCTGGGGATCAGCATGCCGCAGGCGTTCCCTCGGACGGGCGCCGTGCGTCTGTTCGCGATGGAGCCGGTCGTGTCCCGCAACCGGCTCGAGTTCACCATCACCGCACGCTGTGGTGAAGCAGTGGAGGCCGTGATGACCTGGGACATCCTGGCGGTCTCGCCGACCGTCTACACGCGACTGCGCGGGGTGCAGCATGCTTGAATCGCCTGGTTCACCTTGGGCGGCGGCCATGTTCAGCCTCATCACACCGGATTCGGTCAGGCGCCACCTCGTGCGCCCGATCGTCGACCGGTTGCGCTCCGAAGGGCTGCGTGTTGCGGCGTTCCGGATTACTGACATCACGACGGTGGATTTGGACGGGCTTTACGAGGCACACCTGGTCAATACCGCTGACGCATATCGTTATCGGGCGCTGGACGCGCGCATGGCGCTCGGCCCGGCGATCGCCCTGCGGCTGGTGCCACAGCGCGAAGGACCGTCCATTGACGACTGGTACCGGCGCCTCAAGGCGATCAAAGGCGCTTCCGGGCCGGGGGAGTCCGAGCCGGGCTCGATCCGTGCGCAGTTGCGTGCCATCAACTCGATCCTGAGCCTGCTGCACTGTTCGGACACGCCGGAGTTCGCGCGGCGGGAGGCCGATCTGTTGCTGGGCGGTCCGGTGGAAAGCCTGTCGTGGCATGATGGCGACAAGCTCGATCCGCTGATCGATGTGCTGGAGGCCTCGCAGGCCAAGGAGACGCGCGGTTTCTGCGAAGTCGTGAGCGCGCTGCGGTCCGGCATTGCCTTCCGGCTGTGGGACTCTCTCGATGACGACGGGCGCGAGCTGGTCATCAAGCTGATCGGTGGGGCATCGTTGTGCGCGCACGACGCGGGCGAGCGGGTCCGCCAGCACCTGAGCGGGGGTGCCGCGTCCAGTCCGCCGGCCCGGATCCTGGCCCAGCCGTTCGACCCCGACGGGCCGCCCATGGACATGTCATGGGTGAGCCGCAACCTGGCCGCGGCAGGGATCGCGTTCGATGATTGGAGCAACGCTGTGCTTTGTTCGTCGATGTACTTCGCACCGCGCCGGAATGGGTAACATGGACAGCGCTTACTGGCAGGCCGTCACCGCACTGGGCCGCCTAGACGGCGCCCCCATGCCCGCCTCTCTCCCTTTTCCCAGTGATTGCGCCCCACTCGGCGGCGTTGCTTTGCCTGGCAGTCTCGCGTCGTCAGGCAGCTCCACCTCCGCCGGCGATGTGCTCGACCCGGAGCGGCTGCACGCGGCCACAGTGCAGTCCAAGGTGGTCCGGCTCGCGGTGGGGCGTCTGGCGGGCTCGGATGCGCCGTTGGCAAAGCTGTTGCGCGCCACCGATACCGTCGAGCGGCGGCGGCACGAGGACACGGCCGCGCTCACCGATGCCGCCGTCGCGGCCGCGGCGCGGCACGGCCTGCGCGTCATCAAGGGCTTGGCCATGCAGGCACGCTACCCGCGGCCCGACGTGCGGCATGCTGGCGATGTCGACCTGCACGCCGGTGACTGGGCTTCAGCGCTGGCGTATGTGACGGAAATGCGCGCGGCAGGATGGCCGTGGGACGTGCTCGAGGTGCCGTGGCTCAAGTGGGACGAGCACGGCGTGATGTACGGTCAGCTGGCCCTGCTACGGTTTTCCGACGGGCCCGATCCGGTGCCCTACGCGCGGATCGATGTCCACATTGGAGCCTTTTCGGTGGGGCATGCCGGGCGCATGCCGCTCATCGGTTGGGAGAAGGCACGCATACGCGGCACGGAGGTGTCGGTGCCCAACCGCGAATCGGCCATCGCGCTGACCGTGGCCCACGCCCTGGGCGACACGCGACTGTCCATGAAGGACATCAACGACCTGCACGTGCTCATCGCCGACACCTATGACGCCGGTGACACCTATGACGCCGGTGACACCCATGACGCCGGTGACGCGAATGCGGGCGCCAGCGGCAATATCGGAGCCAGCGACAGCGTCGGTGGCGGCCGCGACGTGGACTGGTCGTCCGTCATCGAGCTGTGCAGGTGCGCCAATGCGCTGGACGTGCTCGCGCAGCTGCTGGCCGAGGTCGCCGCGATCTATCCCGCCCAAGCGCACCGGCTGCCCCTCGTCGACCCCACGGCCTTCGACCCCACGGCCTTCGAACCCACGCGAGGGCTGGTGCCGGGCGGCCTGCCGGCGGCCGAGCGCGGCGAGCACTTTGCACAGCACGCCGAGGCTGACGAGCTTGCCCGTGGCGCATCCTCGCGAGAGGCGCGATCGGTGGGGGAGGAGGCGCGGCGCTACTTCTCCACCGACCTGCGACCGCGCTTGGCGAGTGGTGACGGGCACTGGCCGGTCGGTCGCAATGTGTGCTGGCGCCTTCTCCCGCAACAGGTTTGGCGCGAGTTGGCGTTGGACCCATCCTACCCGGGCCCGGCCGCCCCGCCCCGATCCGAACCATATGAGGAGCGTCACCTAGCCGATGGGCTCGTGTTGCGGGAGCGCGGCCCGGCGAGGATTGTGCTCATCGGCGGCGAGGTGTTCGTGCCGACGGTTTGGGGCGACGTGAGTCCGGAGACCGTGCGGCTCGCGGGCGAAGCGGTCACGGCGGTTGAAGCCGTTACGGCGGTTGAAGCGGTCACGGCGGTTAAAGCCGTTACGGCGGTTGAAGCGGTCAAGCCGATTGGGGCGACCGGGGCGGCCGATGTGGTTGCGACGGGCGGATCGGCCGGGGTAGGCGAAGCGCTCGAGACGCCCGAGGCGGGCCAGGCGACCGATGCAGACGAAGCGGCCGAGCCGGGCGGGGCCGCTGGAGCGAGTCAAACGGCCGGAGCGGGTGAGACACCCGAGGCCGGCCGGGCGACCGGTGCTGGCGAAGCGGTCTCAACGGCTGGAGCGGGGCAGAGGGTTGAGGCGGCTGGGTTGGTTGCCGGAGCTGGTGAGGGATGAGGATGTTGCAGCGGATTCCGATCCCGGCGGTGTTTTTCGCGGGCGTTCTCATTGTGCTCAGTGCGCTCGTCATGCAGGCGGTCCGGGACGATAGGAGCATCGCGACGATCGTGTTCGCGGTTGCGTATCTGGTGTGGCTGGTCACCGAGTCCCGTGTGGCGTTGAGCCGCCCCGGTGCGGAGGCGCAGAGCGACGATCGCGGGACTGGGCAGGCGATTATCGTGGCGCGCATGGCCAACCTGGGGTGCGCGCTGCTTGTCCCTCCGGTGTGGACCCGGTGGCACCCGTGGATGCTCGCGCTCATGGCGCTCTTTGCGGTCGGTGTGGCGGTGCGCCGCTCGGCCATCAGCACGCTGGGCAGATTTTACTCACGCCGCGTGCGCACCCTGACAGACCATCGAATCGTGACGACCGGACCGTATCGGTTTGTCCGCCATCCAGCCTACACCGGTGTCATCCTGGCCCATGCGAGCATGACCATCGTGCTGCTCAATGCGGCGAGCGCCGTAACTCTGCTGGCGATGGTGATTCCGGCGTTTCTGTGGCGTATCAGTGTGGAGGAGCGGCTGCTGCTGCAGATGCCTGGTTACGCCGAGTTTGCCCAGGGCAGGCGGCGCCTGTTCCCTTACGTGTGGTGAGGTGACCGGTGCCGGGGGTTTTGGTGATCGGGGCGGGCCAGGCGGGCTTGGCCGCTAGTTATTGGTTGCGCCACTATGGTTTCGAACACGTCATCGTTGACGGCGGGGGCGGGTTTGGCGATCCTTGGCGTGCTCGCTGGGATTCGCTGGAGATGATTACTCCTAATTGGATGAACTCGCTGCCGGGCATGGCCTACCCCGGCGATGCTGACGGCTTCTCGCCCAAGGCAACGACTATTGGGTACCTGCAAGACTACGGTGAATGGCTTGAAGCGCCGGTCCGCTGGCATACGCGGGTGACCGAGCTGAGCCCGACAGAGACCGGTTTCACTGCCAGCACAGCGCACGGGGAGATGGACGCGCGTGCGGTAATCGTTGCTACCGGGCACTACCACCTCCCCCGGATCCCGCGGTTCGCCGCCGATGCGGCCGGCGCTTTCCAGGTACACACAAGTGAATATAAGAATCCGAGTCAGATCCCGGACGGCGGCGTGCTCGTCATCGGCTCGGGCAATTCCGGTGTCAGCATTGCGATCGAGCTCGCCAAGGACCATGATGTGACCCTGGCCTGTGGCGGCAATCCAAGGGTGCCAAGGCGGGTCACCGGCGCGCAGCTCGTCCAGACCATGGGCGCGATCGCGGCGCAGGAGCTGGCCATCCCCGACGACGGCCGCGATCGCGAGGCCGATCTGATGCGCTGGCTGGACGATGTGGGTTTCTACGAGATGGCCGCGGACACGCCGCTGGGTCGCCAGCTGGCCAAGGCCACGAGCGACGCCTACTGCGGCCCACCGCTGACGGAGGTGGCCGAGGCGCACGGCATCACGCTGACCGGCCGACTCGAGTCGATTGTGGACACTCCAAACACGATCGTGTGGGCAACCGGATACACCCACGACTTCGGCTGGATCCGGGCCGATGTGACGCAACATCACCGTGGCGTCACGACCATTCCGGGGCTGTATCTGCTCGGGCTGCGCTTCATGCACACGGCCAGCTCGTCGCTGTTGTACGGCGTCGGCCGGGACGCACAACACATCGTCGAACACCTCTCCCGCCGCTTGCGCCCATGACGCGGACCGTCCTGCTCACCGGTGCGACCGGTTTCATCGGCTCGCATGTATGCGCGATGCTCGAGCGCGACCCGGGCATCGCGTTGCGCGCCACGGCACACCACACGTCGCCGCCGACGGCATCGGACGCCCAGTGGATCCGCGCCGACCTCGGACGGCCCGAACGGTTGACCGGTCTCTGCGACGGCGTCGACACTGTCGTGCATCTCGCGTCATACATCGGTCCCGACGCCGCACGCTGCGATCTGGTCAACCGCCGGGGCAGCGAGGCCATTGTCACGCAAGCACTTCGGTCTGGAACCAAAAACATCGTGTATCTGAGCACGGCCGCCGTCTACGGCGCCGGGACCCACAGCGGCATCATGGAAAACGCCGTCGAGCCGAAACCGGTCTCACCGATCAGCCAATCCCGCCTGGCCGCCGAGAAAATCGTCATCGAGGCGGGTGGCATCGTTTTAAGACCTATGTTTGTGTACGGCGAAGGCGATCGCTGGTTCCTGCCCGCCCTGAGCGCGGCCCTGCGGGTCCAGCCAGAGACCGTTACCACCTGCCCGGCGCTGCTGTCGGTCATCGGCGCATACGATCTCGCCCGCCTCATCCACACCATCGTGCGCGACCCGCAGCGCCTGCCCCGCGGCTCGGTCCACCACGCCAACCACCCCGTGCCCGTCGCCACCCGCGAACTGGCGAAGGCGACGGCGCCGCTAGACCTCGGCCCGGGACCCGAAGTCACCCCGCGCGTGATGTCGCTGCTGACCACCGACCACTGGTATGCCAGCGAAGCCCTGTGGGCGAACCTCGGCCTCAAACCCTCGCACGAGGACATCTTCGCCGGCCCGCCATGGCACCAGACTTGACCTTGCCACAGCGGGCCGGGTTGGCCTCGCCGTGGCTTTGCTTTGCCGCGGCGCCGCGCTTGAACCCTGCCATGGTGCTGGGGCGGGCCGTGGCGTGGTGGCGGGCTTGACCTGGCCCCTGGGGCGTGGCGCAGACTGGCTGGTGTGGAACGCAAGTACCTGCTGGCGGGCGAGTTCGGCGCGGCCGCGCGCTTGTCGCCCAAGGCCTTGCGCCTGTACGCCGAGCGGGGGCTTCTCCTGCCGGCGAGTGTCGATCCCGCGACCGGCTACCGCTACTACCTGCCCGAACAGCTGCCGCGGGCCCGCCTGATCGGCCGCCTGCGCCGCCTCGGGATCCCGCTTGCCAGGATCGGTTTCCTCGCCGATCTCACGCCCGAGGCCAGGGCCCTGGAGCTGCGTGGGTGGCTGCACACCCAGCGTAAGCTGCTCGACGACCGGGCGGCGGCGATCGAGGCGGTGCACATGCCCGCCGACGTCACAGCCATCACCGGCGCGGTCGCCCTGCGGGATGTACCCGCGACGAAGGTGGTGTGCCGCAGTCGCCGGATCGACTCGAACGAGCTGCCCACGCTGATACGCGAGGCCGAGCGGGACATCCGCGCGCACCTGTGCGACAGCGGGCTTTCCGGCGACGGCACCATGTTTGTGCGCTTCGAGGAGCTGATCACGCCGGACAGCGAGGGGCTTGTCGAGGTGGCGATCGCCTACGACGGCAGCGTCGAGCCAGCCGATGACCTGCACATCCGGCTCGTGCCGGCGCACACCGAGGCCTATCTGCCGGTGCCGGCCGAATACGAGGATCTTCCGTTGATCCTGCGCGTGTATGACGCCCTGGAGGCGTGGACCGACGCGCGGCCGGAGATCATGTGCACGGGCCACCCGTACGAAATCTATCCGGGCACCGAAACGCGATTCGATGTCGCCTATCCCGTTTCGGCGATCGCGGAGACACCATGGAGATGATCCTGCCGCCACGGGTCGTGCGGCGGTCCGGACTCGACTACGCCGGCATCCGTCTGATTACGCCGTTTCGCGGCATGCTGCGGGTGCGCGACGAACTGATGGGCGAGCTCGCCGCGTGGCTCAAGACCAATGGCGTGGAAGATGCCGGCCCGTTCTTCTTTCGCCTGTACGTCGTCGACATGAACGGCCCGATGGAAATAGAGATCGGTGTCATGACTCGAGACCGGCTCGACGGCGACGACCGAGTGCGCGCGGATGTGCTTCCCGCCGGCGATTACGCGACGCTGACCTACCGCGATCACGCCATCCGCGCCAACCGTCCCCTGCTGCAGTGGGCCCGGGAGAACGGCATCGCGCTCGACCGGGACAACGCACCGGACGGAGACCGGTTCACCTGCCGGTACGAGGCCTACCCTCACCGATCCGCGGATCGAGCCGCGAAAGACCCAGTGGGAGGTCGAACTCAACATCCGCCTGGTCTGACCTGCCTGGCCTGGCCCGCCCGCCTGGCCCGCGTGCCCGCCCGCCTGGCCCGCGTGCCCGCCCGCCTGACCCGCCTGGCCTGACCCGCGTGCCCGCCTGGCCTGGCCCGCGTGCCCGCCCGCCTGACCCGCCTGGCCCGCGTGCCCGCCTGGTGTGGTCCGTCTGGTCTGACCCGCCTGGCCCGCGTGCCCGCAGGCCAGGCAAGATCGCAAACGGGGACGGGTGAAAGACGGGTCGGCGTTTCTATAGTGACGTCGTGAGCGAGGAGACCGGTTTCGAGTACGAGCTGATGGTCCGCCGGGCGGTCGACGAAATCGAGCGCTGCCTGGACGACCCGCCCGGCATGCACGAGCTGGCTGCCGGAGCGTTTGTTTCGCCGTATCACTTCCACCGCATCTTCCACGCGCTCGTGGGCGAGTCGGCACGCGAGCTGGCACGGCGCCTGCGCCTGGAACGTGCGGCGCACCGGCTACGCGACACGCGCGCGACGGTCGCCCAGATCGCGGCAGAAGCCGGTTACCTGACCCCGGACGCGTTCGCCAAGGCGTTCCACACGATGTTCGATGCGGCGCCGTCGGCGTTTCGCGCTGCCGGCGGGCAATGCCTGGGCATCCGCACAGAAAACGGCGTGCACTACGTCAACGGCGGCTACACCGTTTTCCACCCGATACACAGAGGAGGCCCAGACATGAAGGTCGAACCGGTCGAGCTCACCCGGCAGCGGGTGGCCGCAGTCAGCCACACCGGGCCGTACTGGCAGATCGGCAAGGCGTTCGGCGGGCTCGCGGCCCGGGCCGAGTCGCTCGGCCTGCCCGCCGGACCGCACGTGGCGGTGTTCTACGACGATCAGGAGACGGTGCCGGAAACCGAGCTGCGCTCGATCGCCGGGCGCATCGTCGCCGACGAGACCGATATCGGCGACCTCGAGGAGGTCTGGTTGCCGGCCGGGCGTTTCCTCAGGGCCGAATACATGGGCCATCCATCCGGGCTGCCTCGAGCCTGGGAGGCCGTCTACGGCAGACACATCCCGGAGGGTGGCTACCGGCTGCGCGAGGAGATCTGCTTCGAGATCTACGTCATCGGTCACGAGGCCGCTTCTCCCGAGCTGATGCAGACCGATCTCTACGCCCCGATCGCCTGAGGCCCTGTCAAACGCCAGCCCTCCGCCGGGGCGCGCCCCCGCCTCGCGGCAGAGATGTCTCGATCGCTGTCACGCCTGGAGCTCGGGCAAACGGTTTCCATGCCAAGAAGCGTGACAACGATTGCAACCACAACCGGGCTCCGGCGCTGTGCGCGCGGCTGACCTGCCGCCGCCAAGAACGCTCGCGCGGCGCCGGCTCGCACGGCGCCGGCTCGTGTGGCGCCAGTCCGCGGCGACTGTCCGTGTGGCGCCGGCTCGTGTGGCGACGGCTCGTGTGGCGACGGCTCGTGTGGCGCCAGTCCGCAGCGACGGTTCGTGTGGCGACGGCTCGCACAGCGACGGTCCGCGGCGACTGTCCGTGTGGCGACGGCCCGCGCGGCGCCGGCTCGTGCCGCGTGGCGCGGGGGAGGCGCCCACCGGGGGCGCGTGGAGTTTGGCGAATTCGAGTGCTGGCGCGGCGGAAGCGTGGCCGGCGGGTGGTTAGTCCTTTTCGGATGCGAGGCGTTCGTAGAGCGGGCGGAGCTTGGCGATGAGGGAGGCCCCGCCGAGGGCGGCGCCCGGCGTGGGGAGCTGGCGCAGGAGCAGATCGGGGGCAGTTTCGAGCACGGGCGGGCGCTCCGGCAACGGTACGGGCGCGACCCAGAAGCGGTCGAGCATCTCCTCCAGCGGCGGCAGGACCACGTCGGCGAAGGGCGAGGGCGGCGGTGGCTCGTCCTGCGCGAAAGGGGCCGAGCCGAGATGGGCCAGCAGGGCCTCGCGCGAACGGCCGCGCCACAGCAGGATCTGGAACGGGTCGTCGTCGAACGCCTCGGCCAGCAGGTAGAACGTGGCCGCGATGTGCTTGCAGGGCACGGCGAAGTCGGGGCAGGAGCACGACATCGCGAGCTGACCGAGCTTAGTGGGGAACAGCGGAGCGCCGACGGAGACGAAGACGTCTTCGAGCGCGGCCGGCATCTCGCCGGCGAGTAGACGTGCGCTGAAAACGGCTTCTGCCGCGATAGCGGTCTCTACGGCGGCCCAGGCGTCGCCGCCCAACACCGGCAGGCCGATGCTCACGCTGTACGGCGTCTCGCGCGAGCCCTGCACGGTGGACTCCACGACGCCCGGCGCCACGGTCAGTGCCAGCACCTGCCCCTTGCGCGCGTAGTTGCGCCCGCGCGTGAGCCGCGTGCCGAGTGAGAACGATTCCAGCACGGCGATGAACCGCTGCGACCACCAGGTCTCGCCGATGGCGCCGCGCGTGCTGCGCGCCTTGAGCCCGCCCTCGACCTGCACGGTCTTCCCGTATGGAAACGTCACTGTGACACCGCCCTCGACTCGAGCGCGAACAGGTCGCGCAGATCGGCATCGGACGGAAACGTCACTGTGACACCGCCCCCGACTCGAGCGCGAACAGGTCGCGCAGATCGGCATTGGACAGTTCGGCGATCCACTGCTCGCCGGTGCCGACGATGCGTCCGGCGAGCCCGCGCTTGTCCCGGATCATCGCGGCGATCTTCTCCTCGACGGTGCCCGCGCACACGAACTTGCGCACCTGCACGTTACGTTTCTGTCCAATCCGGAACGCGCGATCCGTCGCCTGGTCCTCGACCGCCGGATTCCACCAGCGGTCCACGTGCACGACATGGTTGGCGGCCGTCAGCGTGAGACCGGTCCCACCCGCCTTGAGCGAGAGCACGAACAGCGCGGGCGAACTGGGCGCGCCGGACTGGAAACGCCGCACCATGGCGCTGCGCTCCTCGGCCTTGACCGCGCCGTGCAGGAGCATGACCTCGCGCCCGAAATGGGCCGACAGGTGCGAGCGCAGCATCGCCCCGAACGACGCGTATTGCGTGAACAGCAACGCCTTCTCTCCGGCCGCCAGCACCTCCTCCAGGATCTCCTCGAGCCGCGCGAGCTTGCCCGACCGTCCACTTAGGCGGGACCCGTCGTGCAGCAGCTGCGCCGGATGGTTGCACACCTGCTTGAGTTTGGTCATCGTGGCTAGGACCAGCCCGCGGCGCTCAATGCCCGTACTAGATGAAATCTTGTCCATCATGTCGTCGACCACCGCTTGATACAGCG
Organism: Allorhizocola sp.; assembly: GCA_044869915.1. Classification (GTDB taxonomy): domain Bacteria; phylum Actinomycetota; class Actinomycetes; order Mycobacteriales; family Micromonosporaceae; genus Allorhizocola. Next base: position 30,553 of record JBIOYB010000500.1, read on the forward strand.
ATGCTTGCTCCGCGGTCAGGTTGCAAAGCACTTCCATCTCCAGCTTTTCGGGCAGATCGCTGATGATGGTCTTGTCAGTCTTGAGGCGCCGCAGGATGAACGGCCCGGTGATCCGCTTGAGCCGCTCGGCCGCGGGCTCGTCGGCGTGGCGCTCGATCGGCACGGCATAGGTGCGCTTGAAGGTCGCGGCCGGGCCGAGCAGCCCCGGATTCGCGAATTCCATAATGGACCAGAGGTCTGCCAAACGATTCTCTACGGGGGTACCGGTCACAGCCACGCGATTGGCCGCCTTCAGCGAGCGGATCGCCGTCGCCTGCCGGGTGGCCGCATTTTTGATCCCCTGGGCCTCGTCGACAACCACGCGGTGCCAAGGGATTTCGGCCAGGATGGCGGCATCGCGCGAAGCCACCGAATAGGTGGTGATGACCAGATCGGCGTCGCCCATCTGCGTGATGTCGCGGGCCGCGCCGTGGTGCACATGCACGTGCAGCTTAGGCGTGAAGCGGGCCGCCTCGCGCTCCCAGTTGCCCACCAACGACATCGGGCACACGAGCAGCGTGCGGCCCGGGTTGGCGGCCATGAGCGCGAGCAGCTGCACGGTCTTGCCCAGGCCCATGTCGTCGGCCAGGACCCCGCCGAGTCCAAGTGTCTCAAGGAATCCGAGCCACGACAGTCCTCTTTGCTGATACGGACGCAGCTCGCCAACAAAGGTGGAAGGCGGCTCGATGAGCTTGAGCGGCGCACCGGACAGAAGGTCGCCCAGCTCGCCGTCGGCAGACACAGACGTGACGGGCAGGCCCAGCCGGTCTTCGTCGGTCCCGAGCGCGTGATGAAACAAATCAGCAACCGTCATCTGGCCGCCACTCTGCAGCAGCTTCAGACCCTGCGCGAGTCGTTTGGCGTCGAGCTCCATCCACTGGCCGCGCACCTTCACCAGCGGGGTCTTGAGCTTGGCGAGCGCCCGGAGCTCCTTTTCGGACAGTGGCTCGTCGCCGAGCGCGAGCTCCCACTCGAAGTCGACCAGCGATCCCAACCCGCTTTGCGTGGCAACGGTCCCGGGTGCCGCCTTCGACTTCGCCTTGATCCGCACGCCGAGTTGGGAGCTTGGTTTGCCCCACCAGCCGGGCAGCAGCACGCCGAAACCGGCCGTGTGCAGCAGGGGCGCGGCCTCGCGCAGAAAACTGTGCGCCCGTGCCGCATCGAGCTCCATTTCGGACGGTTGCGCGGTGTGCAGTGCGTCCTCGAGCTGCGGCCACAACCGGTTGGCGCGGCCGAGCTCGGCGAGCAGGGTCTCGCGCGGCTTGGCCAGCAGCCGCTTGGGCAGAGCGCGCCCCTTCCACACCCGTTTGGCCGGCACCACGAGGCTCGGCTCGTCGGCGGGCTGCAGCGCGAACTCGATGCGCCAGTCCACCTCCTCCGGCGAGGACGGCTCGACGAGCCGGAAACACGCGCGGATGGCGCTGCCATGCGCGTCGCGCTGCCACGCCCGCAGTCCGGCCTGCATCTCGGCGGTGCCGGCGGTCAGCGTGCCCAGCCACGCCTGGTCGTCGTCGACAATCGCCTTGACCGCCGCGTCCACGAGGTCGTCAAGCGTCTCCTCCAGGTCGGCGAAGGCACGCGCCACCGGCGGCTGCGCCATCGCCAGCGACCTTGCCCAGGCCGCGTCGGCGCCGGTGAGCACCGGTCGCCACACACACCGCCGCTCGCGACCCGCGAGCTCGTCGACCCACGGCAGCACCCGGCCGCGTTTGACCAGGTCGCGGGCGAAGTCGGCGACCTGCCCGAGATGCCGCACGGACGCGCCCATGGTCTCGGCGGGCAGCTCGCACAGCAGCGCGAGCGCCTCGAACGGCTCGAACTCGGAGGTCGGCACGGCCCACGGCGCGAGTGTCACCGGCCCGCCCACCGGCTCCTCGTCGCGGACGAGCTCGGGCGAATCGGCGGGGCGCCCCGCGACGGTCGGTAGCATCAGCGTCACCGACCCGGGCTCGCCGTCAAGCTCGGGCCGCACCGCGAACGGGTGCCCACCGGCGCCGCCCGACGCCGGCAAGGTCGAATCCTCCGCCCACAGGGCCAGGCGTCCCGATCTCCATAGACCATGAACGACCAGCACCGCACCAGCTTACGTGCCTCGACCAGGACACGATCGCGCACTGGACACTAAT